>JAWCTJ010000024.1:0-16935 GCA_038868255.1 Bathyarchaeia archaeon
CCGACAGGGCAGACGCCGGGCAGCCACGCCGCCGGGGATAAGGGCTGAAAGCATCTAAGCCCGAAGCCCCTCCCGAAAATAGGCAGCCACTCCCACTTATGGCTGGGCTGGCAACAGCCCGAGCCCGTGGGACGAGGGCTCCCGTATAAGACGGGGTTGATGGAACCGGGGTGTACGCTGGAAGGCTTCGGCCGACCAGTTCAGCCCGCGGTTCCCAATCGCCCGAGGTGTCGGGCATAGGTGGCGTCTGGACGATATCACCGCGGAACCCATAGTGGCCTATGCATGGCAACGTTCAGCCAATATTTCAGTAATATTTTAAGCTGGAAGCTAATTTATTACAGAAGTTGAGGTTCTATGATGGACTTAATTTTGGATTTAGCTAAAGCAGCCATAACGCTATTCATAATTGTTGATCCTCTAGGTAACATTCCCATATTCATAGGCTTAACTAAAGGAATGCCGAGAGAAGCTAGGAGGAAAGCCTTCCGAACAGCTGTAGTTACCGGTTTCATCCTGCTAATCCTTTTTGCTTTGATGGGACAGCAGATACTTGCATTCTTCGGCATATCACTCTACAGTTTTATGATCGCTGGAGGCATACTTCTGCTTATAATTTCCATTCAAATACTTGTCCGCGGGGGATGGGAAGAATCATCGACGCCTGAAAGTGTTGGAGTTGTCCCTATAGGTTTCCCCCTTCTAGTTGGGCCTGGAGCCATAACCACAACCATTTTGAGTCTTCAGACTTCAGGCGCCGTTGTCGCAGTAGCATCAGTTCTCATAGTGTTCATCACGGTTCAAGTCATCCTAATGCTTATAGATCCCATATACAAGTTTCTGGGGGACTCGGGCACTCTTGTAATCTCTAAACTCATGGCTCTGCTTACTGCAGCAATAGCAATCCAGTACATTCTCAGCGGAGTTTTATGGTACCTTGGAAGCATATGAGCTTGGAGGGTACAAGGCGGTTTTAGGCTCCGCCCGCTATTATCGGCATTATCGTAAGTTCATCTAAATCCTTAAGCTCCGCCTTCAGACCACCTATAAACTCTAAGCGTCTACCATTAACAAAAATGACCATGCTTGGATTTTCGCTTTCCACTTTTATACCCGTTTTCCTAAGATCCTCCAGAAGTTTTTCCACGGTAGCTCCTTCCGGAAGACGCATCCATAAATCAGCCATACCTACTTTTTGACGAAGGTCGCCGACAAATTTTACACGAATTCTCATATGAGATCACAACTAAAAATGGGAAATAGCGCCTAATTTAGGCGCCTATTTGCTCTGCTGCTTCGAACAGTCCAAGTTCCTCAAGCTTTTTCTTGGTAGGTATGCCCTGCTCGTTCCAGCCTCTGACGTTATAGTAGTCTTTGAGAAGTACGTCCTGCTCGAAGATCTGCCCCTTGGAAGGTTCTCTGGGCACAGGTTCTTTGACGATCCTTTCAGGCATGGTGTCATGTCTTGCGTCAAAGCCCTCGCGCACAATAAAGGCTCGTTCAAGATTGAAGATGCGCTCACCCACGAGCCACAGATACTTGGGATCATTGAACTTTTCAATTCCTGTAGCTGCATACAGAAGCTTGCTGTATATTTCTAATGTTACCATCTGGTTGGTTAATGGGAAGGTGCAGAAAACCGCTGTTTCAGCAACGGCTGTTTCATCCTGGACATACTTGGTTATTTCACCCTTACCTTCGGTGGCGAATGGATCCACTTTTCGCGGCACACCAAGAATTTCAAACTTGTTCCAGCCGATGCAGTGACTTGCGCCTATTGGTGATGTTGCAAAGTTTAGACCATGCCCCTTAAGCGAACGCGGATCGTAGGCTGGCAGTTCAAGTCCCTTCACATGTATAGCGTATTTTTCAGATCCTCTGCCGATAATTTCTGATGCCCGTTTCACCCCCTCTGCGAGGATGTTGCCTATTCCTATTCTTAGGGCGATTCGCCTAACAAGCTCCACGACGACATCAGGATCACCCCATCTCAGCTCCAGCCCATCTGTTTCGCTCTTACTTATGATGCCCTTCTCATAAAGTTCCGTTGCGAAGGCTATAGCAACCCCTGTTGATATGGTATCTAACCCGTAGAGGTCTGAGAGCATATTTGCATACGTTATGGATTCTATGTTACAGTTTCCTAAGACACCTCCATAGGACCAGTGGGTTTCATACTCCGGAAACTCCCAGGCTGTTCCCGCGTATGGTCCATGGGTAAGCTTGAAGGTCTTCCAACATCTCATCATGCATCCGAAGCAGCCGCCATGCTTGACCACGTAGCTGGCTAATACTTCTGGTGCAAATCTGTGTACTCCTTCAAGGGGCAGCTGCTTAAAGTTGTATGTGGGAAAGTTGCCCAGCGTGTAGAAGAGATAGACAATGCCGTCCGTACCTAGAGCCCTAAAATGCTCTAAAGCAGGGCTTCCACGATAGGCTTCTATTTGCGCCTTAACAGCCTCGTCAAAGGCGTTCTCGTCATGTATCGCCGGGCGCCTCGTACCCCGGACAACTATGGCCTTAAGGTTTTTGGAGCCCATCACCGCCCCTCCGCCTCCTCTTGATGCGGTTCGCATATCATCAGTCACAATAGCAGCCATCTTCACAAGTCGCTCTCCAGCAGGGCCTATCATTGATATTTTGGCTTTCTCATCGGTTTCCTCCAAGATGAACTCCTTTGTGCACTTAGTTGTCATACCCCAAACTCGGGAAGCATCCTTAAACTCCACACAGTCATCCTTTATCCACACATAAACAGGTTTTTCAGAGCGTCCTTCCACTACTATTGCATCGTAGCCTGCAAATTTCAGTTCAGCCCCGAAGAAACCGCCTCCAACGCTTCTACAGTAGGCACCGGTCAGAGGGGATTTGAATTGGGCGATCCACCTGCTCGCTGACTGAGCCTTTGTACCAGTCAACGGGCCCACAGTTATGATAAGCTTGTTTTCAGGGCTTAGGGGATCAATTCCATTCTTCAACTCGTCGAAGAGTATTTTTATGCCGAAGCCTCTGCCTCCAATGAAGCTCTCCGCCAAATCTTTCCTTAAAGGTTCAGCGGTCCACTTACTATGGGTCAAGTCTATCCGCAGAATCTTCCCCATGTAACCTGAAAAAGTATTTGTCTCTTGTCCCACAAGTACCCCCTCAAATTTTCACTATTAGATATTGGTATTTCCGTAAGCCATTTAAAATTTGCCGTGAACCCGTTTATATCAGGGCGCTTATTGATTTAGGGCTTGGACGGTTAAGTTATGCCGCGTGAATTCATTCTGTATTCTCGAACAGGACGCACAGATGCGAAGTGGACGAATCTACATGATGCTGGGCGCCTTGACATTGTATACGAGTGTATAATTGCAAGTTTATTTCTCTCACATGCGATTAGGAGGGACACAGTATTCCACGCCATTCTTAATGGGCCGCCAAGACCACCATTACATCTTGAAGTGAATGGTGAAAACCTCTTCAACGTAAGGACAGATCAGCATATTTGGGGAAAAATTTTAAGACATGTGCTTTCTGACGGAGAGCATCCTGGAATAAGGGTTTTAAAGGAAAGTTTTGAGGGTTTAATAAAAGCCAAGGCGGAAAAACACAGGATATATGTTTTAGAAGAGAATGGGCAGGACATTTTCCAAGTTGAAATCGAAAGGAACCCTGTTTTTGTGCTGGGCGACCATGTTGGCTTACCCAAGAAATGCGAGGATTTCGTTCTACGTTATGGAGAAAAAATTTCCCTTGGAAAGAAACCCTATTTGGCAGCTACATGCATAACTGTGATAAATTATCTACTTGATAGGAAAGAACAGCTCTAAAACAGCGCTAAATTTTTATCCATCCACCTTTCTGGTTTAATCTGTTTAAACTAATAATTTTAAGTCTGAGGAGGTGACCTGTATGGCCTCCATACGAGAGTTACCCGCAACAATATCAAAATTTGAAAGAATAGGTGCTCACACCCACATTAAAGGTTTAGGTTTGGATGAAAACCTTAGGGCAGTTAAAGTAAAGGATGGCATGGTTGGTCAGGAAAAGGCTCGTGAAGCCGCTGGTTTAGTGGTTAGGATGATTAAAGAGGGAAAACTCAGCGGCAAATGCATCATACTTGCAGGTCCCCCAGGTACTGGGAAAACAGCCATCGCCGTGGCAATATCTAAGGAGCTCGGCGAGAATGTCCCCTTCATCCAGATGAGTGGAAGCGAAATATACAGTACCGAACGAAAAAAGACAGAAGTTTTGATAGAGGCCATAAGGAAATGCATAGGTGTTGAAGTTCATGAAATGCGGAAAGTCTACGAAGGCGAGGTGACCATGATTGATATCAGAACAGCACCTCATCCCTATAATCCATATCAGAAAATACCTGAAAGTGTTAGGCTAACGCTGAAGACAAAGGATGAGGAGAGAACCATAGAGGCAGGAGCCTCAATAGCCCAGCAGATAATCGCTGAAGGTATCTCTGAGGGACATGTGGTTCAGATAGACGCTGAAACTGGAAGGGTTGCGGATCTAGGGCTTTGCTTGGAAGGACAAAAAGGCAAAACATACGAGGTTGACACAAGAAAAAAGATACCGAGACCTAACGGAAAAGTGCTTAAAGAAAAAGAATTTGTTTACATGCTAACGCTTGCCGATTTGGATGAGCTTAATGCGAGACAACGTTCTGGAGGATTATTCTCACTATTATTGGGAGGCGCTGAGTCTAAAGAAATAGACGCTGAAATTCGCATGGCTGTAGATCAACAAGTTAAAGAATGGGTAGACAGCGGGAAAGCCTTCATTCATCCAGGTGTGCTGTTTATAGATGATGCCCACCTTCTAGACCTGGAAGCTTTCAGCTTTCTTGGAAGGGCTATGGAAAGCGAGTTAGTGCCCATAATAATACTTGCAACGAACCGCGGAGTTGCAACCATACGTGGAACAGACATAAAAAGCCCCTTAGGATTCCCCCTAGACCTTATAGACAGATCCGTGATAATAACGACAGAACCCTACGATAGGGAGAGCATTAAGGAAATTCTGCGAATAAGGTCTAACGAGGAGAAAACGAAGCTTGAGAATGAAGCGTTGGAAAAACTTGCTGAGGTGGGTGCGAAAAGTTCCCTCCGATATGCCGTTCAGATGCTTAGCTTGGCAGCCCAGAACGCCAAGTCCTTCAACAGGGAAAAAATAACTTTGGAAGACGTCCAGCGGGTTGATGAACTTTTCATGGATGTGGCTGAAGCCTCAGAATACTTAAGGAAGTACGAAGAAAAGCTTCTAGTACACTAACTATAAAACACCAAACATTAAACCAAGCGGACCAACATATTTAAGCAACTAATCTCGTGTATAATTAGCTTTAGATGAAGATACAGTGAACCGGAAACTTGGAAAAGTAAAGAATGTATTGGAATAAACCTCCTGGAGGTTAATTAGCCAAAATAAGAGAAAATAATGAGAAACTACAGCATAATGTCAAAATTCGGCATCCAAGCATAAAATAAAAAGCGATTACGGTTAGAAAGTTCTGAAGGGAAAAAATGTTTTCTCACCCAAAATTCTGGAAAATCAATGGAGTGTGAAATATAATCACGAGGTTATTTATATAAATTTTGATTTAAAATATATAAAATGGAACATTTATAGAGACTTTAACTATACACCTCTTAAAATCATCCGCCAATATAACGCCCAACAATAGGAATTTTTACACCGCACCGCGGGCACTTGTTTGCATCAGTTATCGAATACTTCAAAACATAATATCCATATCTTCTGATGAGAAGTTCATTACAGGCTGGGCAATAGGTGTTCTCGTATTTGTGACCCAGAACATTTCCAATGTAAGGATATAGAACCCCTGCTTTCCTCGCAATTTCGCAGGCTTTTTCAAGAATCTCTATTTTAGTTGGCGGGTTGTTGAATTTGTAAGCTGGAAAATACCTTGTGAAATGCAGCGGTGTTTCGGCACCTGCGTTCTCCAGATGTTTCTCAACAAGCCACTTCAGATTTTCCTCTTTATCGTTAACGCCGCTGACGACAAGGTTCACAACCTCAACATGCAGCCCCATTCTTTTAGCCTCTCGGATGGTCCTCCAAACCATGTTTACATCTGGACCGCCGCAGTAGTTTGCATAAACCTCCTGATCGCCCTTAACATCCACTTTTATAGCGTCCATACCCGCATCGCAAAGCATCCTTAAGGCTTCCAAGGTCATATAACCATTAGAAACATAACAACAATATTTTATCCCCTTGGCTTTGCCCTGCTTGAAAACCTCTAAACACCACTCCGTCAGCAGTGTTGGCTCTTGAAAACTTGCACAAAGGCCTATGTCCCCATTAGCTAAAGCCAACTTGACGATTTCCCCTGGGTGGTAGAACGTAGCCTTTGAAGGATCTGGTGAAGTTTTAGAAAGATGGAAGTTTTGACACCAAGCACAATCGAAATTGCATGACCAAGTGGAAAAAGTTAGTGCGTGCGAACCAGGCCAGTAGTGGAAAAAAGGTTTTATCTCGATGGGTCGGCTTTCAACAGCGCTTATGTCACCATAAACCAGGGTATATAGCCTTCCGCCAATATTTCTTCTTGTTTTACAGAAGCCTGTCCATCCTTCAGGGATCATGCATCTTCTCTCGCATAAGCTGCATGTAACACTTCCATCCGCGCCTTTTTCGTATAGTGTTGCTTCCCTAACCGTTGGGTATGCTAGAAGTTCAGCCATCATTGGCACCTTTAAAGTGCTCCCAACCTCTTGGCGCCACTACGCGCCGCTCATTTTGAGACTCAAGCACAATTAGGTTCCCTGTTGTGACTCTTCCTATCGGGATTAGTCTTCCGCCAGCACGTTTAACGGCGTCTTCTGCTTTATCCCAGAGCTGTGGATTAATTGTGAGAACAAGCTCATATTCCTCGCCGCCATACAACATCAGCTCCAGTGGGTCTAGGCCATGTTCATCAGCGAACGCTTTCGCTTCAGGCGCCAGCGGTGGATTATCAACCAGAAAACCCACATTGCTGGACATGGAGATTTCATGAAGGCTCCACGCTAGACCGTCGCTTGAATCTATAGAGGCTGTGACAGCGCCCGTTGAGGCTAAAGATAATCCCTCATTCAACCTAGCCTTAGGCATGTAAAGGGATTCGATGATACTTTGCCCAACTTCCTGAGATGCTTTGAAACCCTCTAGCAGCATTTTCAAACCTGCAGATGTTTTTCCAAAGAGCCCGGTAACCGCAACGATATCGCCAGGTTTAGCTCCTCTTCGGGTTATAACCGCGTCCCCTTTGGCTATGCCAAAAACGGAGAGGCTTACTATCAAATCTGAGGCCTCATTTGTGTCTCCCCCAACAATGTACAAGCCGTATTCTCTGGCTCCAGCGTTCAACCCTTCACCTATCTTCTCCAGCTCCTCAACGGCCAAGTTTCCAGGCAGTCCTAATGAAACAAGCATACAGAGCGGTTTCACACCCTTCGCTGCAAAATCACTTACGTTCATGACAACGGCCTTACGGGCTGCCTGCCATAGGCTCATGCCAGGGGGAATATCGGTCTCCCCAACCAGCATATCCGTCTTCAAAATTATTAGACACCCCCCATCCAGCGGATAAGCTGAAACATCATCGCCGAAAGGTATAGGCATATTTGGCATCCGCTCAAATTTTCCAGTCAGAATCTCAATTACTTTCCTCTCACCCACATCTTTACAGAAGACCAAAACAGCACCTCTTTCCAAAAATGAAATCCGAACATCTTAAAAATAAGCCTACCCAAAATCTATTGAATATCCAATTAAGGCCTCGGTGGCTCAGCCTGGTAGAGCAGCGGCCTCGTAAGCCGCGGGTCGCGGGATCGAAGCCCGCCCGAGGCTCCATTTTTCAACTGTGAAATCGGAATGAGATTTAATTCTTATATATTGATAACTGATAATTTAATCTAAGTTGGTGCGAAATTTGGTAACTGGGTACTTAGATGGTGAGAGAATTTTTAGGCTTCATGACGACGTCAGGCATGTTATTGTTGCGGATTCCATGGGTAATGTTGTTAGGGTTTTCTCTAGAGCTAAAAGGGAGTGGCCCCCCGAAGTTCAGAGACAGTTTTCAGGCTTAATGGCCGCCATTGTTATTGGTTTAAGCGAAAAGGTCCGTGACATCGCGGGTGAGGTGGAGTACGTTTTTGTTAGCCATGGAAAACTCAACATAGTGATATGTAAGTCGCCGAAGAATTACCTTTATCTTGTCTCTACCAGGAAATCTATACCTTGGGACATGGTGGCTAGGCTTGTTGGGTTGATAAAGGAAGAGGGTTAGATTCCGTTTTGTATTCTTGTTCTTCAAGTATTCAGAAATCTTTATTAAATGTTTAGATTAACGATATTATTGCGAGGACTCTACATATGCGTCTGTTTCACGGGGAAAAGCTGAAGTGTCCATATAAGGGCTGCGGGAAATCATTCAGCAAACCTGCGGTAGTCACAGACACCAGCGTGATTCCCCGTGAAACCCATTATGCTTGTCCTTATTGTATGTCAAAGATAGATGTGATCATCGAGGACGACAAGATCGTAGAGGTTAAGCCAGCTGATTACCCGCGGGTTCTTGATTCCCCGGCTAAGTGCGCTTATCACTTCGGCTTTCTAAGCACCCTTCCAAAAGAGTCACCTATACCAGACGAGTGCCTGGTATGTCCCAAAGTACTTCAATGCACTATAAGAAGGCGCTAGGCACATTACTTTTTCAGGCTTTTATCAAGGAAACATTTTAAAGCATACTGTAATTTTTCTATCAAATAATACAGTGAGGGGCTGTCGGCTAGCCTGGTCTAGGCTTGGAGACTTGGGCTCTCTAAGCGTGTTGGCATCTGCCACGTGCGGGAAAGACCCCGGTTCAAATCCGGGCAGCCCCACCATCATTTTCCGTAGTTTGTTTATATGCAAACAGCTTGTCTATTTTTGTCAATTATTGTGGGCTCTTGGATATCATTTTGCTACGCTATATTGGTGGGGGAGGTCTTTCACCCAAAATAATTTCTACAATGTGCTCTTTCCATGCGTTTCCAGTTTTTCTCACAACAGTTACCCTTATGATGTTTCCCGGAAGGGTTTTCTCTTCCATGTAGCTTGCTAAGTCATCTCCGTTTCTTATGCGTGTTCCATTAATCGCCACGATTATGTCATTGGCCTGTAGCTTGCCATCGGATGGTCCGCCATTCACTACTTCCCGCACTAGCCAACCATACGTTACTTCAGCACCTAAATCCTTTGCAACATAATAATCCACGTCCACTCCCTTTATACCTATATAGGAATGTCCCCGGTATCCGCCCGTAGTTACTAATGCTTGTATCTCCTTAAGAAGGGTGTTTGAGGGTATAGCGAAGCCTAATCCTTGGGAATCGCTCACTATAGCCGTGGTTATTCCAACAACTTCACCGTTGAGATTCAACAGCGGCCCACCTGAGTTTCCTGGATTTATGGGTGCACTAGTCTGGATCACGTTGGCTATTGCAAATCCTCCAGTGTATTCTTCAGCTATTGTTCGACGTAGGGCGCTCACCACACCGCTAGTCATTGAACCCACAAGCCCATAGGGGTTACCAATAGCTATAACCGGATCACCGACTTTCAACGTTGAGGAACTAACAACCTTCAAGGGCCTAAATTTATCCCTTGGAACTTTGCCTTCAACTGAAAGCACCGCTAAGTCCGCGTAGGGATCCTTTCCCAACATCTTGGCCGAGTACCCCTCTCCATCCCTAAAGGTTACACTTATTTCAACAGCTCCATGAACCACATGATAATTCGTGACTATGACCATTCGTCCAGTGAAATTGTAAATGAAGCCGGAGCCCTTAGCGAAACTGCCGCCGCTCTTCTTGACGGAGACAAGCACAACTGAATCCTTGACCTTCTCATATAACTCGGAAAGTGAAGTGCCATTCTGATAAACCGTGAAATTTTGGTAGAGAATTTCCTGTGAACCCCAAAGTTCAGAAACTTGATTCTGGAGTTCTGATACCCTGTTTTCTAGACTCCTAATTTGCTGGAGTGAAACATATGCGCTGGCAACCCCGCCGATGACAAGTCCAGCTATAAACAGAAGTGCTAGAAAGCTGCGTGTGGTCTGTTGCACGTACATGCATCGTTCACCCTAAGGACAACCAGCACTTCTGATTAAATAAGGGTTCTCATACGAGATGTTATTCAAAATGTCTGAGAAATGATAGTAATGCTATTGAAAATAAGGCTATTATAGATACTGTGAATAGATGGTGGGGTGAGATCTCATATATAAGTCCCCCGACATAAGGGGCTAGGAAGGAGCTGAACATGCTAACCGTCTGCGGAATTGATATCCACCGTGCTCTCTTATGCTCCGGCGCCATTGGCCCTACAACCGCGCTCATCAGCGACCATGTTATGTAGGATGCGCCTAAGAGGAAAAAGGCTATTAACAGAACATAAATGCAGCCCGAGCTTAATAGCAGAAGCAGTGAGCTGCCGCATAGAATCATTGAGGCTGCGACTGCATAACTTTTCCTCCATCGGTCTCCAAGTCTTCCCAGAAGAAGTCCCAGAACAGCTGAGCCGAAGAATGAAACGGATCCAAGCAAGCCTATCTTAAAATCGCCATACCCATAAGCATCCCAGAGGAACTTTGGAATGAACTGGCGGAACATCATTGTGACAAATGTTACAAGAGCGAAGAAGGCGGAAAGTAAAACAAGCTTCTCCATTCTGGTAGAATTTCCGGAAGCATTGTTGTTGCTTTGCAGATGCAGCTGCGGACGTTGGCTACGTATCATCGTAAGTATCAAACAAGCCGCAGTGTAAAATAGAAATGAGACGTAGAAAACTCTTTGCATCCCGATAATATCGGCTAGGTATCCTCCTACAGCGGGCGAGAAAATATAGCCTATAGACCATGATGCTGATAGAACCGTAAAGGTTAATGTGAGTTTGTTTTTGTCAGCTGTGGACACAACGTAAGCGGTTGATGTGGGACCGCTAAGCCAGAAACCCCAAAGGATCATTCCGGGCAGCATCTGAACCCAGTTCTCAGCAAGGGAAAACAGCAGCGGCGCAGGTATCCAAGCCAACCATCCGGCAATCATAACCTTTTTCCGGTCATATTTGTCGGCGATGATTCCTGCTATAAGCAACGTTGTGGCGGACACGAGGAAAGTTACAGTATATAGCATTCCCATCTCGGAGGCGCTTGCTCCTAAATGTTCAGTTATGTAGTATGGCAGCAAATAGGCGAAGAGTCCATCTCCGAAGGCTCCTATGAAGTTTGAAATGAAAATCAGTTTTAAATCGATATTCAGCACTTCGAAAGGTAGAATGAAACGCAGCGTCCTTCTGTATGCTGTGGACAAATATCTTCCCTTGCTCGTTTAGTCATATAGCCAAAAATCGTTTAATAAAAGATAATTGTCCCTCTGAAGTCTTTTAGAATGTAAGAAAATGATAGGGCGCTAAGTTCTTCTGTCAATAATGTCTAATGCGTCAGGGCCTGTTCCTATGAGCACCACGGGTATGCCTACCTGTTTTTCAACTTCTTTTATGAACTCTTTAGCTTCCCCGGGCAGTTCATCATATGACCTTGCACCTCTGCAGCTTGGATATAATGCGTCAAGTTTTGTTAGTGCTGCTTGAGTTGCTCCATTTATTACAGCGGCTCTTTTAGCTATTTCAAAGTTGAAGGGGGCTGATCGTCTTTCGCGTCCAGTTCCAGCGGCAACCTCAAACCACCCCCTTTTGACAGCCTCATCCTTAGAGATTTCACCAGGTAGAGGCCCAGCGCCAACCCTCGTCATAAAAGCCTTGTAGACCAGTAGAACCTCATCCACCCTTGTTGGTCCAACACCGGCTTCTGAGCATATGGCTGACGCGCTTGTATCTCTCCCTGTAACATATGGGTATGTGCCGAAAAAGAGCGATAGCATGAAGCCTTGAGTGCCCTCCAGTATCACTTTTTTCCCCGTGTCTATTGCCTCATTAACTTCTTTTGCCACGTCCGTTAGGTATGGCTGAAGCTCAGGTATGTCCTTTGCCAGTTTCGCGGTTCTCCTAACTCGTTCCTCGATGGCTGGGCCCACACCCCACCCTGTGGTGCCGATGCCTCTAAGGTGTGAGCTTGTCTTATCCTGCTGTGAGTGCTTCTCCTCAATTATTGAAGCCTGATGATCTACTCCTACACGGTTTCTAACGTTTGTCTCATTAACCTCTTCTAGAAATCTTCCAACATGGACGTTTGAACCTGCTCCTATGAGAAGTCGGCATCCTTCGTAGACAAAGGTGGCTGGCACCATATGTAATGCGTAGCGTTTTCCCTCAAACCATACGGTGTGCGCAGCGTTAACGGATCCCGTCCTGACGCATACGTCTATTTTGTCCTTAAGAGCCAGATAGGAGATTATCTTTCCCTTACCTTCATCTCCCCAGAAGGCTCCGGCTATCACGGTGCATGGCATTTTATCCACCGACAACAAAATCTGCCCAATCGTATTTAAGATTGTTTGAACTTTTCGTTTAAATAGCCCATTGCATTAGGCGAATTTAAATAATCGCCTATCTGAGTTTAGCCGCATTTCTCACTGGAGGAAAAAATTAGATTCAAGTCTACGAGTTTCATCCAAGCAATGCTCTTAAGAGGCACTTGTAGTTGCCTCGTATTTCCATAAGGGATGCACCTGAGGAGAATTTCTCTTCTATTTGGATCTCTCTGAACTTCTTCAAGTCGAACGTTCACTATTACTGATCCATCCTTCAAATGCAAGTTGACATTCCTGCCTAGGAGGGATTTAGCAACGTTTATGTTAAAACCCTTTATGTTCACCATTCTAAATCCTCCTTAGCTATTTTACCCCAGCAGCTTTTGCATATGGGAAGTTTATCGCCGTCAAGCACGATGTATACTTCGATATTGTCATTTCTGCATCCCTTTTTCCACGGATTTCTGCAATGCTCCATAATCGTTCCCACTGTGCAGTCTCTTAAGTTGTCCTTTTAAGCTTCTTCATGAAACGTATTCCTGGCCAAGGGAGAGAGGCGAGTTAAAGTGGAGTTAGACTGTAATGATTTCTGGGGAAATATCCTCCATTGTTATCTTGAGCATTCCCACCGTCGGCTTGGATATGAACGGTGGTATGGGATTTGTGGGACTTCCAGGGTTTATGAACAGGATGTTTTCCTCCCATCTTATGTTCGGATGATGCGTGTGTCCATAAACAAGCACGTTTAATTTGTGCTGTTTTGCTATTTCCTTCATTTTCGCTATTCCAAACATGGTTCCAGGGTCATGCATAATCCCAATTTTCCAGTTAAAAATCCTGCATGAGTTTATCTTTTGCAGTTTACCCCGAACTTCAGGTCCATCCATGTTCCCGTACACGGCTATAACTGGCGCTAACTGCTCAAGCTGATCTATTACAATCAAGTCCACTAGATCGCCTGCATGCAGTATGCAGTCGGCTTTTTCGAAGATTTCAAATACTCTTCTTGGAATCTCCCTGGCACGGGAGGGCACATGAGTGTCTGATATTAGCCCCACAGTCTTTACTCGGTTAGCTTCGCATGGCATTCGTAGAAACTCCATTAGTTGTGGTGGCGTCGCTTATAATTGTGTGTGCATGCGCAAATAAATGTTAGTGAGCATGGCTGTGTGCCGACATTAGACGGGGCTTGTCCCATTTGTGGAAGATATGGCCCAATCTTTTCCGTTTGATCCACAAAAACGCCATAATTATCAAGCAGCATCCAACAAAGTCGCTCAAGAAGGGTTCAGGAAAGGCTATGAGGAATATTCCTGCTTTCATCAGTCTCGAAGCCTTTACGTCCACCTCTGGAGCATTGAAAACTCTGGTTAAAAAATGCTCCAGCTTATAATTCACCATGTTATTGAAGTGGTTAATGTTCATCAGTTTCCCCTTGAGGTATTCTCTATTCTCCTGTGAAAGGAAGTACCATAAGGAATAATTGAGGAGAAAGGCCCAAGCAAGCATGCATAGCCCCAGCATGCTGTTGCCAACTGTACCCGTGCTCTACATGGGTACAATTAAAGTATAGCAAATCGTAATATATAATTTTTTATTCTGAATTAATAGTGAAAATAAATCACCACCAGTCACACCTTAGCCTTTAAATTCTCAACCTCCGCTACTAATATTCTCGGTGTGATGTTTGATAGAATATTATGATTTTGGGGTTATGGTTGTCAAGGGCAAGCGTTATACGCGGGATCTAATAGTTTTTGCAGATGCTGTTTTTGATGGATGGTGGAGGCGGGAGGGGCATAAAGTTTTCGTCAGCGACCTAAGGCATGTCCTTGATCATGATCCTCCACCTGAAATCCTCGTGATCGGCACAGGCTATAATGGCCTTGTTGAGGTTATGCCTGAAGTTAAGGAGACGCTTAGAACCAAAGGGATTGAAATCATAGCACAGCCCTCTCGAGAAGCCTACAAAACATTTAACAAGCTTCTCAGCTCTGGAAGAAATGTTGCAGGAGCTTTCCATCTCACATGTTAGAGGTGAATCACCCTGCTTCTAAGAGAGATTGAGGAAGAGGTTACAACTCTTCTAAGAGATTTGATACGTATAAACACCACGAATCCTCCTGGAAACGAAACTGAAGCAGCATCATATCTCGCTGAGGTTTTAGAAGAGGAAGGCTTAGACTGCGAAATTTTAGAGTCAGCTCCCGGCAGAGGGAACTTGGTAACACGTTTGAAGGGGACCGGCGAGAAGCCTAGTCTCCTTTTGCTATCGCATTTAGATGTGGTTGCTGCCAACCCGAAGGAGTGGAGCGTACACCCCTTCTCCGGTCTAGTAAAAGACGGTTTCGTTTGGGGGAGAGGCGCCGTCGACATGAAGTCAATGACTGCTATCGAAGTTATGGTTATGAAGCTTCTTAAGCGGAATAATGTGAAGCTTAAGGGCGATGTGATACTGGCTGCGACGGCTGATGAAGAAAGAGGCGGAGAGGCTGGGGCAGGATGGCTTATCCATAATCATCCTGAAAAGGTGATGGCATCCTACGTCATAAACGAGGGCGGCGGGCAGGCTATACCCATAAAGGGGAAAAATGTTTTTACAATTCAGACAGCTGAAAAGGGCATTTTATGGCTTAAGGTTAAGGCAAAAGGCATCCCTGGGCATGGTTCCTTGCCCGGCGCGGCGGACAATGCTATTCTGCGCATGTGCAAGGTTATTGAGCGGCTGGGGAATCACCGTGCAGATGTTGCCCTAGTCCCAACGGTGATGCAGTTCCTAAAAGCACTTGCGGAGGCAGATAACTCCATCAGAGGCGAGATTAATTCTTTACTCCAGAACCCTAACATGGCGGATAAAGTTTTGGATGCGCTGACTCATCAAGATAAAACCATGGCTGAAGAGATCAGGGCAATGCTGAGAATGACCATAGCGCCCACCATTGTGCACGGCGGCATTAAGGAGAACATAATCCCCTCCGAATGCGAAGCTGTTTTTGACTGCAGAGTTCTCCCATGGCAGAGCACCGCTGAAGCTTTAGAGAAGATAAGAAGCCTTCTAGGAGACATTGATAAGCTCGAGTTTGAAGTTATTCAATCTAATGAGCCCTCAGAATCGCCAACAGACACACCGCTTTATCAGCTGATGGTGGAAGTTTTAAGGGAGTTTGAACCTGAATGTTCAGTTACGCCCATAATGCTCACGGGCGGGACGGACTCTCGCTTCTTCAGGAGATTAGACGCAGTTTGCTATGGATTTCATCCACTTCGCTCAGATTTGCCCTACGGTGAAATCCTCAAGATGGTACATGGAGTTGACGAACGCATATCCGTGGAAAACTTGATTTTCGGGACCAGCGTGCTGTACCATGTTGTGGAGAGGTTTATGACCTAGCAGCAAATACGCATTATTAGAGATGAATGCTGATGCATGTTAAGCGTAAAGTTAAATAGTAGATGTTTATTTGAATGTTATTCCTTCTAGAAGGAATTGGTGGTGCTTCGCATGCCAGCAATTGAGGTAGGTAGAATATGCGTTAAGGTTGCGGGAAGAGAGGCTGGAATGAAATGCGTAATAGTAGACGTTATTGACAAGAATTTTGTCCTCGTCACAGGACCGAAGTCAATTACGGGCGTAAAGAGGCGAAGGTCAAACATCAACCACCTGGAACCCTTAGCCCAAAAAATCGATATTAAACGCGGCGCTTCAGATGAGGAGGTTATTGAAGCGCTGAAGCAGAAGGGCTTGCTGGAGGAAATGGCAAAGCCCCTCAAGCCCATTCTAAGCGCAACCTCCACATGATAAACCGTTATTAGCCTTATCCGCGCTCTTAATTCTGTTGAGGTGCTTTGTATAAATGCCTAGAAGCTTTGCTCCATGGCAGGTTAAACGTGAAATCATCTTTAAAGCTGAAGACAAAACAGACATGAAACATGGTTGTAAGCCTGAAGAGCGCCCTGCGCAGCAACACATAAAATATGGCATTATAAACTTGGACAAACCTGCAGGGCCCACAAGCCACGAAGTTGCCGCTTGGGTTAAACGTATATTGGGGGTTCAGAACATCGGTCACGGCGGGACTCTAGAAGCCTAGTGCTGGAGAAATCCCAACGTGACCGGTGTTTTACCAATAACTCTTGAGGAATCCAGAAAGGTTGTTCAGGCTCTCCTTACAAGCGGTAAAGAATATGTCTGCGTGATGAAACTTCACGGAGACGTTTCTGAGGAGAAAATACGATCAACCCTGCAAGAGTTTGAGGACACCATCTACCAAAGGCCACCTTTAAGAGCATCTGTTAAACGTCAACTAAGAACTAGACGCATATACTACATAGAATTCCTGGAGATGGAAGGCCGCAACGTCCTATTCAAAGTGGGTTGTGAGGGTGGAACTTACATCCGTATGCTGTGCCACCATATTGGCGAATTATTGGGCTGCGGAGCGCATATGCAGGAACT
>JAWCTJ010000025.1:0-15759 GCA_038868255.1 Bathyarchaeia archaeon
TGAAAAGTGCTCCCAAGATTATAGCCATTACCAAGACGAAAACTGCAAGAGTAATATTCTGCCTCTTGAGGTAAGCCTTTGCCCCTTCCTTTATGGCGCCGGCTATCTCCCGCATCCTCTCTGTACCCATGTCCTGGCTTTTCACATAGTGGTATAGGTAGCTGGATAAAGCAATTGAAGCTAGACCTGCTACTGGAGCCACTAAGAACCATTCCATTAAAGATCTCTCCAGTTGATTTTTAACGTGACTTCTCAAACGGCGCAGCTTGCTAATAAATTTAGCGTAAATCTTAATAGGTAATCTCCGATTGAAATCTGAAGATTGTCCTGTTTAGGGTTTAAGGGCTTTTAAACGCGTATATTACTTTATTTATAATCATTTATAGTCATCCTTTCACACTAGCTATTATTTCACATAGCAAAAAGCGCATCCTGCAGCGGAAAACCTGCATGCATTTTTGGGCCATGCTGCTCGTCATCGGTGAGTTTAAGGCATGAAGGGAAGTTGCTCGACCACAGGATTTATGAGGTTCAGAATGGCGGTGGGATAAAGCCCAAAAATGATTAGTGCACCAGCCATAATGAATATTGGAAATAGGAGTTTCTTTGACTCTTTAATTTTGGATTCCTCAACGGGTTTTCTGCTATACATATTATTAACGAGTTTCAGAAGATAGGCAGCTTGGACAACGCTTGTAAGCACACCTATAACTGCTAACCATCCGAGGTTTGCTTCTATAGCTGAGGTGAACACCATGTATTTAGCCATGAAGCCGGCTAATGAGGGAACCCCGATAAAGGAGAATATTGTTAAGACCAAGGCGAGGCTTGTAAGCGGTGCTTTTCGACCCACCCCGGAAAACTCGTCAAGCGTTTTGAAACCCATACCATTCAGTATTCCAACAGCCATGAAGGCTGCTGCGGTGGATATGCCGCCGACGAGGAAGAAGTAAAGATTGCCCATTATTCCAAGCGGAGTTACTGTCGTGATTGCCACAAGGTTATAGCCGACGTCCACAATGCATAGATAAGCCATTAAACGCTTTACATCTCTCTCCGTTAGGGCAAGTAGATTGCCAACGATCATCGTAAGCGCTGACATAACTGCGAAAATTAGTTGCCACGGCAGAACTGTGGGAGGCGACAAGATATAGATGAGAACTCTCAACAGCACGTAATAGCTTCCCTGATCAACAAGTGCTGACAGAAATGCTGAGGATGATGACGGAGCGGCAGAGTAGGCGTCAGGCAGCCACATGTGAAAGGGCACTACAGCCGCTTCGATAGAGTAGCCTGCGGCCATAAAGGCGAAGGCTATCTCCAGAAGTCCCTTATCTTGGAGGATCATAAGGGCATGCTTAGCTGCCCAGAAGTTCAAAGTGCCGGTTAAAGCGTAGATTATGGACAACCCGTAAATTATGAATGCTGAGGCGATTATTATCATAACCAGGTACTTTAAGGTGGCATGCAGGGACCTTGATGTTCTGTTGTAAAGCATCAGGAAGCTGGAACCGGCGGCTGTGGCTTCCCAGAATATAAACATTGTAAGGAGGTCGCCTGCAAAGACGGTGCCTATAACGCAGCCAGTAATTATAAGCATAACTGCATAATATCTTTCTGAAAGCGCCTCACCGGATTCTATGTAAAATAGACTGAAAAGGAATATCACGGCACTAACTGCCGTGAATATTATTGCCATGTAGATTGAAACGGCATCAACAAGAAACGCGCTTGAGAATATAGCGGATGATCCGCTTGCCAATGACAAGCCTACGTAGGGATTTACTGCCTGTTGCGAATAGTATTTCAGTGCAAGGTTAGTCACAGCAGCCGCTGCTGACAAAAAGATTGCGGAAAACCAGCAAAATTTTAATAGATTTTTTCCACGTTGCACCCTACGCATAACCTTAACTGCGGGAACTGTGAGGACGGAGGATAACACGAAAACGGTTATCGGTAGGGAAATATCCAAGAGAGTTATCATTTAACTGTTCCCTCTATACAAAGGCCACGTTTGTGATGAGCTGTATTAAAAATGAGGGCCATATGCCGAAGGCAACAACTAAGACAGCCAAAAACATCATAGAAAGCCTCATGGATAATGGCACATCCGTAATCTTCTCATGCTTGGATGCGCCGAAGAAGACGTTACTCAGAAATCTTAAAGAGTATGCCAGTGAAAAGACCGTGGCTATTAACATAATTGCAACTGGAATGATGTAGAAACTGTCAATTTTTATCGTTTGAAACGCTCCGACGAATATGAGGAATTCGCTCATAAAGCATGCGAATGGCGGAACACCCGCAATGCTTAAGGCTGCAACCATTGAGGATGAGGCTGTTGTAGGCATTTGCCCTGCAAGTCCACCCATTTCTCGTATGTCTCGGATCTCAAGCTTCTTCATAACCGCCCCAGCTGTTAAGAAGAGCAGTCCCTTACTGACAGCATGGTTCACAAGGTGTAGCACTGTTCCAGTTGTAGCTTCTTGAAAAGGGAATAGGGAAAGACCAAAGAGCACATATCCCATGTGGGCTATGCTTGAATAGGCGATTATGCGTTTTATGTCAGTCTCCACTAAGGCTATAAGGGAACCGAAAAATGCTGATATTATTCCGAAAATTGTTAGTCCATGTAAGAATTGGGAGGCAAATTCTGTCGTCATAACAGCTGGAAAAACCGTTCCAAGTGATATGCGTAATATCGCATATGCACCTGCGCTGATTATAACTCCGCTTAGGAGCGCGGACATAGGCGCTGGGGCTTCTGAATGAGCGTCGGGCAGCCACATGTGAACGGGCACAGCGGCCATTTTAACTGCGAAACCGGCAGTCAGAGATATTAAAATCCACTTAACCATTTCGGGATTAGCCGTCATCAACGCTGACCGTGCTTGAAATATGTCTAAGTCGCCTGTTATCATGAATATGGCGCCTATTCCAAGCAGTACGAAAACGGCGCCAGCATGTGTGAATATGAAGAATTTGAAGGCAGCGCGGTAAGGTTCTCTATAACCCCACCCGCCGATTATGAAGTAGGCTGGGAGCAGCATGAGTTCCCAGCAGAAATAAAAGAGCATTAGGTTGGATGTTAGGAAGACACCTACTAGCCCTATGGAAAGCATTGTTAGAAGCGCATAGTACTCGGCTAATCCCTTCTTCTCATGCATGTAATCAATCGAGAAGATTGCAGCCGCCAGCATTAGTATCAGAGTAATGATTGCCATTAAGAGGCTGATTCCATCTACAAAAAGCGTAAAAGAGGAGCGGAGAGCAGGAACCCATTGGTAGGACTCCGTGTAGATATGGCCTTTTCCATTGATGATCGCGGGCACCGTTGTGGAAAGAAGCGCTGCATCACAGATGCACACCAGGGCTATTAGGACCGCTGCTGCCTTTGGAGACTTCTTACCTAGGACGTAGACTAATGGGATTATTACGGCGGGCAGGAGCAGAGTTAACAGCAATACGTTCGGCATTTCATCCAGCCCATCCTGTTATCCACATTGTAGCGATCATTAACAGCAGGATTATTATAAATCCAATTAGCGCTGCGGCAATATAATGGTTTATGGTGTTTGACGGCAACCTTTTAAGTTTAGAGGCTGAAGCCAAAGTTTTATTTGTAAGAACATATAACATTTCGTCGGCTAACACGTCCAAGTACTTCTGGGTTTTATGCGCCAAGCTTATTACACCATTGGCAAAGAATTGTGGAGCCTGGCTGAAGAACCTGTTTTCAACGGTTCTAACGCTTTTTGACAGGATTAAAAATCCTTTTGCGACACCTCCGTATAAAGCGTCAAAGTAGTAACCCCTTTCCAAAATTCGCCCTAGGTATGTATCATGTAAAATTTCCAGCATGGCTGGTTTCCTGTAATAAGTCAGGTATATGGCGGATCCGCTGAACGTTAAAACCATTAGCAGGATCAATGTTGAAGGGCTGAAAACCTCACTTAGCCCTATTTCCGCGTGAACGTGCATCATGCCGGAAAAGGATTCGCCGAATAATCCTGTTATGAGGCAGAGTGCGGCGAGGACGGCGGCTGGAAACAGCATTATCTTGGGGGCTTCATGGACATGGATCTGCCTTACGTGCTCTGTTTTTTCCCTTATGTAAACCAGGATCAAAACTCTAAGGGTGTATGCGAAGGTTAGAGCCGTGGAGAGGTATAGAATTGATGTGGCGATTATGTTTCCTGAGGAAAGGACGCTGTTTATGGCTAGTTCTTTGCTGAAGAAGCTTATTACTGGGGGTATACCAGCACGTGAAAGCATCACAATTAGGCTTAACCCGAAGGTTATCGGCATGTCTTTCCGAAGCCCGCCCATTAGGCGCATGTCACGGGTTTTAACCGTGTGAACTATTCCGCCTATTAGCAGGAAGTCTAGCCCTTGAAAGAAGGCGTGACTGACAAGGTGAAGTACCCCAGCGAACCATCCGGTTGACGGAACATTATATGCTGTGCCTAATGCTGCAAACATGAAGCCTATCTGGCTTATTGTGGAGTAAGCGGCGACACCCTTTATGTCCGGTGTGGAGAGCGCTAATGTCGCGGCTATGAAGGCTGTTAAAGTGCCAATCCAAAGGATGGACGGCAGCCACATGGGGATCAGAGCTGCTGAGGAACCGAAAACAAGTAGTAATCTGGCTATTAGGTAAACGCCAGCTTTAACCATTGTTGCAGAATGTAGCAGTGCGCTGACGGATGTCGGAGCTTCCATGGCGCTGTAAAGCCATGTGTGAAGAGGAAGCTGTGCGGATTTTGCAACTGCGCCTCCAAGCATCAGAAAGGCTGCTGCCGTCAGCACAGGCAACGGAACTTGTCCAATATTGTTGGCAATATAGTGAAAAGAGTAAGAGCCTAAATTCATGTAGAGGAGGCATATTCCAGCTAGAAGGCATACGTCGCCTATCCTCGTCATAAGGAAAACCTTAATTCCTGCACGAACGCTTTCAGGCTTCTTGTACCAGAAAGATATAAGCGAGTATGAGCAGAGCCCCACCATTTCCCAGAATATGAACAGCTGGAAAAAGTTGTCTGACAGGACAAGCCCCGTCATGGAGCCGATGAATATGAGTATGAAAAAGTAATAGCGTGTTAAGCCCTCTTCGCCAGCCATATAGCCCAGCGAATAAAGGGTTATTATGAAACCGAAAAAAGTGACCAAACATGCCAGCAGGATGCTTAATGCGTCAAGGTACACACCGGCATTAATGTTTTCCCAGGGAATCCATGGGACAGATATTTCATGGCTTTCAGCAGCCTCCAAACGGTATACATCCGGAATCATTGAAAAGGCAAATATCAATGCCGCTAGGCTAACGGCTACGGCGAAATAGTCCCTTGCCCTTTTACTTAAACGTGAAATTAATGGAACGAGAAGGCTTGAAACTATCGGAAGCAGCCAAACTAACCAAGGTGCATGAGGAAACAAAGGATCATTACCTCACATTTGCATGATGTTTTTTGAAGCCATCCGCAATTTCGTATTTTCCACGCCTTCTTAGGGTTTGATTACGCTTGAAATAATGCCCCGATTTAAGTTTTGCCCAACAATCTCAATACTAATTAATAATCATAAGCCTCAATATGAAGCCATATTTACGTACAAGGTCATCTTTTTATATCAGCTCAGACTCTACCACAGAGACCTGTAATGGAGTATAAGGCGTTAACTGCATTAACAATATTCGCCGTAACGCTTTTCTTGATGGTTAAACGTCCACGTAATATAAACTTGGGATTAGCAGCTGGAATAGGAGCAGCTGCATCACTTCTGCTGGGTACAGTGACCATAAATGAAACTTTGAAGGCATTTACTGAGATCTGGGATGCTGCCTTAGCATTCATTGGCATTGTTGCATTCTCGGTAACGCTAGATGCTATGGGATTCTTTAGGTGGGCGGCTGTTAGGGTTGTGAAGCTTGCGGGCGGAAACGGCTTAAAACTGTACTTTTACGTTTCGCTACTAACCGCGTGTGTAAGCATACTTTTCGCTAATGACAGTGCAGTGCTCATATTAACGCCTATAGTGCTCGAGATTATAAGCCAGCTTAAAATTAAATATGAGGGAAGACTTGCCTATCTGTTCGCCGCCGGATTAATCGCTGACACCGCCGCAATGCCGCTTATAACCAGTAATCCAATAAACATCGTGAGCGCGGACTTTTTCAGGTACGGTTTCACAGATCATGTTATTTTTATGGGTCCAGTCGCGGTGGTTACGATATTAAGCAGCCTTCTAATTGTTTACATGTTTTTCAGGAAAATGATCCCAAGGACATACTCAGCTCAGCTCGCAGGTGCCTTGGCAAATGGGAGAATTATAGATCCTTTTCTATTGAAAGTGAGCCTCACAACCCTGGTGGCTATAGACGTAGGTTATGTTTTAGCGTCATTACATAGGATACCGGTTTCCATCGTAATATGTTCAGGCGCGCTCATCCTGATGGTGGCATATGCGTTAAACCTAAAGATGAAAGGGAGAATGGCGTTGAAGGATGAGCGTAGGGGAATTACTGCAATAATCAAGGAGATTAACTGGGATATTGTAATCTTCATGATTAGTATCTTTCTTGTTGTCCAGGGGCTTAAGCACACGGGAGCAGTGGACTTTTTTGCCTACACTTTCGCCTGGGCTTTAAAGCTTCCATCCTTTCTGTCCGTGCTTGTTCCAAGTTTGGTTGTCACCGTAGGGGCAAGCGCCATGAACAATTGGCCCATGACTATACTTGGTCTTTTATCAATAGAACAGACAGCCAGATTTGCTAATTTAAACTCTCAGCAATTGACCAGCCTAATATTCTCGAACATCATTGGGAACAATCTCGGTCCGCATTTCTTCCCGTTGGGATCTCTGGCCATACTAATGTGGCTTGAAACAATGAGGAAGAAGGGTGTAAACATTAGACTGGTGGATTATTTGAAGGTGGGATCTTTACTTTCAATTTTAGAGGTTAGTGTAGCTTCGCTGATTTTATGGCTTGAGATATCATTTTTAAACATAAACCTCAGCATACATTTATGAGAAAGCACGCCTATCAGTTCTTTCATCATGTTGGCTTCTATATAAAGGTTGATGACCTGTGAGGAAGGGCGGTTTGTAGCCATGGAGCTGAATCATCCGCTGTCACGGTCTTTCTGATGGCATCAGATAACCCATAAGAGCACATTTTTAATGTATAGCTCAATTATAACGTTTACCACCGCATTCGCGGTTCCTCTTAACCACGAAAAACGGTTATCAGGATACGTCTGAGATGGTGATAGCTGAACACCATAGGAGAAGCAGTTTGTAATTCACAACGAATCTGACATGGAGAATAGACGCTGCACATTTGGTTGATAATGCATTAATTTATGCCAGACTGATTGTTTGATTAAGTTTCTAAATTCTCTTCGTTTTCTACATCTTCGCTGCGCGTTTCTCGCTGCTCGAGTTTGGCAATTTCATTTAAGTCGCAGGTTCTATACTTTTTAGAATATATGAACATCAGGGCGAGGATAATTGCGGTTATACATGTATCGGTGGAAAAGGCAAGTATCAGCAGAGCTTCACCCAGGGGGTTAGATGGGGAACTGAGGAGCACAAAATTCATGGTTGCCGCTACAGCCACCAGTTCAAGGGATATCAAAACCTTCAGGAGATGACGCCTCGTTAGAAGTCCATAAATGCCTATTGCAATCAACGTTGCTGATAAGATTAGATAATCCATCAGTCTTTAACTCTCCTTCTTTTTTCACAAATTATTATGGTTATTCCTATTGCGACTGCTATGATGACTAGCCCTTGCAGAATAACATCTGCTGATCTTAGAGTCCAAAGTGCTTCCGCGAATGAAACGCTGGATACTGAAACTATAGGGGTTACTTCTACAGACAAAAAGATTGATGGAAGTGAAATCAGCAGCGCCAAAGCGATAACCCCAAGGGTTTTCTTTAACTGCTTTTTATTCTGGGATGCTTCACTGAACATTTCGCCAGCCAAGAGTAGTGCCACAAGAGTTCCTGTGCCTATGGCCAGTTGGAAGACAGCTGCATACGTCGCACCGCTTAAGGCATATAGGATTATTATCATTGCGAAGACGCATGCCAAGGAGACAACAGAGTAAATTGCCTCGTCAAGGTAAATTGCCAGGCATGCTGAGATTATCAGAACGGCGGCGATTAACTCTAGGATCACTTTTTGGCGTCCTCCTTCTGAGCTGCTGTTTGAGGCTTCATAAATAATTCGGATTTCTGCGCCGAAGCAAGTTCGAAGATCTCGGAGTTTTTAATTGCGTTTCTGGGACAGCTTTCGGCGCATTGATAACAGAAAATGCATAAATCTAGATGAAAGTGTGGTCTTTTCTTACCGTCAACTTCAATCATTTCAATTGCCCTGGATGGACAGTCTCTGGAACAAAGACCGCATCCAACGCATAAGTTGATGTCGAAAACTTGTTTGCCGCGGAAACCATCAGGAATTTCTGGTTTAACCTCAGGATACTTTTGTGTCGCAGGTTTTTTCAGAAAATGTGCAAGAACCTCCTTAACTATGGGAGAAAGATTCCTCCTGCCCATCAGGTCCATCCCCACAACGGGAAAACCCACAGTTTTATGGCGACGGCTGAAATAAGCGATAGTATTGACAGTGGTAACAGCACCCTCCAGTTTGCATTTAGCACTTGATCTATACGCAGCCTTGCAAGAACGCATGTAATATACTCAGATACGAAAATGATCGCAAGAAGCTTCACCACGAACCAAAGGGTATACCAAAGTGCTGGAGGGCCGAGGAGAACAGGCCCATTTGGGCCTCCGAGAAATAGCTCAACCGCAAGAGCTGCACCGAAGACTATCTGCACGTCTTTCGCAAGCTTCAGAAAAGCTAAACTCCTACCGGCATATTCAGTTTCATATCCACCTACCAGTTCGCTTTCAGCGTTTGGTACATCGAATGGATCCTTTTCAAGCTCGGCTTGGAGAGTGAGTATGAAAAGTATGAAGGCCCATGGGGTCAGCAGGATAAATGGAACCTGCTGAGCGTTTATTATGGATGAGATTTTTAAATGCCCTGCCAGAAAAGCCGAAACTAATGCTAGGAAGAACAGGGGGACATCGTATCCTATAAACTGGGTTAGAATTCTTGCAGCGCTTATGGAACTGTAAGGGTTTGTTGAGGCCCATCCGGAAAGAAACAGGAAAAAGTTTGCGATGGATGCTAATGCTAAAATGATGATTAAGTCGCCCTCGAATCCTGAGCCGAAAACACTAGTAAGGCCATGCACAGGCAGAAATAGGAAGGCGAAAACAAACGTTGTGAGAGCTAGAATTGGAGAAAGCTTGAAGATTAAACTCTTAACGTCACGTGGGGTTATATCCTCCTTCGTTAGGAGTTTTATAAAGTCTGCGATGGGCTGTAGAACGCCGGCTGGCCCGGTGTAGTAGGGGCCTATTCTGTTCTGCATTCTAGCCTCTATTTTCCGCTCAATCCAGTCGCATATAACGGTGAAAAGCAATATGAAGACAAAGCCCGGGAAGAGAAGCACTTGAAAGATAAAATCCAAGTTCACATTTTATCCTCCTACCTGTCAGTACATGAAAAGCATGGGTCAAGGCTTGCGAATATGGCGGGTACGTCAGCTATGTTTGCGCCCTGTGCCATGTGGATGAAGGATAGGATGTTGGAGAAAGTGGGAGTGCGCACTTTGACCCTTTCGGGGTAAGCAGTTCCATTACTCTTAATGTAATAGAACAGTTCGCCTCTAGGCGCTTCAACGCGGTCTATGGCTTCGCCCCCCGGAACTATCCTTGGAACTCTAACCCTGTATGGACCTGTCGGAAGATGGTCTAGGGCATACTCTATTATTTTAATGCTTTCGCCGATTTCATCTAGGCGAACCATAAGCCTCGCCCATGAGTCACCCTCATCACGAACTATGACGTTGAAGGGTATCTCACCGTAGGCCGCGTAAGGCTCATCCTTTCGGACGTCGGCGGCTATTCCTGATGCCCTCGCCACAGGTCCAACCACGCAGAACTTTACTGCATCGCTTCTGTTAAGTACACCTACATTCCTGGTCCGCGACTTAATAGTAGGATCATTCTCGAAAAGATCTCTATAGAATGGTAGCCGACTCTTTAATTTTGCAAGTTCAAACTTCACTTTTGAGATAGCCTGTTCATTTATGTCTCTTCTAACTCCTCCAATAGTTATGTATGAGGCTAAAACCCTGTTTCCAGTGAGCATCTCAACAAGATCCATTATTGGTTCACGATCCCTCCACATGTAATGAAAAAGCGTCTCATACCCTATTTCCAGTCCGGTGTGTCCTAGGAGAAGCATGTGACTGTGAATCCTATTGAGTTCCAGGATTACTGTGCGGAGGTATTTAGCCCTCGGCGGGGTTTCTATACCTAAAATTTCCTCAACCGTTTGGCAGAAGCATGCGGCATGACAAGCGTTACATATGCCGCATATCCGTTCAACAAGGTAAATATCCTGTATGTATGTGCGTTTCTCCGCGGCCTTCTCCACACCCCTATGCACATAGCCGATGCGCGGCGAAACCTTCACAACAGTTTCACCATCAACTTCAAGGACAAACTTTTCAGGTTCAATCAGGGCTGGATGCTGGGGACCAACAATAATCTTTACAAGGGCTCCTTCTTCAGGGTTCTCCCCATGCTCGTTGTACAGTCCTTCAACGCTGCCGAGAACTCTTGAAAGTTCAGCATTTTCCACATCCTTCTTCAGGGGATAAACTCCATTAGGCCATTTGTCCGGAAGAATAAGCCTCTGCGGTGTCGGATGTCCTTCAAAAGTTACTCCGAAGAGGTCCATCACCTCTCTCTCGTGAAAGTTTACACCTGGGATAAGGCCTGTTATTGACGGGATGACAGCCTTCTCCTTGGGAACTTCAACCTTGAAGGTTAGTAGCTCTCCTGAAGAGGACATGTGATACATTACGCTTATGTTGTTGCCCATGTCAACCGCGGTGACCGCGCTTACTCGAGAATCCTTGTCTTCTTCAAGCAGAATTTTAACAACGTTCCCCAGGGCATCTGCTTTCACCAGCAGTACTGGTCTGCCATTTGTTGTCTTTTGAAGGTCTACTAAATCGTTGGAAATCTTATCCTTAAGCTTGCTGAGGAATGCCTTTATCGTTTCAGCCATTTGTCTTCTCCTCGCTAGCTTCAGCCTTTTTGAGCAGCTTAATTACACCATCTATTATGGCTTCAGGCTTTGGTGGGCAGCCAGGGATATAAATGTCCACGGGAATTACCTTATCTGCGCCTCCTAGCACGTTATAATTTCCGCTGAAAACTCCGCCGGAGCAGGCGCAGGCGCCTATTGCCACCACAAATTTCGGCTCAGGCATCTGCTCATAGATACGCTTGAGTCTTTCTGCGCATTGTCGTGTAACGGCGCCTGTAACCATTAGGACATCAGCATGCCTAGGTGATGGTTCCAACAGTATTCCGAAGCGTTCAACGTCATATCTTGGAGATAAAAGCGCCACTAATTCAATGTCGCAGGCGTTACATGCTCCAGAGTTAAAGTGAAGGATCCACGGCGACTTCAGCCTGGCCCATTTCAGCAGGCGGATATGAGGCGTTATCATTCGCCCCCTTCAAACAGCATTAAAACAGTGGCTAATGCCAGAAACAGATAGATTAGCAGGACTGAAAAATCTAGGTGCCGGAGAGCTAGGGAAGCAAACGCTATGAGAAGCACCGAAGAGTCCAAGATCACAAAGTATATTAGGAATTTTGGCAGAGCAACATTTATCCTAACTTTACTGAAAATTGCCTTTTCTCCACAGGCATATGGGGATTTCTTGTTAGAATTTTTTGTTGATGATTTCGGGGAAATAAACCATCCCAACACATAAATCGTTATGGAAGCGGCTAACAATAGGCTGAAGGCCAAAATTGCTTCTTCTAGAAGGCTCAACGCTTCCAAATTGATTAGCGTTTTATCATGGCACCCCTAAAGGTTTTTCTTAGCATCAGACCCGCGCTGGGATTTAAATTTTGTCTTATATTAGGCATTTTCCAATCCTTTTAGGATATGAATACTTCTTAAAGCAATAAAGTTTGCAGGGTTAAAAGTGAACCCTTCTAGTATTTGCGTTAAACCCTGCTTTTAGCGAATTCCTCTGATATTCTCTTGTACATTTCAAGCTCTCTTTGTGACATAGGTTTGATTTTTTTGAGGGCTTCTTCCAGGTGACGTTTATAGATCTTTAGATCTTTGAAATTCCTTTTAGCTTCTTCAGGGTTTTTGCTGTTAATTATGTGCTCTCTTATTGCAAGCATTACAGCGGTGTTGCCGATGGCTGCCAGGTCAGCGCCCGTGTAGCCATCGGTCCTCTGTGCAATTTCATCCAAGTTTACATCTTCAGCCAGAGGTTTCTTGCTTAAATGTATTTTTAGAATTTCTTTTCTAGCCTCAAGGTCCGGAAGGGGCACATAGAGAAGTTTATCAAATCTTCCTGGTCTAAGAAGTGCAGGGTCTATGATGTCAGGGCGGTTTGTGGCCGCTATAACTACGACGCCGCGAAGTTCCTCTAATCCATCCATTTCCGTTAGAAGCTGGCTTATCACACGCTCTGTTACGTGAGAATCCCCATAGCCGCCTCCACGTACTGGCGCTATTGCGTCGAATTCATCGAAGAAAATTATGCTTGGAGCTGCCTGTTTGGCTTTCCTGAAGACCTCTCTCACAGCCCTTTCTGACTCGCCGACCCATTTGGAAAGCAGTTCTGGACCTTTTATGCTTATGAAGTTGGCCTCGCTTTCGTTAGCCACAGCCTTAGCAAGCAGCGTCTTTCCCGTACCAGGGGGACCGTAGAGGAGTATGCCCTTAGGAGGTTTGGCATCCATGTGCTCAAAAATCTCCGGATACTTTAACGGCCATTCCACAGCCTCTTGAAGTTCAAGTTTAACATTTTGCAGCCCACCGATGTCCTCCCATTTTACTTCAGGAACCTCGACGAGCACCTCACGCATCGCTGAGGGTTCCACGTCCTTTAGGGCTTCCATGAAGTCGTCCATCTTAACTACGATCTTATTCAGGATCTCGGCGGGAATGCTCTCCCTTTCAAAGTCAATTTCTGGAAGCACCCTGCGCAGCGCACGCATGGCAGCCTCCTTACAGAGAGCTTCAAGATCCGCGCCTACGAAGCCATGAGTGACGTTCGCTAATCTCTCCAGATCCACATCCTCGGCGAGGGGCATCCCTCTCGTATGGATTTGCAATATCTCCAGTCTGCCCTGTTTGTCCGGCACACCGATCTCTATTTCCCTGTCAAACCTGCCTGGCCTGCGAAGCGCCGGGTCAATGGCGTTGGGCCTGTTAGTTGCGCCTATGACCACAACCCTTCCACGGGGCTTCAGCCCATCCATAAGCGTCAGAAGCTGAGATACAACTCTTCTTTCGACTTCTCCGGTAACTTCCTCTCTTTTCGGCGCGATTGCGTCAAGCTCGTCTATGAAGATTATGCTTGGCGCGTTTTCCTCAGCCTGTCTGAAGATTTCCCTTAAGCGCTCCTCGCTCTCACCGTAATATTTGCTCATGATCTCGGGGCCGCTTATGCTGAAGAAGGCAGCGTTTGTCTCGTTTGCCACAGCCTTGGCAAGCAATGTTTTACCTGTGCCTGGCGGGCCATACAGGAGCACACCTTTAGGGGCTTCAACTCCAAGACGCTCGAAGAGTTCAGGATATTTTAGCGGAAGCTCAACCATCTCCCTAATTTTCCTTATCTCCTCGCGGAGACCGCCAATATCCTCGTAGGTTACTCTTGGAACTTCTCTTACGGCGGCTGCAGGCTTCTCTCCGATGACTATTTCAGTGCTCGGACCAATTATCACTGCAGGGGCAGGAGGCTGAACACTGGTTATTATGAGGTCAACTTTTCTCCCCATTATTCCTATGGGGATTGTGTCGCCGCGTGTAACGGCTTTGCCGTCGAGCAGGCGGGCTAGATATTCCTCAGCTCCTTCAATGCGCAGAGGCTCTGTGGGTGCTAATGTTATCTTTTCAGCCATTTTTGCTTCAACCTTGCGGATGGTGACTTTCTCGTCGATGCTTACGCCTGCGTTGTTCCTGATGTAACCGTCTATTCGGATTATTCCTTTACCATAATCCTCGCTGTAGCCTGGCCAGCAGATAGCTACGGTTTTGCGTTTTCCAGAAATCTCCACAACGTCGCCTGGTGTTAAACCGAAATTCTGCATCACTTTTGGATCTATTCGGGCTATCCCCCGTCCTACATCGCGGCTTTGAGCTTCAATAACTCTTAAGGTTGCAGTGTTAGAACCAGACATAACTGTCAACCAAGAAGAGTATCGCGTTGGTCGGATATAAAAACATAGTTGGACGAGTCTAGGGGAAACCCATAATTAAGGTGGCTGAAAGCCCAACCGTAACCCTTCTAAGCACCATACTAGAAGCTGCTTATCCCGTTACGTACTGGAAGCCCCATCATAAGAGCCGCCAGCATATAGATGATTGCCGCATACCGCCTGTTTGATAATTAAGTTATAGATGTGCAGTCAGCATACAATGCGGGGATGTTGATTTTGGGCTTGACGTCAGCTGTCAAAATCAGGACCCCCCCTCGTTTTTTCACTTAAGCTCATTGATTGCGCATAGCAACGCCTTTCCTCGCCCCTTAAACCTACGGCAACAAGTCTACTGACTATCTTTAACCCTGCCATTAGCTTTATTCATTAACTTTTTTGCGACTGTAAAGTTTAAAAATTCACCCTGTGCTTTGTTGAGAAGCCTTGAGGTGCATCCAGCGCCTTGAATATATCGTGGAAACAGGTGAATGCGAATGAGTCTTCGAATTTCGAAGGAGTTTTTCACGGAGTTTGCTAAAAAGACTTGGCAGAGTCCCTATTCATGTGTATTGGAGCTTGTTGAGGACAGTTATGACGAGGATGCCACACGCGTCATAGTGACCGTTACGCCTGATTACATAGTGATTGAGGATGATGTCGGCATGGATGAGCGTGGCATGGATCTTTTCCTGACAGTTGGCAGTGCACATAAGCAGAAAGAGCTGGTTTCACCGCGTTTTGGCCGCGCTAGAACCGGGAGATATGGTGTTGGAAGGCTTAGTTTCCTAGCTTTTTTCTCCGCTATGAAGGTTAGGACACGCAGGGGGAGCTTCAACAAAACTTTCATGATTGACGAGGACGTTTTAGCTCAGCTTTCCTCTGGAAAGGCTGAGGTTAAGCTCTTATCAGAACCCTCCCTGGACAGAGATGGAAGTGAGATATGGCTGCTTAATCCAAGATCAGCTCTTCGACCGGAGAAAATACTTAAGGATCTAAGGGAGTTGCCCATACTTCGTTCACCGTACTTTGAGGTTTATCTTAGAATTGGAGAGTTCCACCCGTGGAGCATTGAAGGCGCAATCAAAGTTGAACCGAAAAATGTTGTAGGTGAAAGGATTCCCGTAGAGCTTGATGGTGTGACAGGCGAGATCACCATTGCATACAGACCCCTATCAGAGGAGGAGAGAGGTATAACAATCATCCATAACGCACATGCCGTTGCGAAAAGCCTCTTCGGGTTCAGCCCAGCCCAGATGAGCCGAATTACTGGGTATGTGAGGTGCGACTGGATAACACCCGTATTCGCAACAAAGTCCGCGATAATTGAGGATGAAAAGTACACGCGATTTTATAACATGATGCGCAGTTTCATATCTCAAAAGGTCCTGCCGAGAGCCGTGGAAGTAAAGGAAGGACTATCCTACAT
>JAWCTJ010000026.1:0-15586 GCA_038868255.1 Bathyarchaeia archaeon
TCCAAGTTCCTCCTTGATTATATCCTCGGTTTCCTGTGGAGATTTACCCCACAGGTGAGAAGCATCCATAATCTGCACGGAATCATCATCTATCCAGACATAAACAGGTTTCTCAGCTTTGCCCTTAAAGATTACAGCGTCGTACCCGGCTCTTTTCAGCTCCGCCCCGAAGCTTCCATGGGATTTCGCCTCGCCAATTCCGAAGGTCTGTGGAGACTTTGCAACGAAGGCATGTCCATTTCCGCCAGTTGGCCAAATGGTTCCAGATGTTGGTCCTGTTGTAAGAACCAGCGGGTTTTCCGGGCTTAGAGGGTCAACTCCCGGTTTTGAGTTGTCAAGCCATAAGCGCATTCCCAGCCCGATGCCGCCGATGTATTTCTTTGCATAGTCCTCGTTTAAAGGTTCCGTGTATGTTTTGCCGGTTGTTAAGTCTACGTAGAGAATCCGGCCAGCATAGCCGTACAACGTGTTTTTACCTCCATTCCTTAGATTCTGTTGGGTCTCCCTTAAGTATATTAAGATATCTATAAAGAACTTCCCCTTTTCAACAATCCAGAGTGTTCAGATAATAAATGTTTATCACAATTAATGAAACAGATATATCCGAGTTTTTCCGCTATTAACACGTAGAGGATCATGGGGGCTGTTTCAGGTGAGGGTTAAGGTGGAGTACATCGGGCATATTAAAAGGGTGATAGGCAGCGAGGGGAAAGAAGTTATAGAGATGCCTGAGGGTGCTCTCCTTGAAGATTTATTGATGATGCTTTCTGAGAAGTACGGCGAGGCGTTTAAGGTGGCGGTTTACGCTCCAGGCGACTCTGATCTCAAGCAGAGTTACATTGCAACGGTTAATGGCTACTTAATTAATCAGCTGAACGGTTTAAAAACAAAACTTAAAGATGGGGACAATGTAATTCTGACCTCTGTTGTAAGCGGCGGCTAAAAGCGGAATTCTTTATTACAGACGGCATTTATTGTTTTGGCGTGATCTTATGTCAAAGAGGATAGAAGCCTTAAGGCAGAAGTGTCTAGACCCTGAAGGGTTTGACGGTTTTTTGATCACTAATGAAACCAATATTCTCTATTTTACTGGTTCACCTGGAGCCTCGTGTCTGCTGGTTCCAAAGCAGGGCGAGAGTATTCTCTATGTGTATGGGGTTAATTATGAGCAGGTTAAGGCTGAGGCTAGGGGCTTCAGAGTTGAACTTGTAAAACGTGAAGAAAACCTTATGGAGAAAGTTGCAGGGTTTGTGATGGATCTCGGTATTAGAAAATTGGCGTTTGACACGTTGATCGTTGAGAATTATCATGCGATTGCCGAAAGGCTGAGGGACACTGCGAAGCTTGAGCCCCGAGGTGCTCTTGTATGGTCTCTCCGCAGAATCAAAGCCGCCGAGGAGCTTGAGCTTATGCGAAAGGCGGCGGAGCTAGCCTGCGAGGGCATGAAAACCGCACGTGAGGTTCTAAGCCCAGGGATGAGGGAATATGAAGTTGCCGCGGAAATAGAATATGCGATGAGGCGCAGGGGCTCCTGGGGAACAGCCTTCGAAACCATAGTTGCCTCAGGGGTAAGGTCCGCCTATCCCCATGGAGGATGTGTTGACAGGAAAATAGAGGCTGGAGACCTCGTGGTTATTGATATTGGAGCATCATATTGCCACTACCGCTCAGACATGACCCGCACCTTCGTTGCGGGGGAGCCATCCGAAAAGCAGAAGCAAATTTATGATTTAGTTAGGACTGCACAGGAAAAAGCGATTATGTCCATAAAGCCTGGAGTGAAAGCCAGCGATGTAGACGCCGCCGCGAGGACCGTAATAGAGAAAGCCGGCTACGGTGAGAACTTTGTCCACGGCCTCGGACATGGAGTAGGCTTAGAGGTTCATGAACCTCCTACGCTTAGCCCGCAGAGTATAGATAAGCTGGAAAGGGGAAATGTGGTGACGGTGGAGCCTGGAATATACCTTGTCGGCTTCGGCGGGATCAGAATCGAAGACATGGTGTTGGTGAACGAGTTCAGCGCTGAAAAATTAACTGATGATTTTTACGGTTTAGAGCCATAGATCCCTGCTGAAACAAGCTTATGGATTCCTCAGCCAACGAGCTGATCATGCATCGCTTTAATGTTCATGCTTCCGGTTTATGCTTGTTGCCTTAAATAGGCTTCTTCCTTTCCTTCCGTCTTTTTATTTCTAAATGAGATTTTTGCTTTTTTTGTTTATTTGTAGCTAGCGAAAATGGAGAAACTGACGGGCTGAAGAATAGCAAAACCTTGAAAAATCCATGAAGGAAATAAGAAATAATGAGTTATGGGTGATGTTACGTATGTCAGAGCGAATATGTGTAATAATAATTGATATGCTGAACGATTTTATCGTTGGCGAGTTGAAATGCGATAGAGCTTCACGCATAGTTCCAAGCATTAAGAGGCTCTTGGAGGCGGCTCGAAAAAATGATGTTCCAGTCATATATTGTAATGATGCTCATTATCCACATGACTTTGAAGTTGTTTATAAATGGGGTGTACACGCTGTAAAGGGAACCTGGGGTGCCGAGGTTATTCCTGAGCTTAAACCTTTGGAGAAAGATTTTATCGTTGAGAAGAGGACGTACAGCTGTTTCTTTGACTCGGGATTGGATTCTCTGCTGCGAAGCCTATACGGCGGCGAAGGCGCAAAAACCCTTGTACTCTGTGGGATCCACACTCACATCTGTGTTAAGCATACGGCGGCTGATGCCTTCTTCAGAGGATACAAAATAGTGGTTGCAAGGGATGGCGTGGAAGCCTTTACACAGGAGGACCATGAGCAGGGCATGAAATACATGGAATACTTTTACAATGCAAAAATAATGACCGTCGATGAGATAATAGCTGAAATGGAAAAGTAGTGAAAACCTTAATCGTAAACCACTTTGTTCTTAAGAAAAGTTTAAAAGTAACTGGGCTTTTAACTTGCGTCGTTGGGAGAGGACGGGGTGTAGACATTTATCCCGTTTTCTCCTGTCTCCCCCCGAACCCCCCACCCGTCTTCTCCCATCCCCCCAACAATAGACTGTTCACCATCAGAAAATTTTAAGTTCATGGATAGAATTAACCCGGTTTGGGTGGACAATGTTATGGTGAGAATTTTAGTTATCTACGACTCTGTAACGGGTAACACTGAGAAGATGGCATATTCCATAGCTGAAGGCGCAAAGCAGGTGGAAGGCGTAGAAGTTATCGTTAAAAAAATTGATCAAGCAAACCTTGAGGATCTTCTGGATGCTGATGGGATAATTATGGGTTCTCCAACATACTTTGGGCAGATGTCAGCGAAACTTAAGAGTTTCATAGACAAGTCCGTTGAAATCCACGGGAAACTTGAGGGAAAAGTTGGCGCTGCCTTCACAAGCTCAGGCGGAACGGCCACGGGTGCGGAAACAACGTTACTTTCAATACTTGAAGCAATGTTGATTCACGGGATGATAGTGCAGGGGAGACATGACGACAAGCACTATGGCGCAACCGCCGTCGAAAATCCGGAGCAGGAAGATCTAGATTATTGTAGGGAACTTGGAAGAAGAACAGCTCTTTTAACAAAGAAGTTAAAAGCATGATGGTGGGCCCGGCCGGACTTGAACCGGCGACCAACAGGTTATGAGCCTGTCGCTCTAACCTAGCTGAGCTACGGGCCCATTTTCTCCAGTTTATTTTGCAGCTACAAACTCTTAATGCGAAACCATCTTTTTAAAATTTTTGAGGGATCTTTTCATGCTGACGCGTTATAGGGATTGGTCTGCGCATTGATGTAAAGTAAAGATTTATAAATTGAATTTTTCAACCCCTGTGGTGAATGATGAACCGCCTCACTGTAATGAGCCCTTAACTTGGGCTGTGAAATGGATATCCCCGGCTGAGGCTGCTTGATCAAACATGAACTGTCGTACCGCGCGATAAATGCACACGTATTTAATATAGGCCCTTAACCTCTAAATTTTCATCAGTCATCAAAACAATTTTAAGCATGCTTGTAGGAAACTTAGAAGCATGGAAGGTTGTAATAGCCCTTTAGAATTGAAGGTTTTCACCCTTCCAGGATGTTCCAGTTGCCCAGTAGCAAAGCAGATAGCCCATGAAGTGGCTAGTAGGCTTGGGCTTTCTTGTAGGGAGGTGAACATGGGTACAAGAGAGGGGATGGAGGAGGCTTTGCCCCATCAGATAATGAGCGTCCCAAGTATTGCATTAAATGATGAAGTTATTGTTAGGGGGCGCCTCATATCAAGGGAGAGGCTTGAGGAGGAAGTGCAAAAGAGACTTGAGAAATGGCGGGCTAGGGCGGCCGTAGAAGGGGCTAAAATCTCAGATGGGTCTAAGCATGTCTGAAGTTAAGAAAGCCATCATAACTTTCAATTATGCTGAAAAGATAAAGTCAAGCCTTATAATCGCGTCAGGTCTAATCGAGCAGTTAGGGGAAATAAATGATTCTGAGAGAGCTGGAGCTGAGAAACTTCTATACGCATACTTTAATGCGTTAGCTGCCGAAGTCAACATGGCCGCTAACGCCACTAAACTGGATGGCTTTAGAGGCATTGCATTGAAACTTGAAGAGGCTATGAAGCAGGTGAAGGAGCGGAATTATGCTGGCGCCAGCAGACTTATCTCGGAAGCCATATCTTTGACGACTACTCAGGGAAGCCCATCGGCCAAAATGCTAAATGAGATGGGGCTAATATAGGCTGACCCTCTCATTGTGGTAGATATATTCCTGAGCGTAACCTGCGTATTTTCCGAAGTAATTTCTTCCGAAACTGCTCAGCCTTTCATATTCGCTTTTTGATAAAGATTGCTTGTGGGAAATTTTTTCAATGAATTTCCTGTCAAAATGATCCGCATAATACCTAATCAATGCACGTTTCACCCAGACATCTACGGGGAAAGCCTCTAGCTTCTCTAGGGAGAAAAGCAGAACACAATCCGCCACTTTCGCACCGACTCCTGGAAGAGTCATTAACTCCCTCTTTGCCTCCTCGTATTTTTTGCTTCTCAAACTTTCCAGCTGAATTTCTTCTTCGTGGATTTTCACCGCGGCTTCGTGGACGTACGTAGCCCTGTACCCTAAGCCGCATTCCCGCAGGGTTTTCAAGCCAGCCTTAGCCAACTTTTCAGCGCTTGGGAAAACATGGAAATCGTAGCCGTCTAGGCTGGTTTTCACACCCAGTTTTCTAGCCATGTTTGACAGCATCCGGTTTATCGCTGGAATGTTCTTGTTTGTTGCGCATATGTACGAAATCAAGCATTCCCATGGGTCCTGGCGGAGAATCCTTAATCCTCTAAGGGCGTCTATTATCCTCTTCATTGGCTCATCCTTAGCTACATGGGTTAAAATCAGGGGTAAGTCATCTCCAAGCCCAAAATACCTCATTACCTCCTCGTAAGTGGCGTTTTCAAACTGCAGCTTTTCATTCTGCTGCCTGATTTTCACGGCTTTATCGCCTATAACGCCGTACCACCATCCGTTGATTTTGCTCCATCTGAATGCTTGGCCGCAGCAGAGGGTTAGCTCTAAATCAAATGGCTGGGAGGAACTCAGCAGTATCTCCATGAAGCATCTCCCCCTCGCCTGAGAAGCCTTTCAGGCTTTGGGATGTCTGGGGGCAGCCCCTTTCTCACTCTTATCTGTCTTATACTTTCCATCACTGTGCTCTCGGGGATTCTTTCCCAGCGGTAGAATGTGCATTGCCAAAAGGCTCTTCCCGATGTGGCTGATCTGATCTCGGAGGCTAGGCCGAAGGACTCGGATACCGGCATATATCCCCTGATAACCGCTAGAATCCCCCTAACCTCTGAGGATAATATTTTGCCCCTTCTCTTCGTTATAATGTTCAAGCATTCGCCTAGCCATTGAACTGGAACCGAAAAATCAACCTTGTATATGGGCTCTAGGAGTGTAGGCTTGGCTGTGAGGAAAGATGCCAAAATAGCCCTTCGTATGGTAGGCATGATTTGGGAGTTTTCACGCTTGGCCATATCCTCAGGCAGCAAGGCCTTCAAAATCCTAACCTTAACACCTCTAATGGGCTCTTCACATAATGGCCCAGCTTTACACGCCCAATGGAATCCAGCCTTCACGGAACTCATCACGTCAGGAGCAGCTTGAATTCTTCCAGTGTTGTCTACAAGAATGTTTCCATGCCTGTCCAGGGCTATGATGTTCCCTGATTCCTCATCCTTCAAAAGAATCATTCTTCCAGTTTCTTCCTCGGTTATTTCTCCCCTGTCGATCATCTCTACCGTTTTTTCATTCAGAGGTTCCGCCTGAACCGTGAAAGCGCTCTGCCTGTTTGGGCTTTCTATGGTGACGGCGACGCTTTTAGCTGAGATGCCCTCCCTGTAAATAACCATGGGTTTAGAGGTTATGATTTCTATGTCTCCAGCATATTCCTTGAGAAACTTGAGGGAAATTTCCAGATGCAGCTCCCCTATGCCGCTCAGCAGGTACTCGCCTGTTTCCTCGTTTACAAATGCCATCAGATTCGGATCTTCTATACATAGCCTGTTCACAGCATCCATAAGCCTAGGCAAATCCGCTGGGTTTTTAGGCTCCACAGCCACTGTCATAACGGGCTCTGAAAAGTATCTTATGCGTTCAAACGGCACCATCATGTTCCTATAGGCGGGATCCACAATGGTTTCACCTGCTCTTGCAGATTCCAAACCCAGAAGAGCAGCTATGTTGCCGGCGCTTATCCAGTTCACGTTCTCCTTCACCGCTCCCATGTAAATGAAAACCCTCCGAATCCTATGGCTTTTTTCAGCGTTAATTAGGTAAACTTCCTCGCCCTCCCTTACGGAGCCTGAAAATATCCTGCCAGTGGCTATGAGCCCCGCATTGGGGTCAATCTGAGCCATTGTCACACACATTGCTGCTGGTCCTTTTTCATCGCAGTTCAGCATGGCCCTGCCAAGTTCGGAGTCTAGGCTGCCCCTCCATATCTTCGGCAGCCTATATCTCTGGGCTTCAATGGGGCTTGGGAGATTTTTAACAGCCATATCAAGGATGGCTCCTGCCAGAGGTATCCTTTTCTCCAAATCCTGATGGCATCCATCACTGTAGGCTTCCACTATATCGGTAAACCTTAAGCCCTTTTCCCTAGCTGTTTCTAGGGTGAAACCCCACTTGTGGAGGGCTGATCCGAAGGCGACGCTTCCATCATGGGGATCCACCTTCCACGCTTCTCTGAATTCTGGTTCTCCGTAGATTTCTATTATGCTGTTGAAGTCGCGTATTATACGCTCTAGCTTACGCTGTATCTCCTCCGGAGATAGTCTAAGCTCACAGATGAGCCTGTCAACCTTATTTATAAACAGGACAGGTCTAACTCTTTCCTCCAGCGCCTGCCGGGTTACGGTTTCCGTCTGGGCCATGATCTCCTCTACAGCGTCCACGACAACTATGGCGCCGTCTATTGCCCTCAGAGCCCTTGTAACCTTGCCTGTAAAATCAACGTGTCCAGGGGTGTCCACGAGGTTTATAATATGCGGGTGTCCCCCTGCCTCATGTAAAAGTGAGATGTTCGCCGTTTTGATGGTTATTCCGCGTTTCTGCTCCTCCCTTAAATAGTCCAGGACTCTGGCTTTACCGGCTATTTTCGGCGAAATAAGCCCAGCGTCCGCCAGCAGCGTGTCCGTTAGGGTGGTTTTGCCGTGGTCTATATGGGCTATTATTCCAATGTTGCGGATGCGCTCCTTCTCACCCATCAACTTTAGAATTTCAGTTGTATGTTTAAACCTGGGCAAATGTTCGGCTCTCCCGGCGATGTCCGCTTCCCTAATATGCGCCTGGAGGCTTATAAGCAGCGTATAAGAGGCTTTATGCGGCTTGCGTTACAAAAAGTTAATATGGTGCATTTTCGCTTTCCATGTAGCTCTTGCCTAAACTAAGGAGTTTAAGCGCTTTGGAGGAAAACTCATTTAAGTTAAGCTGCGGAAGAGTTCTCTGCTTATTTGTGGAGGGCTGATTATGGGACGCTATAGGCAAGTTGATGAAATAGTTAGACTGATGAATTGCACTGAGAGAATAAGGAACACTAGCATTATTGCCCATGTGGATCATGGTAAAACTACTTTGTCAGACAGTCTCTTAGCTGCAGCTGGCATAATAAGTGAGCAGGTTGCTGGTCAGAAGCTGTTCCTGGATTCTTGGGAGCTTGAGCAGAAGAGGCAGATGACGGTTTTCGCCTCAAACATCAGCCTGGTTCACACCTATAAGGGTCAGGATTACCTCATAAACCTCATTGACACTCCTGGGCACATTGACTTCAGCGGGAACGTGACGCGAAGCCTACGCATAGTGGACGGCGCCATAGTTGTCGTGGATGCCGTGGAGGGTCCCATGACGCAGACGGAAACTGTGCTGATGCAGGCCCTCCGTGAAAGAGTTAAGCCTCTCCTATACATAAATAAGGTTGACAGGCTCATTAAAGAGTTGAAGCTTACTCCTGAAGAGGTTCAGAAGCGCTTTGCGAAGATAATTGTTAAGGTTAACAATATTATTGAGAAGTATGCTCCTCCTGAACATAAGAAAGATTGGCAGGTTAAAGTTGAAGATGGACGTGTAGCCTTCGGCTCGGCGCTGCATAAGTGGGGCTTAAATCTGCCGCATATGAAGGCTAAGGGAATAACCTTCAAGGACATCATCGATGCCTATAGTGGCCCGCCTGAGGAGATTGCGCAGAAGGTTGAAGCCTTAAGTAAGAAGGCTCCGCTTTACGAGCCGATACTTGATATGTTCTGTGAGCACCTCCCAAGCCCGCTTGAGGCCCAGTCCTACAGGCAGACGCAGATATGGCCCGGCGATCCCGATAGCTCCGTGGGTAAGGCTATGGCGAAGGTTGACCCTAACGGGCCCTTACTGATGTGTATAACCTTTGTTGAGGTTGATCCTCACAGCGGTGTTGTAGCTATTGGAAGAGTATTCAGCGGAAGTGTAGAGAAGGGCAAGGTTGTCCGGCTGGTCACCGGCCGCCAGAAGGGTACAATCCAGCAAGTTTACATGAGCATGGCCACTGACCGCGTTATAGTGGAGCGTATTCCAGCAGGTAACATTGCAGCTCTTTCCGGTTTGCCGTCGGTGCATGTGGGTGAAACCATAGCTGAGGAGGGTGTGGAAACTGCGCCTTTTGAGGCGTTGAAGTATGTTTCTGACCCTGTGGTCACCGTTGCTGTGGAGCCTGAAAACGTTAAGGATCTACCTCTCTTCGACAAGGTTATGCATAAAATAACTATCGAAGACCCAAACTTGCACTTCAGAATAGACAAGGAAAGTGGGCAGTACCTTCTAAGCGGCATGGGTGAACTTCACCTGGAGGTTACAGCTTACAGGATGCAGGAGGCCGGCTTGAAGGTTAAGATAAGCAAGCCCATAGTGATTTACCGTGAGACCATAAGCCGTGACTATAAGGGCCCGCCAATACTTGGAAAAAGCCCCAACAAGCATAACAAGCTATGGGTCACTATTGAAAAACTTCCTGACGAGGTTATCACGGCGATAAAGACAGGTAAAATTAATGAGATGCAAAGCCGCGATGAACGGCAAAAAATCTTAATGAAGGAGTATGGGTGGTCCACGGAGGACGCCCGCAACGTAATAGCCATCGAAGGATCAAACATCCTGGTTAACCGGATAAAGGGTAGACAGTACGTGGAGGAAGTGCTGGACCACATAAAATCAGGGTTCAGAGACGCCGTTAACACGGGGATCCTGGCCAAGGAGCCCATGTACGGCTTGAAAGTTAATTTGGAAGATATCCTAGTACATGAGGATCCTGTACATAGAGGCCCCGCCCAGATTCTGCCAATGACATGGCGGCCTATATGGTGCGCATTCCTGCTAAGCGAGCCCAAACTTCTCGAGCCCATTATGAGCTTTGAATGCAAGGTTCCAAACGACTTCGTCAGTCCAGTTATAGCGCTGGTCCAGAAGCGCAGAGGCCGAATCATAGACATGATTAATGAGGAGGACATGATAATAGTGAAGGCTGAAATTCCAGTGGCTGAATCCTTCGGAATAGCTGATGAACTGCGATCTTCAACTCAGGGAAGAGCCTTCTGGGCAACCCAATTCAGCCGCTGGGCGCCAGTGCCTGAGTCTATGCAGGCTGATATTATAAGGCAGATACGTGAACGCAAAGGAATGTCTCCGGAGCCGCCGAAAGCAGAAGAGTTCTACGAGGAAGAATAACAAATTTGAATTTTATTCTCCCTACTCTTTTCCTTGACTTTTAACTTTAAGTTGCAGTTAATAACAGAACTTTTAATGTTGCTTATTTTAATATTCGACACGTATTTCTAGTGAGCATAAGTTTACAGTGGTTGAAGCTTCCGGGGATAAGGTATGAGTGTTAATGGTGATGTGCTGCATCTTGAAAAGCTGCGTTATGAGCCTTTTTCGTTAATGTTGTGTTATCCCCGGATAAGTCATGATGAACTGGATAGGCGCATAATGGAGCTAAGCAAGCTTGGGGTTTCAGCTATAGAGTTTTCCGGAGAAAAAAGAGTGCTGAATGTTCCTGTTTTAGGCAAAGGCTGCGTGGGGATTGTGGTGAAGGCCTACCTTGGTATGCAGCAAGTTGCTCTTAAGATAAGGCGGGTTGATGCTGATCGTAGTATGATGCTTCGCGAAGCCCAGATGCTTAGAGTTGCTAACAGCGTAAATGTTGGTCCCAGGCTAATAGATGCTAGTGAAAACTTCATCATAATGCAGTTAATAGAAGGCAGTTTGCTTCCCAAGTGGCTTAGCGGTGTTGTGGATAAGAAGCTGTTGAGTAGGGTTCTGATGGACTTGCTGGAACAGTGCCGGCGTCTTGATATGATCCGCTTGGATCATGGAGAGCTAAGTCATGCGCCAAAGCACATAATAGTTGACGCCTGTAACAAGCCCTTTATAGTTGATTTTGAAACTGCCAGCTTAAACAGAAAGCCGTCAAATGTCACTTCATTGGCTCAGTTTCTCTTTATAAGTGGAGCTTTAGCAGAAAAAATAACCGCGATGTTAGGTATAGTGAATAAAAAAGCTGTCATAGAGGCATTAAGAAGGTATAAGGCTGATCAAAGCCGCCAAAGCTTCGAAAAAATCCTAAGTCTGTTTTAGGCAACCACATCGCTCAATCTATTTCGTCTCAGGGCTTCTTTGAGTTCTAGGGCTATCCTTCTGCCTATATACATTTTCTCGCCGTACTTTAAATAAGCATATGGAGAGGTGCCTATGCCAACGTTTGTTCCAGCTACGATGCGTGCTGAAATTTCAAAGGTGTATATTTCTGGTTTATCAGTTATGATGGTTTCGAGGCAGAAGGGGCCTATTATGCCTGGAGGTGCAATTTCCCTTGCTGTACTCTGTACGTTATCACCCATCCTTAGGAGTTCAGGCAGTAATGACTCTCTAAGCGTAAGAGGTATGTTGCCAACAATCGTATATGTGGGGCTTAGGCTGATCTCAAGCTGCTCGGCTGCAGGTATCCTGCCTACCGCATCCACTGTGGACTCATATCTCTTGTCAACGCCGAGAAGCTCTACATCATCATTTATTATGGAGGAGAAATAGTGGGGGTAAACGTTTACGCCGAGGACATATTCTTGTATGTGAATGTGTTGGGCTTCCTCCTTGCTGATTAGCCCCCGCTTAATCATTTCATCAAGCTTCTTGTGGAAGTGTTCTGGAGAGTTGGCTAGAAAGTATCCTCTTCCGCCTTTAGCGCCTTGAAGTTTGGCTATGACTAGGCGGTCGATTTCTTCCGGGTTTTTGAAGGTTTTTGGCAGTCTTAGCCCTGCTTTTCTCAGCCATTCCTCCTGCTTATCCCTATTTGCTTCCCAGTGCAAAAGCTGGCGGTTTCCAAACATAGGTACATAAAAATCGTTTGTAAGCTGCTCGGTGCTCAGGTATGCCGTAAAGGATCCGTGGGGAACCATCACGGTGTTCAGTTCTCTAAGTTTCTCCTGCAATTCCTCGTCCAGTATTTCTGCGAAGTCATTGACTATTATGAGTTCATCCGCCAACTGAAACTTTTTGTAGACTATTTTGTCCTTTTCTTTGCATATGCAAACGGTTTTGAAGCCTTCTTCCTTTGCGCCTTTTAAGATGTTTAGGGCTGAGTGGCTGCCAATAGTCCCTATAGCCAACCTTTTAGGGTCGTATTTTTCCAGCAGCTGGTTTATTTCTTCACTTGTTATCATGTTACGATATCCTCAAGCCTGTTTTCTTTTATGGCGCGCTTAACTTCCATGGCGACTCTTCTTCCAGGGCCAACTTCCATTCCGTACTTGTATTTCATGTAGGGTGATGTGGGCTCCACGCATGGGCATCCTGGTACGCGGGGGCTTACGTCGAACACGTAGAACTCAAGATTCTTCGTGATGGCGCCCTGCAACGCGAAAAGCCCTATTATGCCCGGCGGGTATTCCTGTTTGCAGGTTTCGACGAAGCGTTCTCCCGCCTCGAATATCTTTTCAAGCTGGCTCTCTCTGATGGTTGCGCCCATATGTCCTATTTCAATGTTCTGTGTTGGCATATTCAGCTCCAGCTGTTCCTGCGCTGGGAGATCCAAGACGCCATCCAGGTCCGTCTGGATTCGTCTGTCAAATCCTAGGAGGTCAATTTCGTCGGTTAATGGGGACCAGAAGAAGTTAGCGTTGAACTTTGCGCCTATAACGTACTCCTCTATAGTGGCCCTTTCAAGGGCTTGGGGGCTTATTATGCCCTTTTTCACGCGTTCATCCGCCTTTTTTCTGAATTCCTCTGGTGAAGAGGCGTAGAAGAATGCTCTTTCAATGGCGCGTTCCTTCTCAGGAACTTTAACTATGACTAGGCGATCTATATCCTGCGGGGATTTGAAAGTTTTCGGCGTCAGTATACCTGCCTTCTGGAGTAGGTAATACTGGTTTTTAGGTGTATTCCGCTCCTCGGTTTTTAGCATGTAACGGTTTCCCATCATGGGAACGGTGAAGCGTCTTTCAATGTTTTCGTAGCCCACATAAACTGAGAAGGAGCGGTTGGGAACAAATATGGTGTTTAATCCCCTGAGCTTTTCAAGGTTGTCTTCCTTTACGATATCTGAGAACCTGTCAAGCAGCAGCACATGATCAAATAGGTTGTGGTAATATTTCGTGTATGTTTTTTCCCGTCCCTTCTGGCAGACAACAACGGTTTCAAATCCTTCCTGTTTGGCGCCATGAGCTATTTCAAGGGCTGAATGGGAGCCTAGGACGCCGATTCTGACGTGGCGCTCATCATATTCGTTAACTATTTTGCGTATAATGTTCCTGTTTATCATATTTTATCAGCCACGTACTCCCTGTATTTCTTAATGGTTTCTGCAAGGCTTGGCGTATCAAATAGTTTGCGGTTGGTTATGGCGTTCGCAGCCGCCATGTACATTTCGCTTATTATCCGCTTAAGCTGCGGATCAAGCCTCGGAGGGGTTTTCATGCAGAGGCTTCTCCAATCCTCAACACCTCTCGCTGCGGCTTCACGTTTAGCCTCCTCTAAAGCCTTGTACCACTCAGTTTTCCTGTAGAATTGTCTGGCTACTTCCTTGCTTACATGGAGTCCTTCGTATGTGAATCTGCATTCATCTAATGTGCCCACCACATCCACGATCATAAGCTGCCTTTCAGGATCAAATGCCAGTTCTATTTTCCCATCCTCGTTTACCAGCCCAGCCTTTGAGGCTATTTCCGTTATTGTATGGTTAACCTCTAAAAGCAGCGTCTTAATTTTCTCAACCTCGCCGTTGCTTAGCCCGGCGATTCTTTTTGCCTCTTCCCATGTGACGTATCTGTCGCCTTCTTCAAGTTTGGTGCTTACGTCGAAAATGGGTTTAGAGAGTCTCTCACCCGGTTTCGGCATGCGATCCAACCCCAAGTCTTTAAGGGTTACTAGTCCCTGTTCAAGTCTTTTAAATACGGATGAGCCCTCGGGTAATCCGTTCCTGTAGATTATTTCCAGGGGGATGAGGTAGTTTCTCAAACTTGGTGTATAAATGCCATAGTCATATTTTAGCTTGCCATTCTCCACGTAGGCTTTGGGTCTATAGACGTTCACCAAATTGATCTCCATTATGTTAGTCGGTTGATTCAGCTCGTCGAAGCGGACAACCCGTCCCTCAGCATTAACCAGTCCTCTATAGTGGGTTTTTATTCCCTTTTCTTCAAGCCTCTCGAAGCAGTATGCTCCCATGAGGCATAGGGATGCACCCTTTCCATCTATTTGGTCAGGCATTTCACCCCAATCAAAAACGGAGTAGCGATCTGAGAAGTGGAATCGTCCTATGCCCATATCTCTTGGTGTGGGCTTCCTTATAAGCTCGAGATCTTTAACGCTGCCCATGATGGTTACACTCTCAAATTCCTGATGTTCTCATCTGCTTTTTCTATCTCCATTCTCTTAGCAAGCTGGTACTCATGCAGTCGCTCAGCTAATATTCTGTCCTCTAATGCAAGTATTTTTGCGGCGGCTATAGCGGCTCCTTCAGGCTCTATAGTTATCACGGAGCCTATTCCGCTTGGAACCCGAAGTGAAGAGAATATGTCAGCGCCTGCGAATTTCTCCGAGTATGGTGGGCAAGCTATTACCGGCTTTGATGTATGTGCGTCCACAAAGGCGCTTAGCGCGTTTGATCTTCCAGCCACAGTTATGTAAACAATCCTTTCAGACTCGTTTTCCCTTAGAATTTCAAGAACTTTTTCAGGTGTTTTGTGTGCTGAGGCAATCCTAAACTGGTAGTTTAATCCGAACTTCTGCAGGTGCTTAGCTATTTCCTGGCCGTGCTCCACGTCGCGCTCGGACCCCATCAATATAACAACTTTAGCCGCCATTTTAACTGCATCCTCAACGAGCTAAAAAGCTCAAGTCCTATAAAAACTTAAAAATGACGTAAATTTGACACGCGGCTATTCCACTAGGCGCACGCAAACTTTTGAGGTGTCCTGTGAAGCCTACATTATTCATGCTGTGTTCATATAAAATATGCAGTGATTATTATTTTACGGCTTCAAAATACTATTTTATGTTCCGGAACTTTCTGCATGCATCTTCTATGTATTCCGCGAATTCCTTGTTTTCGCTTCTCTCGTATTTTAGGCCAAGCTTTGAATGAAATTTCATGAGAATTAAATTCTCAAGAATTTGGCTTCCTTTACTTCCAACTGTGCTTCTAAGGGCATAAACAAATTCTTCGGGTTTTTCAATAACTTCTTCCATATTTATATTGAATTTTCTTTTAAGAATAAAAATGATTGTAGCCTTTACGGTTTCACCTAGCGTACTCATACACTCGTCTATGGATTCAAGAAACAGTCTCTTCAGTGTAACGTCAAGTAGCGAATTAGTTTCGAGATGGTTGTTCTTTGCTTCTAAGATCATCATCCCCGCTGATTATAGGATGGGGGTCAACTTCGCCTTTGCTAAGTTGGCTTCCGTTGAAATGCTGATGTTTAGTAGTGGTGTCTTTGGCTTTATTCCCTGGATAAATAATGCGCCGCAGAGCTCCCTTAGAACGAGGTACCGGTCTGCAAGGGCTTTCAGATGGTCTGTAAGTGCAATGTTAGGTC
>JAWCTJ010000027.1:0-15420 GCA_038868255.1 Bathyarchaeia archaeon
TGGAACGAAAGCTACTCCACCAAGGTTTTCCTTCAAGATTTCCCCGCTTAGGCTTTTTCTGATTCTTACGAGGCTCTGAAAAAGATGGGCACCTCCAACAGGTATAACCATGATTCCGCCTGGTTTAAGCTGCTCCAGTAGAGGCGATGGGATATCTGGAGCAGCGGCTGTCACGAGAATTCTGTCGTATGGAGATCTCTCCGGGTAACCCATCGAACCGTCTCCGCATATGATTGTAACCCTATCTGCATACCCAGCCTTCATTATGTTCCTTTTAGCAAGTTCAGCCAACCCCTCGATAATCTCCACAGTATAAACGTGGCCCCATTCGCTTCTTGAACCATCCGTCGGAGCTACGATTTCCGCCACTGTGGCGGCATGCCATCCTGATCCTGCACCAACCTCAAGTACTTTATTTCCCACCTCTAATTGGAGGGCTTCATTCATTATTGCTACCATGTTTCGCCTAGCCCAGGCTTGCTGGGTCTATGTGGCGCGGATATCGTCTGCCCAAATCCAATTGGAAGCGGAGTGTCTGCTGCGCTGTACGCTTGCAAGTGATCTGGAAGGAACTTTGAACGTGGCACCCTGCGCATCGCCCTGATTACTTGCAGCGAGCAAAGGATTCCCTCGTTTATTAGGTTATCAATGAGCTTTTCCCACTCTTTCTCCAAGCGCTTCACCCGCTAAATATAATTTTGAAAGATGCATTTATTCATGTTCTTTATGTTTCCGCCTATTGTACTGTTACGGATTTTGCTAGGTTTCTCGGCTTGTCAGGATCGTAACCCTTCTCCACAGCCATATAGTATGCGAAAAGTTGCAGCGGAATCACGTAGGGTATCGGTGAAAGCACATCTGGAATGCCCTTAGGTAACTCAACGTAATCATCTGCAAAACTTTTGATTTCATCATCTCCTTCCTCCATCAGTGTTATTATGTTAGCTCCTCTTGCTTTCATCTCCATAATGTTGCCTAGAACTGCCTTCCGTGTATCATCTTTTGGACAGATGAAAATCACCGGAACCCCTTCCTCTATGAGGCTTATTGGGCCATGTTTGCTTTCGCCGGCGGGGAAGGCCAACGCGGGCACATAGGTTATCTCCATAAGCTTAAGTCTGCCTTCATAGGCTGTGGCTGTGCTTATTCCTCTGCCAAGGAAAAAGAATAGTTTAGCATTTCTGTATTTTCTGGCTAGCAATCTAATTTTTTCTTCCTGCTTCTTGATAACCTCGTCTACAACTTCCGGTATTTTTCTCAACTTGGCTTCTATGTAGTCCATCTCATCTTGGGAGATTTTACCCCTCTTCTTTGCCAGCCGCAGGGCAAGCTGAGCTAGGACTGAAAGTTGGGATGTGAACGTTTTTGTTGCGGCCACTCCAATTTCTGGCCCGGATTGCTGGCATATATAAACCCTTGATATTCTTGTCAGCGTAGAACCGATGACATTTGTAAGCCCGAGAATTGTGGCTGCTCTTAAGCGGGCTGTGTTCACCGCTGCAATTGTGTCCGCTGTCTCCCCAGACTGGCTTACCGCCAACACTGTGCTATCAATGTTCACTGATTTTCCATGTTGCTCAATAAATTCTGAGGCTATCACCGGGTAAGTCGCCAGGTAGGCCAGCTTAGAAAACATGTAGGATGCCGCTAGGCAAGCATGATAAGAGGTGCCGCAAGCCACCAGGAAGACCTCTCTGGAGCGATCAAGAAATGTTGACATAAGGTCCAGGTAATGCTCCTGCAGCCTTAGCGTGTTTCTTAAGCATGCAGCTTGTTCATGTATTTCTTTCAGCATGAAGTGCGGATACCCCTGTTTGACGGCCATTTCAGGGGTCCAATCAATGATTTTTATCTCCCGGGTAACCGTGCTTAAATCCGCAATTTTCCTAATTTCAAAACTTTCAGCCGTTAGAATCACGAGTTCCCCGTCGTCAACCGTTACAACCTTTCTTGTAAGGGGTAGAAGCGCAGGTATATCTGAAGCACAGTACATGCCGTTATCCGTAAGGCCGAGAATTAACGGGCTTTCATTTCTTGCACATACTATTTTGTCGGGTTCCTTGGGAGAGATCACTGCAATGGCGTATGATCCTTCAAGTCTCCTAACAGCCTCAAGAACAGCATCTGCTAGTCTTAGAGATGGATTCTTCTTAAGCGCCTCTTCGATGAGGTGGGCGATGACTTCTGTGTCCGTCTTAGAGTGGAAGGTGTGACCTTTATTTTCCAGCTCAAGCTTTATCTCTGAAAAATTTTCGATCACTCCGTTATGTACTATTGCTATTTGTCCATCGCAGTCCACATGAGGATGTGCATTTTCCTGTAGCGGAGCCCCATGTGTAGCCCATCTTGTGTGCCCGATGCCTATGCTTCCCGGCATATCATCAAGGTTGTGGAGTCTATGTACATCATCTATTTTCCCGCTGTCCTTTTTTATGAAAAGTTTTCCTTCATGTATTGTGGCTTCGCCAACCGAGTCGTATCCGCGATACTCGAGCCTTTTCAACGCCTGATGAATTATCGGCGCTGCAGTTCCCGTTTTCAAAATACAGCCGAAAATGCCGCACATATTGTTTTCCTTCACTTTCCTTTTAATGGATCTTTTTTAAAACGTTTTTTAAACAAAATTTTCAATTATTCAAATTTTTATTATATTTTGAACTTTATAATCTTCCTGTTGTCCGGGTTTTTGGTATGTCTCTGTTTTTACAATGGTTTATTCCGTTTTTTAATATAACAAAAATTTTAATAATGGAAGCCGATTATATCCTCGGTGCGCTTATGGCTGGAACGTTTCTTTTACGCGACGACGGGAAAATGTTAAGGCTGAAGGAAATCAAAATCTTCGATGATCCGCACGGGCTTAAGCTGATATTAGATGATTTAAGCTGGAAAATCTTATGTATGCTTTATGAAAAGGAGATCTATCCGCTGGAAATAGCTAAGACCTTGGGTGTGCATGAGCAAAAGGTCTATTATCACATTAAGAAACTTGTCAAGGCTGGTGTAGTGACTGTTGTGAGGCGAGAGGAGCGGAAGGGTGCCATAGCCAAGTATTACCGGGCGACTTTTCCGGCCTTCGGTTTGGAACTTCCTTATGGATACAGAACTGTTGAGCGATTTCCTATGCTTGGTTATGATTTGGCGCGAAGTTTCTTCGCCGACTTTATTGATGAAGATGGCAGCTTTAATGGGAAAATTGTTGTTGGCAGTCCATTGCCTCATGGACCCTTCAGAACCAGCGCAAGGGATGGGCACTACGCCAGTCATTTAACTTTCTTCATTGGTCAATTCTGCAGAATGCCCCGAGAATTCGCGATAAAGCTCGATGTAGATGTAAAAGCTGAAAAGGAGGAAAAAAACAATCTTGTGCTTGTCGGCGGCCCTGGAACAAATCTCTTAACACAGGAGCTTAATGATCACCTTCCCGTAAGATTTAACATAATGCCCTCAGATCAAGGCTTCCTCCTAGGCGGCCTTACATCCCCGAAGACCGGTCAAGTTTACACAGCTGATACTGTCGGTATTATAGCAAAGATCGTTAATCCATGGGATCCTGGAAAACGGGTCATCGTCTTAGCTGGAAACAAGGCAGTAGGCACAAAGGCATGTGTTCTAGCCTTAACCGATTTCTGGGAAAAGATCTTAGAGGGATATGATGGCAAGGGGTCATTCGTGAAAGTGGTGCAAGGCCTAGACCTGAATGGCGATGGGAAAGTGGATTCAGTCGAGATAATCGAATAAATTTATCTACAATCATGCAAGGGAGCCATATTGAAAATTTCAGAAATTATCAAAGCCAAAGGTCATGAGAATATACGTGCAACCCATACGTCAACATTGGAGATAACCAAAGAACGGTGGTTAACAAAAAGGGGAGACTGCATAATCGCGGTTGGTGCTGATAAGGGCTTCGCTGACTTGAGCAGGCCTTTCAAGGATGCTTTACGCTCTAGTAGTGCCCATTTGACCATGTTGATTGAGGCTGGGGGCATCATGGATGTTGTGATCGCTCATGGAAGCCCTGCTCTCATACTTAATCATCCCACAGATATGGTTGTTCGCAAAAGCAGTTACGTATGTGGGCGCACATTAGCTGTCCATTCAGATAAGGCCGCAGCAGATTTGTCCAGAAGGCTTGTGGAGCAGCTGAGAGTTCCTGGCGGGGAAGTCCATATTACTTTAACCGTTAAAGTCTAACCTATCTCAGAATCTATAACAACTTGCCACTTATACGGGGCTATTTCACGTACAACTCTTGAGAACAAAATTTCCTTCACATGTCTGCCGGTTCTATTAACTTCTTCCCTGAAACGCTTCTGCAGATCCTCAATTGACTCCGAGGTTTTTATGAAACTGTAAAAGTGTATTATTCCTCCATTGGGCTTTAGCGCCAAGCAAGAGGCATCTATAAACTCCATAGACTTTTCAGGGAGATTCATCACCACTCGATCCGCTAGACCTCTCAGCTTTTCCTTTATGATTTGCTTTGCATCTCCAACAACCGGGTACACTTTATCCGTTACTTTGTTGAGTTTAATGTTCTTTTTCAGAAGTTCAATAGCGTCCGGGTTTATGTCTATAGCGTAGACCTTAACTTTTTCATGACTTTTAGCGATTAATACCGAAAAAGGCCCGACTCCTGCGAACATATCTATGACAGTTTCGTTCTCCTTAACCTGAGATGCCACACGACTGTGTTCATATGATAGACGTGGTGAAAAGTAAGCTCTAGCCAGATCCACGTAGTACCTACATCCATATTCTTTATGAACTGTCATGGTCCTCTGTTCGCCAGCCAGTAGGCTGTATTTCCTGAGGCGATAAATCCCGTCAACGGCGCTTTCCTTAGCCAGAACCGTTTTTATTCCCTTCTGCGTATGCAGGATTGCCTCGCCTAACTCCTTCCTATAGGGCTCTAGCTCCGCTGGGACTTCAATCACAGCTATGTCGCCTATAACGTCCATGGCTCTCGGAATGCTTGCAAGTAGATGGGGTGGAAGTTTATTTTCAAGAGCCTCTAAAAGGGTTTTCTGTTTTTTCCTTTCAGGGAAAGGTTCAGCTGAAATCTCTATGTTTGAAATTTCCTTTTTCATGATTTCCAATTCTTCCAAGGTCGGTTCCCTCTCTAGTGGTATATGGATGTAGCTGGTGTCCCTCTGTATTTCCAACTCTCTGTTGATTATTTTCAGCCTGTAGGCTATGGTGATTGCCTTTTCTCCTTCCTTTTTCGGCACTTTAATACAGATAGAATTTTTAGGCATGCGATCTCTACAAATAAGCTAGGTTCCGCTAAATATTATATATTTGAATAAAACTTATACAACCTCTGTTCTGCAGTCCTCGCAGACGTACTCCCCATTTACCTCTTTTAAATTATCTGACCATCCTCCACATCTATCGCAGTATCCCGCCAATCCTGTGCCTTCTTCCGTTGCTGTCTGTGCAATGTGCTCGCCTTCTATAAGCGCCTTCTCCTGTATAGTTTCTATAAGCTCCGGCATAACGCTTAAAATATCCTTACTCGATATCAGCCCTACAAGCTGCCCCTTGTAAACAACGCCAAGCCTCCTGATGTTTAGGCGGCTCATCTTCCTAGCGGCTTCGTTTATGGTTACGTCCGGCTCTACAGTTATTAGTGGGCTTGTCATAACGTCCTTCGCCCTGACAGAACTCGGATTCACATTTTTAGCCAGAACTCTTGTTACAAGGTCCCTTTCCGTTATTATTCCAATGGGCTTCCCATCTTTTTCTGTCACTATTACACAGCCCAGCTCATGCTTGTCCATGAGCTCCGCAATATGGCTTATCGAGGCTTCTTCATCAACTGTTACAACTGGGTTACTCATGACATCCTTAACAAGCAGCCTTGGTCTTATGCCGATCTCAGCCATTCTTCTCCGCCAACTCGCTAATGATTATTTACTTCATTTTAATTCAGAACCGGGAACATGCATTTAAAACTTCTTGTTATACTTTCCCCTCTGTTAAGGATGATTTATAAGGGTGCATTTTGTTGTCTTCAGCCATGAGGCGATCGTGATGATTAGGACAAATGTGAATAAGCTTGTAAGGATCTCAGTTATGGGTGAAGTGGCAAGTCCTGTATACGGTAGAAGTGTCTATAATATTTCTGCTTATGGTGTTCCTGTGGTTTTACCTGGTGTCGGCGGGATAACATACAATGTTCGTGTTGGTGATCCTGCATGCGGCTGGGAGGCTGATCATGTTGAACCTGGTGTGAGTATAGAGAATAAGGAGAATGACCCGCGCTATGGCCAGGGGGCTAACACGGCCTTAAATGTGCTTTCATGTGTCGGTAACGAGGCTATAGTAGTCTCAGGAGAAGCGAAGGGCGCGAAGGGGGTTGTTACAGGCAAACATGGCGGTATAGAGCATGTGCTTGTGGATTTTCAGCAGGAGATTCTTGAGAAACTAATGATCGGCGATAAGGTGCTTGTGAAGGCTTTCGGCGTGGGCCTGAAGCTTCTTGATTTCCCTGACATTAAAGTTATGAATATGGATCCGCTCTTCCTAGAGGCTTTAGATGTGAAACCCTTCGAGGACAAGCTTGAGATTCCCGTTTCACATATCATTCCAGCTTCGATAATGGGTTCCGGGTTGGGCGCAAATCAGACATATTCTGGCGATTATGACATACAGCTTTTCGACGAAGCAACCCGAAAAGAATATGGCCTTGATGACTTAAGGCTCGGTGACCTAGTAGCCATAATGGATGCTGATCACTCTTATGGGCGTATTTATAAGAAAGGTGCTGTCACGGTGGGAATTATAGTGCACACGGACTGCGTTACCTCGGGTCATGGTCCAGGGGTTACAACGCTATTCACATCCTCCGCCGGTAAGATTATTCCACGGGTTGATCCCAAGGCTAACATTGCTTACTTGCTCAGGCTAAGGACAGATATATAAGTAAGAGTTTGCTATCTCTGTGTAGAACATTCAGCGAGATGTCAAGATTATGCCCTACAAGAGGAAGAGCCGTGGGAGATCTAAAGGCGGTAAGGGTAGAAGCGGCTTTGTGCAATGCGCTAACTGTGGAGAGCTTGTTCCGCGGGACAAGGCTAAGAAGGTTACTAGGCGTTTTTCTCTTGTGGATCCGGCTTTGGCTAGGGAGCTTAAGCAGAAGGGGGCATATATTTCCGCGCCTGTTGATACAAAGTATTACTGTGTTTCTTGTGCTGTTCATTACGGGATTGTTAAGGTAAGGGCTAGGGAGGAACGTAAGTTCCGCCCTGGAAGGAAGCCCTTATAAACTATTTTTGTTTTTCCCCCTTTTTAGCGCCCCGCGTATGTATAGGCTTCTCTGAAGCACCGTAGTATGTGTTAGTATTGCAAGTGCTATGACTGCAGCTTCGATAGCGTTCGCCAAATAAATTTCTGCGATGCTTGCTGCTGCGAGTATAATTATGCGTTCAGCTCTCTCCGCCAGGCCTATGGATTCCATTTTTATGTTTGCAGCTTCGCCTCTTGCTCGTGCATAGCTCACCAACAGCGAGCCCGTGAGCGCTGTGAGTCCCCATGGAACCGTGCAGAGTCCGCCTAAAATTATGCCTATGTAGATGGCTGAGTCTGCATATCTATCCAGTAATGAGTCTAGAAAACCCCCGAAGGATGTTGCTTTCTGATGCAGCCGTGCTATGGCTCCATCAAGCATATCACAGTAGCCGGACAAAAGTAGCAGTAAAACGGCCCACGGGAGCTGTTCATGTCCACGTGTATAGGCAAAAGCAGCTAGAAGAGCCAGAACCACGCCTATGAAGCTTACCATGTTAGGCGTCAATCCTGCTTTATAAGCTGCGTTTGCTTGGGCTTTTATGACCGACTGCACTTTAGCCTTAAGTTTTGTAAGCATACTTTTCCGCATTTTCTGTGTTGACAATTCTTATTTAAGAGTTGACATGAAATCTTGACTTAAAATAGAGAATTGAGAGGCGTTAAGTTTGATAATTATGGGTGTGGTGAAGGTTGGCGATAGAGATTGTATTGGCGTTAAGGTTGAGCTTCCGGAAAGTCCGCCGCTTTTGGTTGTTGTGGCTGAAAAGGGTTTTGTTATGTGTGGTTTCCTGAATTTGGAGGTTGCCGAGCGACTGAAAGTTGCAGCTGCGGTGGTTACTGGAGTGCAGAGTTTTGAGGATGTTTTAAATGCTGAGGTCAAGGCTGTAACTTCTAGGGCGGAAAGCTTGGGCGTAAAACCTGGAATGCGCGGTTTAGATGCCTTACGCCTCATGTTTTAAGAGCATTTTAAAGGAAAATTATAAGCTTAGAGAGTGGAATATTTGTTTGTGGCTCTCGATGCAGTAGCGTCCGATGTCAAAGCATGCCAGAAATGCGCGCTGTGGAAAACTCGCAGAAGCGCTGTGCCAGGTGAAGGCAGTCCAAATGCCGAGGTCATGTTTGTCGGTGAGGCTCCAGGGTACTGGGAAGACATTAAGGGCAGACCATTTGTTGGAGCTGCTGGCAAGCTTTTGGACAGCCTTTTAGCTGAAGCCTGTCTCTCCCGAGATCGCATCTTCATTGGTAATGTTCTGAAATGTCGTCCACCTGGAAACCGCGATCCCCTGCCAAGTGAGCTGAACGCCTGCACACCATACTTGGATAGGCAGATACAAGCCATAAAACCTAAAATCATAGTCACACTTGGAAACCACTCTACAGCCTCTCTTTTTTCGAAGGCCGGACTACAGTTTAACAGCATAACCCAGGTTAGAGGCAAATTCTATAAGAGTAAATTGTTGAACTTGGAAGTCACGATTTTCCCAACTCTGCATCCGGCAGCGGGACTGTACAGCGCCAGATACAAGCAGGTACTTATCGAGGACTTTAAGCGTCTTAAAGAACACCTTACCCGGGAAGGGCTTATTTAGACACTTAAGCTTTAATCTGCTTTTTAATCTCCTCCAGCAGCTCATTAGGACTTTTGAAGGATTTGGATGGAAGCTTTTCCAGCAGCTCCACAAGCTTAATCTGCTTTCCTTCTTCAACTTCCACAAGTCTCCATCCAATTTTCCTGACAAGTGTGCTTTTTTGAGCTGGATAGCGGGTCTTCTCCACAACCTTTCTAATGGAATCCAATCCCGTAGAGCCCGCTACCTTTGGAAAAGCACCGCTTCTGATGTAATACATGAAGCGCATTCCATCCTCAAACATGGATAGGTTATTAAAAAGCAAGTAAACCTCTTTGCCCGCTTCATGCAACGGTTTTATGAGCTCCCACAGCCTCTTGAGCTCCTCATCACTGTATTGATAGTGGTAGAGCTCCTTCCCAAGCCCATGAAGCCTAAAATAGGCAATCCTGCCTGTGAATGCTGGCATGGCAACCAAAGGATCTGTAACATGCACCACCTCAAGCTTGCTAAGCACCTTGTGCAGTCTATCATAAACCTCAGGTTTCCACCATTCCGTCCCGCGAGTTTCCCATGCAAGGATTAGGTCTCCCCGGTTCACGTTAATAAAAAATTTCTCCGCATCTTCCAGTCCATCTGGTCTAAAGGAACCTGGCGTTTGGATGAGCAGTACCTTCGAATTTAGGATTTTACAGATTTGCTTCATGCGTTCAAAAGCTTGGAGACATGAATCGTTAAGCTTCATCTTTAGCTTATGGCTGATGTCCTGGTGAGCTTTCACTGTGAACTCGAAGTTTTCTGGGGCATTTTTCCGCCACTTCTCAACAGTTTCCATTTTAGGGTATTCGTAAAAGGTGCTGTTAAGCTCCACAAGCCCATAGTTATCGAAATAATGTTTCCTTGAAGTAGGAAAACCGCAGCATCCCACCTTAATCATGATGAATCGCACCTATGTACTCACTTTTGGGGGTGGGTGTAAAGATTTCCCAAGCTTCATGCGTAAGGCTATGCGGTAAAGCTTCCTAAGCGATTTTATAAGCTGTTCAACACTTGGTAGGGGTGAGTATATTAGGGGTATGTTGTCATATTCTGCAAGTCTAACTGAGTTTTCATCAGGTTTTGCCCCGTGGAAAATAACCACTTTGGGCTTTAGACTGCTCATCCTCACAAGCATCATGGGTGAAATTCCATCTCGAATATTTGTGAAGGCAAGCGCCCTTTCCGTTGTGGCGCCAAAGAGTTGTGCATATTCATAACCTGAAAGGGTTTCCACAGCTTTTTTACTATCCACGATTGTATATCCTCGAACATCCCGGACATTTGTGCTGTTGCACGCAATAATTTCTCCTCCAATAGCCTTACGCAAGTACTCCACACGTACTGGTATTGGAAATTCCCGGATGTCTATAACAGCTATGCTCGGAGAACTTGTGAGCGCCGCGAACTCCCGTATGAAACGGCCTCCTCTTTCGTCATCTATCTGCAGAAGCGCCCAGACAAACCTCCTCACGAACTTTGTTCCCGGACTTTTTCTTCTACCGCTTTCATAATCACTTATTACCGATGGTGATAGAAGCATTCTTTCAGAGAGTGTTAACTGCGAAATCGCAAATAGTTCCCTCCATTTACGCATGGTTGCTCCAGGCTTGCTAGATAGTATGATTTCGCCAGCAATTCTCCTTGCTAAAACCTCTCGGACACTGTGGGATACAGACATAAGACTCTACCCCTCACCCGCCACTCCTCTCCCTATGAAAAGCGGTTATAAAACTGTACCGCAAAACTAGGTGGAGGATTGCCTCCTTAAATCATAAAGATTAGGAGGGTCCCGGCCACTACGAGTACTGAGCCAAAGGCAATCCTCAAAGTAACTTTCTCTTTAAGGAAAATGACGCTGAAAAGTGCTGAAAAGAGCGGCGTTGTTGAGGATATTGGTACTGCTTGCGATTCGGGAATGTAGGTGAAACTAAGCGTAAGCAGGACCCATCCTAACCCGATGGCAATTATGCCTCCTGATATAAGTATCGCCGCTGTTTCCTTATCAATTTTGTAAAAGCCTGATTTCCCCTCAGTTATGCACGTGAAAATCGGTAGGAAAATCGCAAGCACCGCAACCCTCAAAGTATTAATAGCGAAGGCATGCTCCAAATCCATGTTTTCCCTAAGGGCTAAGTTGATCATTGAAATGCTTATGGACCATACGGCGGCTGTAAGTATAGCGAAAGTAACGCCCTTAGCAAGCATTTTTCTCTGTTTTTCAGCCATGTTAGAAGCGCTACTCCTTTCCCAGCTTAAAAGCCAAATACCCGCTACAATAGTAATTGCCGCTAGAACCACTTGCAGAGTAACATCCTCCCCAACCAGAAATAAAGCCCATACAAGGCTGAATAACGGGTAAGTACATGTTAGAGGAACCGCACGGGAAACTCCTAGAATCCTCAAGCTTTTAAGGTAAAGGGTGTCGCCAAACCCTAAACCTACAAGTCCACTGGCTGAAGCCAACAAAACCGCGTAGGATGATAAACTTAAAAAAACCCCCGCATGACCCGCTATAGTTAAGCATAAGAGCATGAAAATGCTTGTGCCCAAACAGCGTATAGTATTCGCTGGGAGAGGACTTGCTTTAGCTAGGGCTGTTTTGTACAGTGCCGCGGAGATCGTCCAGCAGAGGGCAGCGCCAAGCGCCGCCAACTCGCCGATCATCATACAATTCTCCATTACATAGCCGCATGATGAGAGGGTAATGCTAAAAGCTGTTAAATATTTAATACTTTACATTTGTTGCTTGGCTGTCCAACATGCAGATTACAGTTAACTGGAGCATCGAGGTCTCAAGACGTTTCCCCGAGATATATCTGGTGGCTGGGATAATTCGGAACTTACAGGTTGAAAGGGAGAACCTGAAAATTGCTGAACTAAAGAGGGCTGCCTATGAGGAGGTTAGGGCCAAACATGATGTCGAAGCGCTAAAGGATAATCCCGTCATAAGGGCGTATAGGGATTTCTACTGGAAACTTGACATAGACCCCACTAAGATAAGGCCTTCTGGTGAGGCTCTGCTGAGGAGGGTGCTACGTGGAAATGAGCTTCCAACGATCAACACTGCTGCAGATGCTTACAATTTGGCTTCAATGAAAACAATGGTTCCCATAAGCGGCTTCGACCTTGACAGGATAAACCCGCCGTTAAATGTACGTTTCGCCCAGAATGGTGAGAGCTTTCTCGGAATAGGAATGGACAAGCCAGTTGTCTTAACTCAGAAGATGCTTGTGTTGGCGGACATGACGCGGATTGTATGTATCTACCCGTACAGAGACTCCGAACACACTAAGATAACTGAGAAAACGCGTAACATCATCATCGTCGGATATGGGGCTCCAGATGTTGAGAGGCAAAATGTAACTGAAGCTGTGGAAATGGCTCTTTCATACATTAAAACCGTCTCAGGTGGGGAAATGGAGATGATAAAAGTTTTCAGTCCATACCCATAGAAATTACGGTTGGAGGCTTTAAAGCTGACTTTTAAGGATAGAATAGCGGAAAATGCGAAGGCTAAAGGTTCCAACATTGTTTTGGCTCTTGATTTTCCCTACGAGAAGCCGGAAAACCGTGTTATTCTTTACCGTAAAGCAAAGCATGTGCTTGAAGCTGTACATCCGCACATCTGTGCTGTAAAAATCAATCATCACCTGGTTCTTCCCCTAGGAATATTCAACGGAGTAAAAAATCTCATAGATTTGGCGCATGATAAAGGGCTGCTCACGATAATGGACTGCAAAGTCAACGATATAGGCTCCACAAATCAAGTTATCGCTAATTACTATTACGCGTCAGGTTTTGATGCTTTGATAGCAAATCCCTTTGTAGGCTGGTATGAGGGGCTTCAACCCATCTTCGAAGAAGCAAAAAAACTTGATAGGGGTGTAATACTCCTTGTGTATATGAGTCATAAAGGCGCCGAGGAGGGCTACGGGCAAACAGTCGTAGATCCTGAGTCAGGAAAGCAGATCCCGCAGTATCTACTTTTTGCAAGGAAGGCTCTGAAATGGGGTGCTGACGGCGTCGTGGTTGGAGCTACATATCCTGAAAAGATAAAAGAGGTTTCAAAAGTTCTTAAGGGAAAGGTTCCCATATACTCGCCTGGAGTGGGTGTTCAAGGAGGCGAGATAAAATCTGCATTGGACTCAGGCGCTACTTACATTATCGTTGGACGTGCAGTAACGCTCTCCGATAACCCGGCTGAGTCAGCTGAAAGAATCAAGCGTGTCGCAAGCGCAGTAGTTAACCTATGAGTGCAAAGCTATCTCTCTCTTCTTTCCCAGAGCTCCTTCTTTAGGAGATCTCTGACAGCAGATCTTATCGCAGCGCTTCTGCTAGGATACATGTTAGCCCTCACTAACTCGTCCAGTCCCTCAAGGTAAGCCTCAGGAAGTAGAACGGTTACAAGCTTCATCCTCTCTCCTCCTAGGTATAATATGCTCTTAACATGCTGTAAATATAAAATTTAACGAAGGTTCCGAACATTTTCTCCAACAATCCGCAGATCCTTAATTAAATTCTTGAGAACCTTGGGCACATCATCAATATATAGCGCGCGGTGTTGAAGACCTGCCTGAACGGTTCCAGCTGCAACCATAAGCGTGCCGATGAGGTCGCTCACCACAGGCTCTGGAAAGGCTATCAAAGTTAATCCCAATTTGACGAGCCAAGGTTTTCTTTCACTTTTCCATAGATATCCTTCCGTGGCCTTTATCTCCTTAGTTATTTCCCTTAGAGATTTTGAAAAATCTGCGTATATGTCGCCTAATTCGCCTGCAACTTTAACAGCGTGCTTTACAGTTTCTTTACGCTCGTTAATCATTAGGATTCCCTTCTAAACCGAATTTGCTGGCTGATTAGAAAAACTTTAACAGACTTTTTTCCTTGCTTCGTGGTTTTTCGCATATGCCGATCGTATATTTTTAATCAAATTCCCCGAAACCTTAGGCATATACTCTCTACATTTTTGCATCTAACTTTAAAACGTCGTAGGGATCTCGACTTGAATCTGGCCAAAAATGTTATTTTTCGATTACTCCAACATTTTGCTGGATACATCCGGGGGCCCTTGTTGTTAAGTGAGAACAAGTATGGTTTTCTATTGATTTTGGATGAGAAGTGGTGGAGTAGACTATGCGGCCAAAAATTAAGCTGTACTCGAATACAAGCATTTGTGCGCAGAGGTCTAGTGGGTCCAGTTGCAACAAATAAGCTTCTTTTCTATGTGAAGCATCCTGTTAAGCAGGTTATGGGTGTAGCGGATTTCGTGGAACGCGTAACGGGGGATATAAAGGAACTCTGGGACAGATATGGAGCAGAAACATGTCTAAAGAATATTGATGAATATTTGGCTTTTCTCAGTGGAAGAAAGCAGGCGACATTTATACGTTTCAGCAACCCCCGTGAGCTTAAAGCACCAGTGCCGCTTGAGATCGCGAAGAGGATTCTTGGGTCTCCAATACTGCCCAGGGGCGGCAAATATATAAACTTCGAGGCTGTGAATCAGTTAACCGTTTAAAAGGGGATTATGTATGAAAAACTTTGATCCTGAAAGGTTTGTGAGCGAGAAGATCCGTGAGATACGTGAGGAAATCGGTGATGAAAGAGCCCTAGTAGCAGTTTCCGGCGGAGTGGATAGCACCACATGTGCTGTTCTAACTCGCATGGCAATAGGTGGAAACCTGATCTGCATCGTTATTGATGATGCTTTCATGAGAGATGGTGAACCTGAGCGTGTAGCCGAAATCCTCTCAAGGGAACCCTTTAACGTTCCCGTTAAAATAATCGATGCGCGTGAACGATTTCTATCTGCAATGAAAGGTCTAAGAGACGCTGAGGAGAAACGGAAGAAATTTCGAGAAACCTTCTATAATGTTCTAAGCGAGACGGCTAAAGAGGAGGGGTGTCGAATCCTAGTGCAGGGTACGATTAAAGCGGACGTTGTGGAGACTGTGGGAGGTGTAAAAACACAGCATAATGTGCTTGAGCAGATGGGCATAAACCCCTTGGAAAAATTCGGATTCAAAGTTGTTGAGCCGCTCATAAACTTATACAAGGAGCAGGTAAGAATTGTTGCAAGGCATTTGAGATTACCCGCTGAGATTTCTGAGCGTCAACCTTTTCCAGGGCCTGGTTTATCAGTACGTGTTGTCGGGGAAATACGTCTAGACAAGCTGGATATGCTGAAGAAAGCAACCACAATTGTTGAGGCGGAGCTCGCACAGCACAATCCCAGTCAATATTTTGCGGCCATAATCGATAATGAGTTATCTCCTGAAGCTTCAGCAGCTCATGTACGTGAAACCGCAGCTAGATTCCTAAACATTCCATCTAGGAATATCCAGGTAGGATTCTTCAGGGATAGAGCTACTGGAATAACGAGCGGAAAAAGGCATTACGGGAAAATTGTGGGCATAAAAGTCAAGACTGCAAGTGGCGAAGTTTATAAAGTTGCTGTTCAGAGACTTGTCTCTCTTCAGTCAATAATAACCAATGAAAATCCGGAGATAACTCGGGT
>JAWCTJ010000028.1:0-15238 GCA_038868255.1 Bathyarchaeia archaeon
CATTTGTATTTCATAATCTGTGAGATACTGAAATTGGTACTCGCCAACGTAAGGCGAAGGCGCTCCTTCTCTCTTTATGAATTCAATATGCATGAACGGGTCTCCGCGCTTTATGGTTATTGGGCATCGGTCATTGCTAAGGTTTACAATCTCCAGTGCGAGTCTTCCAACGAATCCGCTATGCACTTTCGCCGCATTTAAAAAGGACAAGCCCATGCGCCCATACTTGCTTTTAGCTGTCAGATGTGCAACATAGTCAGGTGGTGTAAAGACTATTTCATACGATATGAGGTTCTTATGCTCTAGATAATGCAGGGTCGTTTCATCCTTCACTGTTAGTATGTAACCGTCTCCATCAAGCAGATTATAGTCGTATGGATATATACACTTATATTGTTCTATGAGTTCTTTCAGTTTATCCTTTCCGATTATGCACATTTTAATCAGCTCAAGACTGTTTTCTAGCAATAGTGGAATAACATATTATATACTTTTCCACTTAGACCGAGAAAAACTGTAATTTTAGAACTTATTAATTTCATGATTTCCTTGCCTCTATAAGCACAAGGGTCTCAAAGAAAGGGAGATCATGCTTCAAAAGTATACTTGCTTCAAGACCGCTGGCCTGCAACAACTCTAAGGTTCTACTGACATCTGCAAGGGTGGATTGTAACAAAAGAACACGTCCATTCCTTTCCAGGTATTTTGCAGCACTGCATATAAAACGGTCTATGACTTCTCTGCCGTTTATTCCACCGGCCCATGCTCTGTCAATCCATGTTTCCGATTCACAGGGTTCGGATGGCAAATATGGCGCGTTGAAAGTTATGAGGTTAAACTTAACATCAACTTTTATAGGGCTGAAGAGGTCACCAACCAAAAAGAACATTTTATCTTCCACTTTATTAGATTTGGCGTTTTTCCTTGCACAACATACCGCATGGGGATTTATGTCCACGGCCAAGACCATTGAAGCTTTCTTAGCCGCTACTATACCAAGAATGCCACATCCTGTGCCCATGTCTAAAACACTTTCACCATCGTTTACTGCCAGATTTTCTGCGATCAGAAAAGAATCTTCTGCTGGTTCGTAGACGTCTGGCAATACATTGAAGATGTAACCGTCAAAGAACACTTTCCTGACGTAGGAGTGCATTTGCCAATTCACCAAAATCCTCTGGTGCCAATTCCCTGACGCGTCTGTCACTGAAGGGAAGGGAATTGGCAAAACCCATTACACGCAATTTTGGGGGACTGTAGAGTTTTATAAAAGATTGAATTGCATTTCTAACCTTTCTATTACGCTGCGAAAAAAGAGCACGTACAAGCCTGGAGAATAAAAAATAGTCCTTTACAGGAAAGGACGGAGAAGCACGTGGTCTCAAACGTACAATGATAGAATCTACTTTCGGCTGTGGGTAAAAAAGTCGTTTAGGCACATAATCTAGAAGGTCTATTTCAAAGCGATAATATGCAAGAACAGTTAACCACCCATAATTTTTGTCTCCAGCTGTTGCTACGAGACGTTTTGAAAACTCGTCCTGAAGAACGAGAACTGCGCAATCAAAATTTTTACCGGAAAACCACTCGATGAGGGGAGATGATATGTTATATGGAGGGGCAGAAACGGCTTTGTTAAAATGAGGCAAAGTGACTTTTAATACATCTCCTTCAAAGACTTCTACATTACTGAAGTTCTTTAGATTTTCCCGTAAAATCCTCACAAGCCTTGGATCTATCTCCACAGCCAGTACTTTTCTACATTTCTCAGCTAAAAAACACGTCAAGAAGCCTAAGCCCGCGCCGATATCTAACACGATGTCATCATGGGACAACGAAGCATATCTAGCAAGAGTATGAAAAACCGATGGCTCAATTAGTAAGTGCTGTCCAAATCGCTTCTTTGGGAAAATTCTGTACTTTCGCAGAATAAGCTTCGCTTCTTCCAACAAACACATGGCAAAACAAACCCATCTTAGAATGGCCTTGTAAACAGCCTATACTTACTTTCCCCAGAGAGTTCCTCCAAAATCCTCTTGGTGATCAACTTAACGGGATTAGGCAGTTCGGTTCTCTTCTGCAGGTCCTCAAAACTTTCAAAAGGTTTCTTATCACGCTCCCTAATGATTTGCCACATGTACTTCTTCCCGATACCTGGAATAAGCTCTAGAGCATGCATCCTCGGAGTTATAGCCTTGGCTGTATTGAAGAAATTTACAAACCACTGTTCACGATTTAACACAATTCGGCTAATAACTGCGGGCAGTTCCATTTTTGCAGCCGCAGTCAAATCATTGTAGCTTATCCTACCGATAATGTATGTTATCTCATCGCGAGCGTCTTTTCCAACATAAACCCGATCGTGAGACTTGAGAGACACACCCTCTTTAACCAGCGCCTCTAAAAGTGTAAAAAATTCTTCACCTATGAGTTGAACTAAAGCACCAGCTCTGTAACCAGCTCTTCCGGTTACACGGATTCCAGGATGCCCGTGAGGGAGAAAATCTAGAACATAAGCGTACTCTTCGTACCTCTTCTCCATAATATTACCATCCTGTTTCATGGCACCTATAAGCTATTCCAAAAGCAGGATAATTAATTATTTCAATCTATGTTCATTTAAAAGTTTAACTATAGCTTCAAGCTTGGAGGTTTCGATGATTTTGCGTCCTCCTCCAAGAAAAACTCTAAGCTCATCTATGCTGCCCGGCATACAATTGACAATTTGAACGGCTTCAGTTTCTTCTAAACCAAATTCCCCTACAAGTTTTTCCACAATTTTTTCCGCAGATTCAGCATCACACTTAGAAAATTTGGAAACATAATCAAGCGTACGTCTTTGGAATTGATCTAAATTCTCTTCACCTATTCCATCAAGCAACTTCTTCACTTGAGGGAGCGTTAGATTCTTTTCTTTAACCTTCTCAATTTCGGTTCTTTCCAAAATTTATCCTCCCTTGTGAGGCTCCAAGTGCTCTGGCCTAACGACAATCTCCCTAATAGCATCACCTTGAGTAACGCTCACTATATAGCTTCTTCCTCTCTTTCCGATTACAGTACCGATCCTTCCATGGTAACGCTTGTGAGGCATTCCTTTCTGAACGCTTGGATCTATCTTAATAACTACTTTACTCCCCTCTTGATACTCATGCAGCAACTTGCTAAGCTTCAACTTGCCTCTTTCTCTTGGATTCTTCCGTAGAAGCCGACGAGTTCTGGAACGATATCCCTGCGATTTCCTCAATTCAACTCACCTCTGTTCTATAATTACGTCTAAAACATCAAGACTTATAGGCTTCGCTTTGATTCCAACAATCTCCGTGATACTGGGTGTTGTCCTACCATCATCTCCTGTCACCAATTCCTTTACATACAGTCCTCCTTGGCACTGCAATCTAAGCTCGGCTTTGTTTGGTGACAATCTCTTTACTTTAACCTCGTATATGTACTTTTCTCGCGTTAAGTCCGCTCTTCTGTGTAGCACCCGCGTTGGTGTTCTTTGCCTAATTATGGTGTTTGTCAATTTTTCCTCAATTAAGCGCATGATATCATCGGTTACCTCATTTTCAAACTCAATTACAACGCGGTAATATTTTTTAGATGACTCAGCTTTCTTTAATTTTCTAACATAATCCTTATCCACAAATTTTAAATCTCGAATTCGAACTTTCCCATTTGCGCGAGCATTTACGATTTTCTCGACCTCTTTGAGGTCTATGAAACGCTTTCTTGGCTGGGATATTTCTAAAACGAAAGGGCGTCCCTTGCCGAGCATTCGGACGTCAATGTCTTCCCGTCCAGAGGCGTGAAAATACGCTTTTGACCCTCCAGTTGCCGCGATAAAGGGTTCGCTTATTATTTCTTCGACGGATTCAGGGTATTTCTTTCCGGTCCAACCGCATTTTTCGCAACCCTTTCCCATGCAGTTTGAACAAAACCATTTTGACTGCGGTATGCCTCTTACAAGTTTTATATATCGCCCAGCTATATAGATAGGGTTAACTTGAACATTTACCTCTTCGGTCATTGGATTAATTATTAAAACCACATCAGGTTTGCTGTAGCTGACACATTTTCCAGTAAGAAGGGAAATTTTCTTGCCAAGCAGCCTTCCGAACTCAATCCTCATGCTTTCGCCGTGTTCCACTTCAAACTTTGCTTTAAACTCATCCTCGCGCTCTTCAACTTCCACAGGCAATTCTATGCCTATCAAAAAGGTGTTGTATTCCCATTCGGCAAGCTTTTCAGTGGCTTTTTTAGCTAGCTCCTCAACCATGCTGAATCTGCTTTCACAGAGAAAACATGTTTTGAGAGTTCTCTTTTTTAACATACCCTTTTTAATTCCTTTGAGTATTTCCTCGGCTTTTCCGAAAAAGCCGTTTACTGCAAGAATCCTAAGTAACTGCAATCCTTTTTTATTTTGCGAAAGAGTTAACGCTTGGGCTTCCATCAATAGAGTTGTCTTTATGGCTTTACCTCGCTCTTCATTTTCCATGGCTGTCCCAAGAAAAGCGAATTGCCTACCTAAACAATGATCGCATAGAGGATATTCTTTCAGCATCTCAAAGGATTTATCAAGCAGTCTCATCATGTTCCCATTAAATATCAGATATCTAAAGGCAGACCCTTGCCTAAAAATGGCAACTTTTTCTTCCTTCTGAAGGCCTTTAACACCTTACGTATCATGAAGTATTGCTTTATGAGCTCTTTTACATCTTTTTCGCTGGTTCCAGAACCACGTGCCACACGTTTGATACGCGAAGCTGTTAAAATTTTAGGATCTGTTCTTTCTTCAGGCGTCATTGACTGTATTATTACGCGCCACTTTTCTAGTTTGTCTTCAGCCATTTCAAGCATTTCATCGGGAACATTATATGAAAGTCCTGGCACTAGTTTCAAAAGCTTCTTGAAAGGTCCCATGCTCTTCATAGCTTCAAACTGCTCATAAACATCAGTGAGAGTCAATTTACCGCTTAACATGGCCTTAGCCTTCTTTTCCGGAACTTTTACTTCTGCCTCGCGTACCTTTTCAAGCAAAGTTTCAAGGTCACCCATACCGAGTAGTCTGCCAACAAAACGAGAAGGAACAAAAGTTTCTAAATCATCTATTTTTTCGCCCATAGATATGAACTTGATAGGTGCTCCAGTAGCAGCCACGGCTGAGAGTGCTCCACCACCTCGTGCAGAACCATCCAGTTTTGTAACAAGTATTGAGCCAAGAGGCGTTGCCTCGTGAAAGGCTCTAGCTTGGACAAGAGCCTGTTGTCCTATAGTTCCATCGATGACGAGCATAACTTCATCTGGATTCAGTTTTTTCTCAAGCATTTTCATCTCTTTTATAAGTTCTTGCTCCTCTTTATGTCTGCCTGCAGTATCGACTATCACTAAATCTCTGTCGCTGAACCTCTTCAGTCCCTCAAACGCTATTTTCACAGGATCTTTTGCCTCTGGGCTCCCATAAACAGGCACATTTATCCTAGAAGCCATCTGTTGAAGCTGGTCAAAGGCTCCAGGTCTATATGTATCAGCACATATTATAGCGGGTTTTAAACCTCTCTTTTGGAAGTACCTTGCCAGCTTGACTGCCGCAGTGGTTTTTCCTGAACCCTGGATTCCTACAAGCATTATAACTTTTCTTTTTCCAGGTTCTACAGTCATCAAAGTTGGTTTATCGCCGAGAAATCGTGTAAGCTCTTCATATAGAACTTTAATTACATGTTCACGCCTCGAAATACCAGGAGGAATCTTTTCGGCGATTGCTCTTTCCTCTATTCGTTTGGAAACATCCAAAACTAGTTTTACGTTAACATCAGCTTGCAACAGAGCTCTTTGAACGTCTCTGACAAGTTCTTTAATGGCAGTCTCGTCTACAACAGGTGCCTTGAAAATTTTTCTCAAAGCCTCATGAAGCGCAAACCCTAAGCGTTCCAAAGCCATTATGAGTATCTCCAAAACATAAACGGAGTTTGGGCATTTAAATACATTTTATTATAAAAAATAATTTCATAATCTTGCGATAAGATACTTTCTGACATTCTTCAGATGACATAGCAGGATCCTTTGTAGCCCTCATGAACCTGATGGCATTCATGCTGCGATAACGTTTTATTCCTTGAGGAATTGCAGAATTATGAAAGCCACTTTCAAAATAGGAAATCAATAAAAAATAGAAGATGAATCTCCGCAAGATTTTTACAGAATCATAACAAAATTAGATGAGAGGCGTATTATGTTGGATAATGCTATCAGAATTATTGATAAGAGAGATATTCCTAAAGGGGCGGTGATGATTTTCGGTTTCCCAGATGTGGGACTTGTGGGTGTTATAGCATCTTCTCATCTAATTTCAGAGCTTAATCTACAGGAAGTAGCTTATGTTGATTCCAATCTTCTACCTCCAATAACCGTGTTACATGACGGATTACCGCATTCTCCCATAAGGATTTTCGGAGATCATGATATTCTATTAGCAGTTTCGGAAACTGTTCTCCGCGAAGATTTAGTGCATCCAATAATGCACGCACTAATTGACTGGGGAAGAAGCAAAGAGGTGAAGCTTATGATCTCGCTAAGCGGAATACCTATTCCAGATAGGCAGGATCTGGAAGAACTGAAAGTATTTGCTGCAGCTTCAAACCCAGAACTTCTGAAGATGGTTGAGGAGAAAGGCATAGAAATACTGAAGGAAGGATATATGGTGGGACCGCAGGCAGTAATGCTGCAGTACTGCGCCACTCTGGGAATCCCCGCTATAACTTTACTAACTCAGTGTTTCTTTAACTACCCAGATCCTGAGGCAGCAGCCAAGGTTCTTGAACGTCTTATGGGAATTATAGGGTTAAAGGTGGATATATCGAAGCTCCTCGAAAAGGGAGAAGAGATAAGGCTGAAAGCAAGAGATATGATGAAGAGGACTCAGCAGGAACTTATGAAAATGAAAAAGACGCAAGAATTTGACATCCCATTATACATTACATAGGAGGTTTCAGTGTGGAATCTAGGAGGCGACGCTCAATTTTTGACATAATAGACGAGTACTTTGAAAAAGTTGAGGAATTGGCAGACAGACTGGAAGAAGTGTTTTTTGAAAAACCAAGCTGGAACTGTAAAACATGCACAATAGAACCGCTTAGGGACGTTAGAGTAACACCTGATGAAGTGATAGTAACTGTGGATTTGCCGTACGCAGAAGAAAATACAATAAAAGTCATACCGGTAGGCAGGGACAAAATTTCAATTTCAGCCGAGATGAAGAGAAAAGTGAGTTTTGATGATTTTGGTATAACACATTATAAAGGCGAGTTTCAAAGATTCCACTGCGAGGCACGTGTTCCAGTTCCAGTTTACACGGATCGTATGGAAGTTCACTTTAAAAGAGGGATGCTGGAGATAAGATTACCAAGAAAACACGAATATGAAATTCCCATCGAATGAAGCCTCAGCGCTCATTGGTCTTCATTTATCAGACGGCTCTTCTTGCATCATCGGCTCCAAAAACTAAACCAGAAAAGGTGAAGATAAACTTTCGCTACTTAGTACGCACTATCTTTACCTTTCCAAGGATCCGCCAATATTCTATTTCAACGCCGGGGGCGAGTTTGGACTTCAAATCCTCTTCCTCAGGGTAGGGTGCATCCAAGTACTCGTATGTTTCCAGATCCATAATCTGAATGCTTGCAGGGGTTACCGCAAAAACTTGTCCACTCCTTTTATCTATTATCGGCACCTCAATTGTAGCATCGACGGGCTTAACTATACTTCTTTTCACCCCGTCAAAAATGCCGATTGCCACTATTCTCGCTTTGGCAGAACCATGTTTGCCCGGCTTAGATTTCGTTATCTCAACAATACGGCAGGGTTCACCATCGACGATAATATACCCGCCTTCTTTTAGACTTCCTACATCAACTGGTTTGCTCATTTTTACCACCTGAACTAGTAAACTTCACAACAGCAATTTTAAACAACACCCATATATAAGTTGAGGTAATTAAATCGTGTTTGCATCGAAGGGAGACAATTGTTTGAAAGCGTCGGCTTAATCGCGCGTTCTGACAAGAAAAACGCTGTAAAACTTGCAGAAAACCTAGCGGAGTACCTAAACTCAAGGGGATTGAATGTTTACGTCGAGGAATCTCTAAAGGGCCATGTGGGAACACATCAGAATTTTTTGCCACTTGAAAAAATGATCACAGATCTCATAATAACTATAGGTGGCGATGGAACAATTTTAAGAACCTGCATGGCTATGCCGAACCCGGAAATACCTATCTTGGCGATAAATATGGGTGTACGCGGATTCCTAACCGAAGTGCCTCCAAAAGAAGCCTTTTCAGCTGTGGATAAGTGTCTAAGGGGCGAATTCGTTACAGAAAAATGCTCAAAAATCACCATAATGGCTGATAATTTCAAATTTCCAGACGCCTTAAACGAGGTGGTTATCTCAGTAGGCGAACCCGTTAAATTGCTTTACGCGAGAATTTTAAAGGAAAATGAGCATGTTATCGCTTGCCAAGCGGACGGATTAATAATAGCAACGCAAACGGGTTCCACAGCGTATTCTCTTTCAGCAGGGGGACCCGTTTTAGATCCACGTGTAGAAGCGTTTGTTTTAACTCCAATATGCTCCTTAAGTGTTCTACGCTCTATGGTTTTTCCTTTAGATTCAAAAATTACAGTGGAAGTTATTAGACCCAAAAAAATCCTCATAGTTGTTGATGGGGCCTACAAGCAATTTATGGATTCTAACTATCCGAGAATAACTGTGACCCGTTCAGAGCATAAAGCAACGTTCATTAGATTTAGAGAAAACTTCTACCATAGATTAAGAAGTAGGTTACTCTTTAGAGGCGTGGGAGGAGAACGAAACGGTTGATGCCTTCAAACCAACTAAAAAAGTTTTAGTTCTGGACACGTCAGCATTTGTAGCGGGTTTTGATCCTTTATCGGCAGAAGCAGAGCAATACGTCGTTCCAGCGGTTGTAGATGAGTATATCGGAGAATTAGCAACGAAAATGCGATTTAACGTGGCGATGGAAAGTGGAAAGCTTAAGGTTAAAAAACCCGATGATGCGTTACTGGCCAAGGTTAAAACTGCAGCGGCAACCATAGGGGATCTTGCTTCTCTATCAAGAACTGATCTCCAAATTTTGGCACTAGCACTTCAACTTAAAACGGAAAAAAGATCACCACTAATAATAACTGATGATTACTCTATACAAAACGTTGCCAAGCACCTAGGCATAGAATATGCCCCTCTTGCAACATTTGGGATACGTGTTCCCATAAAATGGACACGTTACTGTCCGGCATGCCACCAAAAATACTCCGCAGACTACAAAATCAAATATTGCAGAGTGTGCGGCGTGGAACTTAAAAGGAAACCGCTGAAAAGATCAATAAAGAGCAAAGAAGGAGGAATTATATGAGTTACATTGAAAGAAGAGGAGTTTATTTTCGTAAGGCGGGCAAACACAACACAGACATATTGTTAAGCATAGTTAAGGAATATGTTGAAAAAGAAGGAATAAAAGATATAGTTATAGCTTCTTCAACAGGTGAAACCGGATCTAAAGCCTCGGAGATATTCAAAGGTTACAACTTAGTAGTGGTCACTCACTGTTTTGGTTTCACAAAACCGGGAGCTACAGAGTTGAACGAGATTTATAAACAGAGTATTTTAAGAAATGGTGCAAAGATTTTTACGGGAACTCATGCACTTAGCAGCGTTGAGCGAGCAATAAGAACAAAATTTGGTGCAATCCAGCCACTAGAACTAATAGCCAATACTCTAAGGCTCATGGGAGAGGGGACAAAGGTATGTGTGGAAATAGTCCTCATGGCGGCGGATGCGGGTCTAATTCCAGTAGACAAAGATGTAGTTGCCATAGCAGGCACTGCTGAAGGGGCGGATACAGCACTACGTATACGTCCAGCTAACACCGTAAGGTTTTTCGACTTAAGAATAAAAGAAGTTATCGCCAAGCCTTTATCTTCCTGAGAATGAATTACTGAGCCTTTAACCCTCTTTTCCAACATCTTTCACAACGTCTTCCACGATGTCCATCGCAGAATCAACAAGATCTCTTGATATGTTAAGCGGAGGAGCAATTACTACGGTGGAGATTCCACAAGAAGATAAGAGGACACCACGTTTCCATGAGCGCATGATAATCTCATGAGCTTTCTCTCGTGATGGTTTATTGTCTTCATCGGCATCCACAATTTCCATGCCTACCATTAATCCTTTCCCTCTAACATCTCCTATAACATTACAGCTTTCCCTCAATTCTTCCAACCGCTTCATAATATAAGTGCCTTGTTTGGTCGCATTCTCCAACAACCTATCCTCGTAGATAACATCAATGACAGCTAAAGCCGCAGCACATGCAAGAGGATTTCCACCAACAGTGCTTGAATGCGAGCCACCTAACCAATCCATGACTTTTTCCTTGGCCATTACAGCCCCTAGCGGCAAACCGGAGGCTAAAGAATCAGCGGTGCATAAAACGTCAGGCTCAACATTCCAGTGCTCTATAGCAAACCATTTACCAGTTCTGCCAACACCAGTTTGTATTTCATCATCTACAAGCAAAAGTCCATGCTTATCAGCTAGTTTCCTCAGCCGCTGGAAATATTCTGACGGCGGAACAATTAAACCGCCTTCGCCTTGGATGGTCTCGAACAGAATAGCAGCAACATCTTCTGGAGGGGCATATTTTTGCAATACAAAATCCTCTATAAAGTCTACACACCAGTAATGACATGATGGGTATGTTTGCTTGAAAGGGCAACGGTAGCAGTAGGGATAAGGAACATTAATCACCCCAGGCATAAATGGGGAGAAATATCTCCTCTGAACGGACATGTTTGAAGTGAAAGCCAGAGCTCCCATGCCAATGCTACCATGGAAAGCGTTTATAAAGCCAATAAAAAGCGGCTTACGAGTATGCCATCTCATCAATTTAATCGCAGTTTCAACAGTCTCCGAACCGCTGTTGCAAAAGAAGATTTTATTTCTAGATCTAATAGGGGAAATCTCAGTTAATTTTTCGGCTAAGGCGATGAGTTCTTCATAATAAAATTTCGATGCGGAATAATGTAAAAAAAGGTCGCACTGTTTCTTTATAGCAGAAGTCACCTTGGGATGGCAGTGCCCGACATTTAAGCATAAAAGTCCAGAATTGAAGTCGATGTACTCATTACCGTCAACATCAACAACAACACAACCTCTACCAGCTTTAATCACCAATGGATAGAAACGTGAATAGGAAGGGGAAACTAAAGTTACATCCCTCTTGACTATTTCACGCGCATTCGGCCCAGGTGGAGAAACGATTATTCTCGGATATCCATCTGCACTCATAACACGAAGCCCACCAATCAAAACGATGTTACAATAATTTTAATAAAACATCTACAACCACAAATAACTTTTTCAACCGGGATTCCGCGCAAGATTATAGCAGACGTGACTCCCGCGATTATGTTTAAGGCCTTGTAACCGTTATCTCAATGATTGATACGTTAGTCTTTTGTCCGTTGCTACGTGTTACTTCTTCAGTACCTATTGTGATGTCTTGTAATTGAAGGTCCTTGATGAAAGCTCGCCGCAGCAATTCAACGGTATCTACAGCCCTACTAATTGCTCGCCCCCTAGCTTTAATCATAACTTTCTTAGCCCCTGAGTTGAAGAAGGTCAAACAAGCAACCACGTAGTTCATTATTGGCTTCTTACCTATTAGGACAGTGCTCTCATTGGATTTTTCAAGCTTTTTTTGCTTTTCTTCAGACATACTTTATACACCTTTCATCAAGTTGAACCCTAGGTAGCATAAAGACATACTCCATCGGGGTTCTTATATTTTTCCATAATACGGAGCAAGTTTTGCCCTAAATTAGCAGCAATGGAGCGATCAGCATCAAGAATGTTGCTAAAAACAAAGGAATAATAATTTTTTTAGCTACCCGAATAGTGGAATCAGGGAGTATGCATAGCTTTTCTAACGACTCACGTCCAATAACCTTTACATTAGGCACTTTTATGGACTTATAACCAAAATTTGTCAATTCCAAATTAGCCATAGCGCTTCTCACAGTTTCGATGATATAGTTGATTAACTTTTCATGACTCATAACTTCGCCTATTGGATGATAGCCACGAGCGTTTAATGTCAAGGCATTAACAGAATGAGTATCCGTTGTAAGAATCTCTCCATCATCTATACCCAGACTTTTGAGTTTAGAAAGAATCTTCTCACGTAAACCAGACACCATATTATTTCCATCAATAACCAAATACACAGCCCTCTGAACGCCAACTTCAATAACAAATGCTGTGATTCCTCCCAAGCCCATACCATCCTCCAAACGGAAAACCTCAGGTAATAAGGTAGCTGCCCCCACCTTGAATGGTTTCTTTTCCATAGATGCTGCTAGATCCAAGCATTTAGAGGAAACAAGTTTCAAAGCTTCTAAAGCTTTATCATAATCTACAACGCCATCAATGCTGTTGTGAGCATTTATAACTATGCATTGAGGAATGCCGTGTTTTCAGCCTCCTTGCGTATTAGATGAGACAATTCTTGTGGCAAATCTTCAGTGGTTCTCGGAGCTAGAGATAACATAATAATACATGTATCACCGAATATTTGGCAGGAAGCTGTCGCTAAATCATTACTGAATTTTACAAAAGGCGTTGCTGTTGCCTCTTCAGCCTTGAAACTCGAAAGCGATTCTAAAACAGACTCGATTATTTTCTGGTTTTGATTCTGAGAAACGACGTCAAGCTCATGGCCAAGCAAACTTAACGGTGTACAGGCTGTACACGATAGTTTTTGCTCTATGGAACCTTTTAGCATGGACGGAAGAAGACTGCTTCCGATGTTCTTAAATGGTCCTGGATGAACAGATGAAACTGCAATTACGGCTTTCACTTTAGATGCGCTGTTACTAAAGTTAAGCAATGAAACTTCAACATCCTTTTTCATGCTTAACTGTTCCAATATACTTTCAAATGGAGCGTTCAGGTCGGCGATCCAATTCAATAGAAAAGCCTTTAGGATGGATAAAGAGGGGATACCGGTAATTTTTATTCCGACACGATTTAGAAAATAGAGGAAAATTGCGCTTGATGAATAACATATAACTGAGGCATAGGCTGAAAACATAATGACTTTTTCTATTTCAATAGCGTTCCACCAGAGGATTAGACAGGGAAGTAGACATAAATATGGCTGGATCATAGCGGCTAAAAAGTTATTTTTAGAGTTAGCGCTGGAGGTTGCATGCAATACTATAAGACGCAAAATAAAAGCAGCTGAAAAACCTAAAAGGTAAAGTTTGATGACCCATGAATAATCAAAAAATATTGCTACAACGCTTCCCATAAGAATGAACAATGCCCATAAAATCCAGGAGTATAGCGAAAGGGCTGACGCTCGTCTCAGGTTATAAATGGCATCTTCTCTCAGAATAAAGGTCATCAAGTAATTAGAAAATAGCGTTGTAGCAAAAAGAGAAAAGCTGAACAAGACTCCAGGTAAAAACCCATACCAAGTAGGCGTAAATGTGAACATGCCGGAAATCGCTCCAACAACGGTGCAAACAACTAAGGTTTGAAGAATTATATGCTTGTATGGGGGCAAAGTAAAAAGTGAAGAGTAATGCTTAACCGCATTATCCAGGAGTTCGTTAAGCGACTGGTTATTAGACAACTTATCCACCTTAAACGGTCTATGGAAAAGTTAACACCCATATTAAACTGACGCATAAAAAGGTGTATAAGATATAAAAAAGATTATTGATGATAAAATTAAGTTGAACTTTTAGAAGCATTTTGAGTTTCTGTAAGAGTAACTGTTTTATTCCCAAACTGGCATTTATTATAGCTGCAAGGCCTATGCCTGAGCAGAACATACCCCCCACCGTATTCCACATGCTGGAAAAGTACATTGGCAAAGGTGTCAGAGTTGTCCTGGATCCATCCTATGGGTTTGAGGGAACCTTAGCGGCTGTGACGAGAGAACCTGCAGGCATATGGTTGTCAGACGCGGAAGCAATAGTCTTACGTTCAACAATTGCTCAGCCGATACCCCAAGTTGCAAGCAGGGAAGAGAGAAGTGAAATCTTCATCCACTTGAACCACGTTCAAAGAATAGAGGTTTTGCACTCCACTCCTTCTAAGCGTCAGGCCTAGAAAAAGACGTTGGCCAGAATGCATATGGCAATTAACGCTATCGCCATGCCTACTAGAATCTCAGGTCTAACTTTGATACCTTCTGTTTCCTCTTCAAAGAACCTTAATAATCCTGCACCCGTGGCTGGCATAGGAGCGGATTCTCTTTTCTTCTTACTCATTTCCACTCACATACTACACGTAATTTCCTCTAATTATTTAAGGTTACGTCAGTCAAATCGAAGCATGCAGATAAAGTTAAGAAATTAAATGTTCAACGTGAGGAACAACATTGTTAGTCATATGGACTATCGGCCACAGCAACCGGACAATCAATACTTTTCTCGAACTTTTAAAGGAGCATGAAATCCAAGTTCTGGCAGACATCCGCAGTTTCCCAACATCCAAGATTAAACACTTTAAGAAAGACGAGATGGAATTATGGTTGCCGAATAACGGAATAGAATATCTTTGGTTCGGTAAGGAGTTAGGCGGCTATAGGAAAGACGGCTACAAAGAGCATATGAAAACCCCAGTTTTTAAAGAGGGCATTCAAAAGCTGCTTAATGTGGCTTCTAGGAAAAGAACTTGCATCATGTGTATGGAAACTAATCCAAAATATTGCCACAGGAGGTTTATATCAGCCTACTTAGAAGAGAGAGGAATTAAGATAATCCATATAATATCAAAGGGACAGAAAATCCTGGACGGAGATGTGAGAGAATTATGCACATAAATGAGCTCCAGGATTTAATGCGACGCCTTTATTTTCATAGAGATACTCAAAGAGGCGTCGAAAGAACTTTTGAGTGGCTTGTTGAGGAAGTCGCAGAATTGGGTGAGGCGATTCAAGCAGGCAATAGGGAATCACTAGAACAGGAATTTGCAGATGTGATTGCATGGCTTGCATCGCTGGCTAACATAACACATATAGATCTAGAAAAAGCTGCAGCAAAAAAGTACCCAAACATATGCCCAAAATGTAGAGCATCCCCATGCCAATGTACCTTTTAGCATTTTTATAAGTGCAGCCTTGTTTGACCTAGACCAGTAATCGCCCAG
>JAWCTJ010000029.1:0-15048 GCA_038868255.1 Bathyarchaeia archaeon
GGTGCAGGCTTGCGCTTAAGCGTTGTTGTGCTTCCCTTTTTACCCACTCTTCGATTCCTCCTCAGAAGTCTCCTTCTTCTTTCTAGCTCTTGAAACGGTCTTTCTCTTCTTTTCTGACTCAGCCTTCTTTTCTTTCGTTACTTTTTTAGCTACTTTTTCCTCGGCTTTTTTAGAAGGCTGTCTCTTTCTGGGCTTTTTCTCGGCGGCTTTCTCCTCAACAGGCTTTTCCTTAACCTCTTCTACAGGGGGCTTCTCAAGCCTCTTTCTTCGCTGCAGTATTTTTTTGCGCCATTTATCGTCAAGATCAAGCTTCGTTATCATGACCTTTGACGGGTGAACAGGTATGAACACTGTTGTTCCATCCACCTTTTCCCTGGTCAAACCTTCAACATAAATTCTAAAATTCTTCCTGTCTACGCGCGCAACCTTTCCCTCAAAACCCTTGTGGTCGCCTCTCATAACGCGCACGGTATCACCTCTTCTCAGCTGGATGCTCCTTAAACCATGGCTTTTTCTGAGTTCCGGGGAAAGCGGGGCTGCGAAATGTTTGTATCGTAAGTGATCAGGCGCTTGGAAAAGACTTTTTCTTTGTTTTGAAGGCTTTTTAGATTTTGTAATCAGTTGCGCCATTTTCTTCACCTTTATATTATTATACTGGCTGCACTTGCTATTCTGGGCCATCTCTCGGCGGCTTCCCTAGCTACGGGTCCACGGATCTCTGACCCTTTCATTTCACCCTCAGGCGTTATTATCACCGCCGCGTTATCCTCAAACTGAACCCAGATGCCGTCAGCCCTGCGATAAGGCATCCTTTGCCTAACGATAACGGCTTGGAATATTTTCTTCCGCATATCAGGTGTACCATGCCTAACTGAAACCGTTATTCTATCTCCTACGGATGCTGCTGGTTGGCGGCCGCGTCTACCTTTGTAACCTACAACTTGAACTAGGCGCAGCACTCTAGCTCCAGTGTTATCAGCGCACTTTAGAAGGGCCCCAACAGGTAATCCCCTTGATATTTTAGGTACAAGTCCAACGGCGCCCTTCGCGACAAGTCCACGTGTTTTTGCCTTTGCAGCCATGTCATGTAGCCTCCTTCTTCTCAACAACGACGAAGGCCACAGTTTTGCTTAGAGGGCGACACTCAGCGATTACTACGCGGTCACCTTCCTTCGCATTTATACATGGGGGGTTATGAGCTGGGATGCGGCTATGTCTCCGCTCATGCCTCATAAACTTCGGAACATAATGCAAATAATCATGCCTAACTATCACGGTCTTGTCCATTTTCGCACTTACAACAACACCATCCAGTATGCGTCCCCTCACAGCGAGGGAGCCGTGGAAGGGACAATTCCGGTCATCACATGTTTGCTTTGGCTTCTTGAACGTTAAGGACATGCTCATCACCACAATCTTCTTATACATTTTTTAAGGCGGTCTTCAGGTCTTCCAACAATTAGTTTGCCATCAACCTCCACGATGGTTCCATCAGAAAACTTGAAGTGGAAGGTGGAGATCTCCTTCACAACTCTTTTTCTATTATTACCTTGAAGAACCGTGAATGTGTTTCTTGTCTCGTCGATAACCTTGCCCTTAATCCCTACATAGCATGGGCTTGTGCTTTTAACAACCTTTAATTCTGATCCGATGAACTCGTGGCGTATTATGTCAGGGGTCACTTTCACTTCTGCTTACCTCCCTTTTTAGATTTCAGCTTGAGTCTTTGTTCTCTCTCTAACGTTAGTATTCTTGCAATTGCCCTGCGCAGCTGCCGGATCCTCGCCGGGTTTTCTATGTTGCCCCCGGCTTTTATCATAGTTTTCAATCTCATGAGTTCAGCTTTTAAATCCATGAGTTTTTTGGCCCTTTCTTCAGGGGTCATCTCTCTTATTTCCTTGACCCTTAGCAGCGGCATTTACTCAGCAGCCTCCGTTGTATTCTCCTGGCTTTCCGCTTTGTTTGACTCGGCTACGGCAGCGGTGGTTTCTGGAAGTTCAACAATCTGGAACTTATCTGGAAACTTGGCGTCTGGAGGCATTATCTTAACTCTTATTCCGAAAATTCCAGGTTTCAACTGAACGTGAAATACAGCCTTTCTCATGTACTTTATCGCTGGGTCTCCACATTTTGGCAGGTATCCAGCCCTGAACTTCTCATACCGCGCTCTCTCAGTCCGCAGCTTTCCACTAATGATTATTTCGACTCCAAGTGCACCGGCTTCCATCACTTGATTGAGAGCCCAGAAGCCGGCTCTTCTAAAGTGAACACCCCTTTGAAGAGCTGCGGCTATTCGTGATGCAACAATGTATGGGTTTAATTCCGGAACCTCAATTTCTGAAACTGAAATCTGCGGGTTTGATAGTTTGAATTGCTCCTCCAAAATCTTCGCAAGTTCCCTAATTGTTTCCCCGCTTCTCCCTATTACAAGCCCTGGGCGCATCGCATATATGACCACATGAGTGCCCAGCGGAGTTTTTGAAATGTCCACCCCGCCATATCCAGCCTTTTCAAGCTTCTTATGGAGAAACTCATCTATCTCCGTCTTCTTCTTAGCTTCAGAAATGAAGTGCTTTACAACGGACATCATGCTTCCTCCGCTACTTCAGGCATTTCTTGTAGGGCGATCTCAACATGTGTTAGGGTTTCAAATTTTGCTGATGATCTTCCAAAAGCCCTAGGCATGTACCGTTTAATTTTCATTCCGGGATATGCACAGGCATGAATTATTTTCAGCCTTTCAGCATCTAATCCTTTGTTTTCAGCGTTGGCCTCGGCGTTCTTAAGAACTTTCAGAACCTCCATTGCAGCTTTCACAGGATATCTCCCAGAGTAGGCCTTTTCTAATCCGCGGTGGTGCCCTGCCTTCTTATTGTATCTCTTGAAGGGCACCAATTTTTTCCTAGCTATCACAGCCAGGAGATACTTCTTTGCTTCTGTAAGCATCATCCCCTTAATGGTGTTACATACTTCGCGGGCGGATTTAGGGGATATTCTAAGCTCTCGCCCACTTGCCTTAACGGTTGTTTTAGGATCTAGGGCTTCTTCAGGTATGGAATATCCCCATTCTGGCACCTATGCTCACTCCGACTGTGCAATTGAACAGCTACATGGCGATTTATATGGTTTTCCGTGGTACAGCCCGTTTTTATTCAGCCATGTATATTTACTTTTCATACTTACGAACCGTTTAAGTCTATGATTCAGCACTCAATGATTGGGGCGAGAATTTGGAAGCAAAAAATGGGAATATAACAATGCTGCACGGCGCAGGTGGAACAGTAATGCATGATCTTATAAAGAAGTATATTGTGAAATATTTTGGGGGAAACAGCCGCGGCAACTTTGAGGTTCCCTTGGAGGCCCTAGACGATGCCGCCGTGATCGGCGACACTGTTTTAAAAAGCGATTCTCATGCTGTTAAGCCCATTTTCTTCCCTGGTGGGGACATTGGGCGTTTAGCTATTTCCGGCACGGTTAACGATATTGCGGTTTTAGGAGCTGAGCCTTACGCCCTTGCATGCGGATTAATTCTGGAGGAGGGATTAGCTCTCTCCGATCTTGAGAGGATTTTAGCCAGCATGCAGCAGACATGCAAAGAGGCGGGGGTAAGCATCGCCACAGGAGACACTAAGGTTGTAGAGCGTGGAAGCCTCGGAGGATGCGTAATAAACGTTTCTGGAATTGGTAGGCGGACAGAAGCTATAGAACGGAATCTTAAGGTAGTGAGGCAGTTTAGGGGAGATTTTAGTGCTCGCTGGATTTTGGATTCAAACATAAAGCCTGGAGACAAAATAATATTGTCAGGCACAATAGGCGATCATGGTTTGGCAGTTTTATCCGCACAGGAGGGACTGAGTTTTGGCAGCAGTATAGAATCTGATGTGAAACCATTAAATAGGCTGATCCAGCGCATGCTGGGCGAGGTCGGTGGGATAGTTGCCATGAAGGATCCTACTCGAGGAGGATTAGCAGACGCCCTAAACGAGTTCAGCGAGAAATCGAAAGTTGGCATATTAATCCATGAGGATAGAATACCAATTCATGAGAATGTGCGAGTTGCCTGTGAAATGCTTGGTTTAGACCCTCTTGAAGTGGGAAACGAGGGCAAAGTTATAATTGGAGTTGTAAAGGAAAAGGCTGAAGATGTCCTTGAATTCCTAAGGAAGACAGAAGAAGGTAGGGAGGCTGAAATAATAGGTGAAGCCGTAAAGGAATTCAGCGGAGTTGCCATGCAAACAGTGGTTGGTGGAAAAAGAATAGTTGCAAAACCTATAGGCGATCCAATCCCCAGAATATGTTAAAGTATTCACATTTCAATCTGGCTTTAAGGTTTTTGAAAAAGAAGGAGAAGTTGAGTACGGATGTTTTATGCTGGTGGTTGAGATGATGAAGGCACTTGGGGGGATGGTGCAGCCTCTGCGGTTATCTTTTTCATGGAGAAGAATCCTACTGCGATAAGTATCCAAGCTATCCATATGAGGATTATGCCTATTCCTATTATGGATAATACCGCACCTATTAGCCAAAGCAGTCCAGCATGACTGAAGAGTTTTACTTCGGATTTCTCGGATAGGCTGTTTAAAGATTTCCTGAACAATACTGCTGAAACTATCATGAATACAAATAGCACTACTAACGCTAATAGAATGGTTCCAGCAAAGGCCATTATGTCAGACATATCCATACCCATCAAGTATTCTTGGATCGCTGATGGGTTTGTCCAGTCTATTGCAGCGGAGGCAAGTACGCTTAGAACCATCACCGCGGCTACTGCAATAAATATGATCACGCCTACTATGACGGTTATAAAGCCGTAAAGGGCGTTATTGAAGATTCCACCTTCCTTATAGTAGTCAGCCATGCCTTTTAGGCTTATAAGCACAAGGATGAAGCCTACCAAGCTTAGCAGTCCAGCGTAGGGCATGCCCAGCGTGCCGAGAACTCCTATGACAACTAATATTGCACCTATGCCGCCTAAATTTTTACTTGATTCAAAATCCATACCTTAACCTCAGCATAAAATCTACATTGGTACGGCTAATAAAGCTTTCACTTTTATTAAAGGAGTTGGAAATTAAACGATTTAAAGATAAAAAGGAAGGGTGCCTATTGGGAAGGTTGCGTGGGTTGCGACGGTGGAGGAGACGACAAGGCGGATTGAGAAGGTTGAGGTTTTAATGAGAAGAATGCTACGCCAATTATTATCCATGCAACCAGCAAAAATATTACGCCTATGAGGATTATGGTTAGTATTGCACCAACAAGCAGTAACAATCCGGCAGTGTTGAACAGGGTTTCTCCAGACTTGGCGGAAAGCATTTCAAGGGACTTCCTGAGCAGCAGAACCCCTACCAGATAGAATACAAACATTATTACAACAGCAATTACAAAGGCGCCTAAAAATGTAACAGCAATACTTTCAGGCCCAATGACTGATGCAGTTGCGGAGGCCATCCTGGAAAGGATTCCTCCGAAGATTGCGACAAGCGATATTACGGAGGCAACCACGACGCCTATTATATACATGATTATCCCGTAGAGGGCATTTCTGAAGATATCAGCTTCACGGTAGTATTCAGCTAATCCCTTAAGAGCTATGAGCACAAGAACCATTCCCACGATGCCAATTATTGGGGAAACAGAACCTACAGCGACGAGAACCGCGCCTATACCGCCCAGCGATTTATCATTTTCAAAGCTCATAGAGGAAGCCTCCCAACCTACGTGTACCCTATCAGTTTAATTTAAAATTTTTCCGCGAAGCGGCATAAGGGTTAACTTGGCTTATTGCGAAGCGTGTTTACCTTTGCCCATATCCGGCATGTACCCTCAATGCTCACCATGCATGCACCTACAGGCTTTTGCGGGGTGCAAGCCTTCATGAAAAGGGGACATTCCGTGGGCTTTATTTTTCCAATCATCACCAAGTGACATTGACATCCTGGCGGAAGATCCCTGCCATGGGTGAATTTTACGCCGTGTTTCTCCCTTGCATCATAGCGGCGGTACTCCTCCTTTAGCCTAAGGGCTGACAAAGGTAGGCGACCCAGCCCCCGCCATTCCCCATCCACGGTATTAAAGACCTTCCGCATGAGCCCTTGAGCTTTGATGTTGCCCTCAAAGGTCACCGCCCTTATATACTCATTCTCCAAACATGCCTTACCAGCTTTTATTTGTTTTAGGATCATGTATATGGCGAACAACACGTCAAGGGGTTCGAATCCGGCTATTACAGTGGGCATTCGGTAGGCTTTGGGGAAAATCTCGTAGGGTTTCAACCCGATTATGGTGCTAACATGACCTGGAGCAATAAAGCCGTCTATTTGAAGGTCTCCTATACCCACCAGCAACTCCATAGCCGGCGGGATTAGGCGGTGGGAAACCAGAAAACTAAAGTTGTCTGGGGGTTTTCTCAGCACCTCAATGGCTGTTGATGGAGCGGTGGTTTCAAAGCCTATGGCGAAGAAGACGAAATCTCTGGACTGATCCTTCAACGCCATTTTGATGGCATCTGCTGGGCTATAAACTATTCTAACGTCTGCACCACCAGCCTTCGCGTCTAAAAGGGATTTTTCAGATCCCGGCACCCTTACTACATCGCCGAAACATGTCACAACAATACCCTTTTCTGCAAGCTTAATAGCCTCATCCACCTCTGCAGCCGGCGTCACGCATACGGGGCAGCCTGGTCCCGCTATGACTTCAACGGTTGATGGTAGGAGATTCCTTATCCCATAATGTGTTATGGTCCACTCGTGAGTCCCGCACACATGGCATATTTTAACCAGATCCCTCTTCGGGGCTGTTGAATGAATTTTCTCTACAACACTTCTCGCCAACTCCGGATCTCTAAACTTTAATTGTTCAACCATTACTCAGCAGCCTGTATAGGGGTCTATCCCTGTTTTAGTTCTTTTTCAGCTTGAAGAATCTCGCTCCAGAGGCGAAGCGTTTCTTCAGCCTCTTCTGGGCTTAAGGTTTGTATGGCATAACCTGCGTGAACAAGAACATATTCACCAACTTTAACATCCACCAGTGAGACATCTACCTCACGGAGTACATCCTCTCCGAAATCTACCTTAGCCTTACCCTTGTCGGGATCTAGGCTTATTACCCTCGCCGGAATAGCCAAGCACATCTCAATCAATCATTAGCCAACGATGCGGATGGATAAAATTGTTATGGTTAATTCTGTGAGAAACCAGCTACAACGGCCTGACCGAAGGATAGGCCTCCATCTCCAGGAGGAATGTTAATATGAACTAGGAATTGCATTCCAGCGGCTTCCACGGTTTTACGCATAATCTCAGCCATTATTTGATTGCAGGCTACTCCTCCCGAAAAACCTATGATTTTCACATTGTTCTCCAAGGCTTTTTCTATTGCTAATTGAGCTAGCCCCCTGGCAAGATAGGCATGAGTTGAAAAGGCGAGATCTGAGATCTTATGAGTTTTCCGCTTTTCATATATCTCCAAAATCATTTCAGTTGTTTTCAGCTCGTTTCCCTTTAGGATTGGTTTTAAATCCAGAACTTCTCTTCCTTTTACAGCTGCAGACTCCAGCTTCATAGCCGGTTCGCCTTCGTAGGTACGTTCATAGCATAAACCCAGAATTGCTGATGCGGCGTCAAGTATTCTTCCGCAGCTTGTGGTTTTGGCTATTCCGCGTCCGGATTTCAGCTGACGCAGTATCAGCTGCACCTCATCCGCACCATGAGGGAAATACATGCGGTTTTGTTCAAGTAGTTCTTCAACGTCGGCTTTTCTATGCAATATTCCAGCCGCCATCCTCAGCGGATAGCGTGTTGCAAGGTCTCCGCCCAATAATGGCTGAGGCTCAAGGTGGGCTAGCCGTCTAAATTCCATAGGATCCATTGATCCCATAATTACCTCGCCGCCCCATGCCTCTCCATCGGCGCCGTAGCCGTAGCCGTCACAGCAAACGCCAACTATTTCTGTTACACCATGCTCAGCCATCAGCGCTGCCACATGAGCATAGTGATGCTGAACTTGGAAAAGTCTCCAACGCTTATTCTCCGAAATTTCCTTTGCAAGCATGGTGGTGGTAAATTTCGGGTGGAGGTCGCAGGCCACAGCTTCGATTTGGCTGTTGGTTAGGTGAGCTAGGTGATGTGAAGCCTCGACTAGGAAATTTCTTGTCTCTATGTTTTCCACGTCACCTATATGCTGTGATAAGAAGGCTTTTTCATCGTTCAGTATGCATGCCGTGTTGTTCAATTCCCCGCCCAGTGCCAGAACGCATCTTTCTGCTTTCCACCTCAGGGTTATTGGGGCTGGAGCGTAGCCTCTTGAACGCCTTATAAACACTAGTTTTTCGCCGTGTAGGCGTAGCACGGAGTCATCGCATCGATGAGCGATTTGCCGGTTATGGAAAAGAAAGTAGTCCACGATTTCGCCTAATGTTCTTATGGCCTCCTCGTCATCTTTTACTATGGGCTGGTTGGGCGGATTAGCGCTGGTCATAACAAATGCGGGGTCGTTCACATCATCAAAGAGCATATAATGTAATCCGGTATAGGGAAGCATCACGCCGACATTGTGCAGACCAGGGGCAACAAGGTCAGAAAGGTAGTAACGTTCATTCTTGTTTAGGAGAACGATGGGCCTGGCAGGTGACTCTAGGGCTTCAATCTCGCGGGGAGTTACCTCTGCAAATGATTTTATAGCCTCCAGATCTCTGGCCATTATTGCGAAGGGCTTCTGACGTCTATGCTTGACCTTTCTAAGCCTGATTAGGGGCTCATCCTTAATTGTGGAGGTTGCCACGTGGAATCCGCCGAACCCCTTTATGGCCACTATATGTCCTTCTGAAATCAGTTTGCCAGCCTCTCGTATGGGGTCTTTACACACTATAAGCTCACCGTCTCTGTCTGTTAGGTAGACTTTTGGTCCGCATTTTGGACATGCCACAGTTTGGGCGTGAAAGCGTCTGTTCAGTGGATTCACATATTCGCCTTTGCAGAAGCTGCACATGTTAAAGTCCCGCATTGTGGTGTTCTCGCGGTCGTAAGGGAGTTTATTAATTATAGTGAACCTTGGCCCGCAGTCAGTGCATGTTATGAAGAAGTAATCATATCTTGGGTTCCCGGGATCTCGAAGCTCCATTAGGCATTGGGGGCATATGGCTACGTCAGGAGGGATAACGGATCCTGATAATTCAGCTTCCTGCGAGCTTTTCTGTATCGTAAAACCTTTGTACTGATTTTCACCTACAAGCTCTGAAGTTAGAATCTCGTGTATCTTAGCCAATGGAGGCTTCTTCTCACGTAGATCCTTAAGGAAGTTATTTACAGATTCAGGGCTCCCTTCAACCAGGATTTCCACTCCGGCGTCGCCCATGTTCTTTACATAACCGTTAAGCCCATTCTTAACGGCGATTCTGTATATGAACGGGCGGAAGCCTACGCCTTGAACTATCCCAGTTACCCTAACTTTTAGCCGCAAGGCATCCTCATCTCACGTATAGATGATTAGTCGGATTCAACATGGTTAAGGATTCTAAAGAGGCTATTTGGCTTCCCTATTTTCCTCAGCCTCGGATTCCCTCCACAGGTAGTTGAAGTATTCCTTAGCCAGCCCTGCCAACCCAGGATGATCAGACCATATAGCCGTTACCTCGGCTCTATCATCGCTGAAGAGCAGAAGAACCTCATTACCGTCGGATATTGCACCTCCTCCGAACATTTTTGCTCTCAATCGCACTTCGCCAACTCTGGACAGAACCTTGTATACGCTTCCATTCATTCCGCTGCAGATCATGAAACGTATGCGTATGCTTCCGTTAACAAGGGGATTTAGTAGCTGATGGAAGCTCATGAGAAAATCATCGGGAATATATGGAAAGGCTATCAACATTTCATGTTTGCAGTTCTTAACCATCTCTTTGAATTTTGACAGGATGTTCTGGAGACCCCTTATGATCCAGATATCGTACTTTTCTTTGGGCTTCATTTTCTCGTAAAGCGGTAGAAGCTCATCTACAATTGTTTTCTCGCTTCTCAGCCATTCAGCTTCAAACATGTCTTTCGCGGTTTTTAGTGCTATTTCAGGGGACTTGGGCGCATACCTGACAGGTCTTTTTCCGGAGGCTTCCACCCAGCCCTTTCTTTCTAAGCTGGATAAAACGCTGTAAACTTTTGAGTAGGGAATTTGAGCTCCAAGGCTGATCTGCTTAGCTGTTAAGGGACCGCGCTCGAGAAGTATAAGGTAGGCATCCGCTTCATATTGGGTTAGCCCCGCTGTTCTCAGGGCTCTTTGAACTTTGGCGTCCATTGTTATTCACTTTTCACCATATTAAAGTTATGAAAAGTTTAAAATATGTTGCCTCGCACTTCCATTTCATCATAGCATAAAACAGAAGCCGGTGAGGGAACTTTGGCTGAAAAGGCTGTGGAGAATCCGAAGTTTGAAAGCTACTCCGTCAGTCTATGTCCTGAATGTCTAAAACGCATTCCCATGAGGATATATGAAGAGAACAATGTAATTTACTTGGAGAAGATTTGTCCAGAACATGGAAAGTTTGAGGATGTTTACTGGGGTGACGCGGAGCTCTTCAAGTGGTTCTACAGGAACTGGTATTCTGCGAGATACTCCGGGTCAGGGTTGGAGAATCCTCAAGCGGAATTTACAATCGGATGCCCCTTCGACTGCGGATTATGTCCACAGCATAAATCCCACACGGTGCTGGGGATAATTGACGTTACGAACAGATGTAACATGGCTTGCCCCGTATGCTTTGCCCATGCCGGAGCGGTAAACTACATCTACGAGCCAACATACGATCAGGTTGTTGAGATGATCCGACTCCTTAGAAGCAACAAGCCTTGGGCATGCAACTCCCTCCAATTCAGCGGTGGAGAACCAACTCTCAGGAATGACCTACCGGAACTCGTGGCCGAGGCAAAAAAGGCGGGAATTACACATGTGGAAGTTAACACCAACGGACTACGCCTTGCGGAAGACATAGACTACTTTAAAAAGTTGCTGGATGCTGGTGCAAGCACGCTTTATCTGCAGTTTGATGGGTTGAGAGAGGAAATATACAAGAAGACAAGAGGAAGGTCAGACCTTGTTCCAATAAAGGAGAAGGTTATCGAAAATGCCAGAAAACTGGGACTGGATTCCATAGTGCTTGTAGTCACTCTTGCAAGAGGCGTAAACGACCAGGACCTAGGAGGCATAATAGAATATGCTGTGAATAACCATGATGTTGTACGTTGTATCAACATCCAGCCCATTTCCATGGCGGGCAGAGCCCGCAAAGAGGATATGAGGAAAATGCGCATAACCGTACCAGACGCCATAAAGCTCATTGAGGAGCAAACAGGCGGGAGAATAACGCGAAAGGATTGGAGGCCAACGGACTGGCCTGTACCCATATCTAAGGGCATGGAAGTGGTGAAGAACAGGACTTACCCGGAGTTCACCATGAATCCCCTATGCGGAGCTGCAACATTCCTGGTTGTTGAGGAAGACGGCACATACAAGCCCATAACACAGTATGTGGACGTGGACAGGTTTGCTGAAATCTTCTGGGAAATACACTATAGTGGCGTGAAGGGAAAGAGAACTGTGGCGAAGATGAGGATGCTTGAGTTTCTGCCCATGATAAAGTCTCCGCTGATAAGGGGACTACTGAAGGATGTAATAACTAAGGGAAGCTACGAGGCTCTTGGGAAGTTCATGCGCAGGATAGTTATGGTTGGGATAATGCACTTCATGGATGTATGGAACTTCGACTTAGATAGAGCCCAAAGGTGCGTAATCCACTATGCTACACCAGACGGCAAGATAAGATCTTTCTGCACATATAACAGTATCCACAGAAGCAAAGTTGAGAAACAGTTCGCCATACCCCTCAAAGAATGGGTTGAAAGACACGGGAAAAAGATAAACGAGCCAGCATAAGCGCTGTTGTTATTGTTGGTTCATGGGAACAAACTCGTAAAAGGGCATGCCGCTGGCATCCACTTTAGCTACGAGCTTTACTTTCATGCCTATTTTAGCCTCTTCGGGACTTATGCCCGTGAGCCATGCCAGGGCTTTTACACCTTCCTTTAATTTTCCTATAGCAATCATGTAGGGTTGCCTCTGCTGGAAAGTTGAAGGCCTTATGGCGACGTACGTGAACGTTTCAACAGTGGCTTCACCGCTTAGCTCCACCCATTCAACGTTAGAGGCCAAGCATTTTTGGCAGTCTGCAACAGGCGGGAAATAAAGGGTACCGCATTTTTCGCATTTTGTTGCTAAAATTTTACCTTGTTTAAGCCCATCCCAGAACCGTTGGGTTCGAGCTATAGGAATCTCCTGAACAACCATTACTTCCCTGGATCTTATACATGGCTTCTCAGACAGGCATGTTTACCTCCTGAGAATTGTGACATAGCAGTAGTGCCCAGTGCCTCCCACGTTATGGGCTAAAGCCACATAATTCCTCATTGGCGCTTGTCTTCCTTCCAGGATGGCTTCTTCCCTAAGCTGCTTAGTGAGTTCATATATCATAGAGCACCCCGTGGCCCCTATCGGATGCCCCTTAGCTTTTAATCCACCATCAATGTTCACCGGGATCCGCCCTCCAATCTCGGTCTGGCCATCCCTGATGAGTTTAGGTCCTTCGCCTTTACTGCAGAAGCCCAAGTCCTCATATGCCATGATTTCGGCTATGGTGAAGCAGTCATGCACCTCAGCCACATCTATATCCTCAGGCCCCACACCAGCTATTCTGTAAGCCCTTTGAGCAGCTTTAACCGTGGATTCCAAGCCCACGTAATCAGATCGTCTGCTCATATTCGCCTCCTCAGAGGAATAGCCGACGCCTGCAATCCACACGGGTGTATCTATGCTTAACTCTCTAACCTTCTCCTCGGAGGCCAAGATTATGGAGACAGCGCCATCAGATATGGGACAGCAATCCAGCAACTTCAAAGGCGCCGCCACTATTGGAGAAGCTAAAACCTCATCTAGAGTTACCTTTTTCCTCAAGTGGGCTATCGGATTCATAGAGCCGTACTTATGATTCTTAACAGCCACAAGTGCCAAGTCCTCCTCCGAAGTTCCATAACGCATCATATGCGATCTAGCATAAAGCGCATAATAAGCAGGAAAGGTCGCTCCAAAGTTATGGAACTCCCAGAGGTATTGGCCAGCACGTCCAATCCACTCCATGGCAATTGACGTTTCAACCTGCCGCATCTTCTCAAATCCCACAGCTGCAGCCACATTAACTTGTCCAGAGGCAATAGCCCAATAGGCTGTTGTGAAAGCAGCGCTTCCACTGGCACAGGCCGCCTCACACCTAACAATCCCTGCGCCGGTTAAACCGCAGTATTCAGCTGCAACAGCCGCTGGGACGAACTCTTCACACCAGACGCCGGCTCCAGCTGAACCGAAGGCAAAAAATTCAACGTCCTTTGGGCTTATCCCTGCATCCTCTATGGACGGCTTAAAAGCCTCAAAAACTAACTCAGCCATGTTAACATCGTTTCTTACACCGAATTTTGATGAACCAACACCGATTACTGCAACTTTGCTCAATCAAACCCTCTCGCTTACGAAAACAGCCTAACTAAATACTTAAGCACTGTGAGCCTTTGGATTTCACTAGTCCCCTCGTAGATCTCCGTGACCTTTGCATCTCTATGGTATCGTTCTACCCTATTCTGGCTGAAGTAGCCTCGGGCGCCCAGGACTTGGATGGCGAAGTCAGTGACTTCAACAGCCACGCGGCTAGCATAGAGTTTCGCCATGGCAGTTTGCATGGGATCCATCCTGCCAGCATCGATAAGCCATGCAGCCCGGTAAGTCATGAGACGTGCAGCTTCTATCTTGGCAGCCATCTCAGCTAGAGGACAGCCAATAGCCTGGTGCTGCAGCAGCGGTTGACCATTAACCTGCGTGTTCTTGGCGTGTTTGAAGGCTATTTCCCATGCGCCTTGAGCCATACCGACAGCCTGCGCCGCCACAAAAGCCCTGTATTTATCAAAGAAGCCCATGGCATGATAGAAGCCCCTATTCAGTTCGCCGATGATATTCCATTCTGGAACACAAACATCCTCAAGCCGCACCTCACCAGTCATGCAGCATCGGATTCCCATCTTTCCAGTCTGCTTTATCATTGAGAGCCCGGAAGTGCTTCTCTCCACAACGAATAAAGTTTCACCTCTATAAGGAGGGGTTGCGTCAGGGTCTGTTTGAGCCAAAACCACTATGAAGTCGGCTATTGGAGCGTTCAGAATGAAGCTTTTAGCGCCGTTAAGCCTCCATGCATCACCATGTTTCGCGGCTTTAGTTTTCATGCGGGTTAAGTCGCTTCCACTTGAACTGGGCTCGGTGAAGGCGGCTGCGGATATATAATCGCCCCTACATATTGGCTTCAGGTACCGTTCTTTCTGGTCTTCAGACCCATACATCAGGATTAAATCGCTTCCATAGTTCCCTGTGGAGATGGCGACGCCAAGGGTTGAATCAGCTTTACACATTTCCTCAACAACAAGACATGTCTCAAGAAAACCATAGCCCATTCCACCATATTCCTTTGGAAATGAAACACATGTTAAGCCGAGTTTGGCAGCTTTACGGTAGATTTCCAGCGGGTACTCTTCTTTTCTGTCAAGTTCAAGCGCTATTTCCGGTTTGAATTCTTTTTCACAGAATTCTCTAGCTGCACCTTTAATCTGAAGCTGCTCTTCTGAAAGTTCGAACTTCAAAGTCGTATCCCTGCAATAGATTATTGAGGCTTAACGTTAAGCCTTTTTGAAAGGATTTCTTCAGCAGCGTGCTTGTAAACTTCAAAGTCATGCTTCGTGTAGAGAACGAAAACTACATCTTTAAGTTTATCTTCCTTCTCCAAAAACTCCTTGACAGTTGATATTGCAATTCTGCAGGCTTTCTCTATGGGGTATCCATAGGCGCCAGTGCTTATCGATGGAAAGGCTATGGTTTTTAAGCCCTTTGAAACAGCCAATTTCAAAGAGTTGCGGTAGGCTTCAGCCAAAAGTTCTGGCTCCCCGCTTTCTCCTCCCCGCC
>JAWCTJ010000030.1:0-14438 GCA_038868255.1 Bathyarchaeia archaeon
GAGGTGCTGATAATCGCCGAAAGCCTCAAAGACCCATATTTCCCAAAGGATTTCACCCAAATAGCCAGGCTTGTAAGATCCCATGGAGCTGAGATAAAAGTGCTGACGTCCCTTGACAAGGAGACAAGTGAAGCGGAAGAGCTATTTGATATTGCAAATGTAAGGCATCTGGACTTTAAAATCAACTTTGACTTGCTAGTAATTGACAGAAAGGAAAACCTGCTGAAGTTTTCTTCAACATTTACCGGCATGAAAACGGGTATAACACAATGTCTATGGTCAAATAATACGTCATTTTCAATGTTCCTAAGCGAGATGTTCATGGATTTATGGTCAAGAGCCATAGACTCCTCAATAAAGCGTGTCGAAGTGAAATTTCAAGATGCCCTCAATAAACTGCCAGCCATACTTAAACCGGTTGCTGAAGAAAGAGGCTGGCTACTTGAAATGCCTGCTGAATTGAAGGGTACATCCGGCCTGACACAAACTTTTGGACTAGTGTTGAAAAAAGTCGATAATCCGCGAGGAATAATCGTGGGAGAGATCTTTCCAGGGACAGGTGATGTAAAGCTTGCTTCCATAGCCACATACATAAAGGCTGTTGATGTTAAAGCCGATCGTAGAATTTTGCTAACCCCGAGAAAAGATTGGCTGAGCGCCGAAGATATAGAACTAATAAACAGCTATGGAATAGAACTTGTAAATGGGCTGGATGCTGGAGAAATAAGCCAAAAAATATTAGAAATAATAGTGTAACAAACCGTCTTTTTCAGTCCATTTGAGATTTTCAATTGTTATAATTGTTCCTTCTCTTTTTCATAGGTGAAAGGTAAAACTTGGTACATTACCCATTACAAAGGCATCCGGAATACTTAACTCTTAAATTATTGTAACACATCCATAAAGTCAAACGGGGCCGTCGTCTAGGCTGGTTAGGGTAATTCCCCTCCAGGGAGAATTTGGTCAAGGATACCAGCCTGGGGCGCTGGCGATCCCGGGTTCAAATCCCGGCGGCCCCACCATTAGTATTTCTTCAGTCTTAAGAAGATTTAAATAAGCCATTGCGCAAATGGGCGGTCAGTGATATCTTAATGTCTGAGGAACAAAAACTTGAATCCGAAGAATATTCCCCTGTGTATGTTAATTTGAAGTGTTCCCATTTCTTTGGCTACCTAAGTCAGCGATTAAAAAGCGATGGAATACCTCCTGAATGCCTGACTTGTAATCTAGTTTTGGATTGTATGCTTCACGTGATAAAGAATGATGAGCCTGCCAATGATGAGATCAGGGTTATGCCTCAAAAGGTTGGAGTGAACGAAGAGGTTTCAATTGGAAAACCCTCCGAGATAACTGGTGAGCCGTCTACAGCGCAGATTCAAAAGGACCATTTCGAGGTGGAAAACCTTGGTATGCTTTATGCTTCTTGGACAAGCACTGTACGCATTCCCAGAAATGCACTGCAACTATGGGGTATACATAAAGTCAAAGAGGTTGAGATTGAAACATCAGAAGGGAAGACTGCAAAATGCAAAGTTCAGCTTATGGAAGAATCCCAGAAAATGGTTATTCAGATTCCAGATAAAGTGCAATTTGCCCTAGGGGTCTCAAAGGGAAACACTGTAAAAGTTAGACCTGTAAAATAGCTGGCAATCTGTGGAATTTTATGTACAGAACTCCAGCTATTCTAGTATCTGTTTCCAGTCCACGTTTTTCTTAATGAGCTCCGCGGCGATTTCTATCCTTCTGATGTCTCTAGGTTTCACCCTTCCAATAACCTTGTTGATGTGCTGTAATGTGGTGTACGTGTCGTAGGGCACAAGTATCAGCGGAATCTTCAGTTCATCCGCCCTTGGAAGGACCTTAACACTAGGATACAGATTTCCAGTCAGAATAATGGCAGATGCTCCTGTTTCCAACGCTGTCAAGATTATGTCGTTGCGGTCGCCTCCTGTCACCACCAACTCGTTCTTTGCTTTTTGGAAGTGTTTTGCAGCGCTCTCAGGGGTCATAGCTCCGATCAAAATGGTTTCGATGATGTTTTCTAGACCCTCAAGGCCGGCTAAAACCTTGCCTCCTAGAAAATCGCAAACTTCGCCTGCTGTGAGCGCGCTTAATCTAGCTTCTTCAGGAATTAAGCCAAGCACATTCAGCCCTTGCCGTTCAATGAAAGGCTTAATTTTATCTTTAATACCATAAACCCTGTCTGGAGATATGCGGTTCAGCAGAACACCGGCTATTCTTGTGTTCCATCTCGCACAGTAATCTTTAGCCTGTAACACCTCATCGACGACAAATTCATCTGTAAACCTCGTCACCAGCATGACGTCAGCATCAAACTCCCTGGCAAGCCGGGGAACAGGGCATCCTATGAAGGATCCTGTTGCGAGGCTCGGCGGTCCTTCGATAAGGGTTACATCCTTCCCCTCTGAGACAACTCTAAATGCACTGTTAATTTTTTCAATGTAGTGGGCGGGGTCAAACTTCGTGAAATCCTCTAGGAAGAAATCTCTTCTAAGCGTTATTGGACACAGGATTTTCGATTCAAACTCTAGGTTAAGCACTTTTTTGAATATTTCCACGTCTTCGTCAACAGCTTCCATGCCAGGGGTGAATGAAGTCTCCATGCCGAGGGGTTTAAAGTACCCCACGTTTTTACCCATTTCCTTGGCGATAATGGCAAGCGACAACGTTACAATGCTTTTACCGGAGTCATCATCGTTCGAGGCTATATAAACCGCCTTCTTACCCATTTTACGGCATTCTCCTTGTTTATTTTTCTATGCTGATTGTTGCTCTTATATCTATCCCAAGACATCCTTCTCCGCTTTCGTATACGAAGAGAGGGTTAATCTCAAGCTCGGCAATGCTTCTAAACCTGACCATTAGCTGCGATATTTTTAGAATAACATCTATCAGGGCGGGTATGTCTGATGGAGGTTCACCCCTTACGCCTCTGAGCAGAATATATGCTTTGGTTTCCTCAATCATTTCTGACGCTTCTCTTTTGCTTAATGGCGCAAGGCGGTAGGAGACATCCTTTAGGAAATTGACGTATATGCCTCCGAGGCCAAACATTAACAGAGGTCCAAACTGCCTATCCCTAACCGAGCCCACTATAACCTCCTTGCCAGCCGGAGCCATATTCTGCACAAGAACACCTGTTATTTTAGCTTTCGGCATGGCAGCATGCACCCTCCGAATTAATGTCTCGTATTTCTCTTCAGCTTCCCCTCTGCTCTTTACTCCTAGCACTACGCCTCCTATGTCTGTCTTATGTAGTATGTCCGGCGAAATGATCTTCATAACAACGGGATAACCGATGGAATCAGCTAAGGCTCCAGCTTCATCCTTGCTCCTCGCCACGGCCGCCTTAGGCATGGCTATTCCCGCTGCTTCAGCTATTCTGATACACTCGTCGATGGTGAGAACTCGCCGCCCATCAGCAACAGCTCCATCAATCATTCTCCTGATGGTAGCCTCATCCATTTCTATTTTTGCTGCAGCCTCTTCGATCGGTGTGTTAAGAATTAGGTTATAATCGTACATGGCTCTGAATACGCGCGCGGCTGTCTCTGGAAATGCATAGTTCGGTATCACGTTCCGTTTCAGCATTTTAATAGCCGGTGAGTTTTCCTCAAGCCCCATGAAAGACGCCAGCAGGGTTTTCTCCATTTTCTTACGAACATCAACTAGGGCTGCAGCTACGCTTTCGCATGGCGTCATAGCTTGAGGTGTAAGGATCACGATGACTCCATCGACATTACTGCTTTTGATGCCTGTCTCCACCGCGATTTTATAGCGATTTTCATCAGCATCGCCGAGCACGTCTATCGGGTTGTTCAGACTTGCATGCGGAGGCATGTGCCCCCTGAGGTGTTCGATGAGTTCAGGTTCAAGCAGGGGCAGTTCAAGCCCAAGTTTTTCACATGCATCCGTAGCCAGTATCCCTGGTCCACCACCGTTTGTCACTATAAGTACCCGTTTGCCCTTGGGAATGGGCTGAGATCCAAAAGCAAGAACAAAATTAAATAGCTCTTCAAGGGTTTCAACCCTTATAATTCCGGCTTTCTTGAACGCTGCTGAGTAGGCAACATCAGAACCTGCTAGAGAGCCCGTGTGAGAGGACACAGCTCTTACTCCGGCTTCCGTGGTGCCGGCTTTGATGGCTATTATGGGTTTACGCTTGGCAACTTGCCTAGCGATATCGATGAAGCGCTCCCCATTCTTAACCCCCTCAATATACAAGGCTATAACTTTGGTTTCCGGATCCTCTCCTAGGGCTTCGATAAAATCTGCAGCTGCCAAGTCAGCCTCGTTTCCCAGGCTTATGAACTTCGTGAATCCAATTTCGTTTCTCACGGCCCAGTTTAATATGGCGCTTCCTATAGCACCGCTCTGAGAGATGAAGGCTATATTTCCCTGCGGGGGCATTATGGGGGCGAAGGTGGCGTTCACCTTGCCTTGAACGCTTATCAAGCCTAAACAATTGGGTCCCTGCATCCTCATGCCGTATTTCCTGCATAAACTGACAATTTCCTTTTCAAGCTTCATACCCTCTGTTCCTGTTTCGCCGAAGCCGGCGGTGATCACGATGATGCCTTTAACGCCTTTCAAGCCGCAATCCTCAACAACTGGAGGCACGATTCTTGCTGGAACTGTTATAACTGCTAGATCCACATTTGCAGGCACGTCTCTGATGTTTCTATAGCATTTTAAGCCGAGGATTTCCTCTGCACTGGGGTTTATCGGATAGAGTTCTCCAGGAAACCCTCCTTCAATTAGGTTTCTAAGAACGTTGTATCCTACTTTACCTGGCTCCCTGCTTGCGCCGATTACTGCTATGGATTTCGGGTTAAAGAAAACATTCAAATCCACAGTTAACCCTCAATAACGCTTCACGGGCTTTTGCTACTGTTAAAATTGTTAGATATATACTTACCTATATGTATAATTCAACTTCACCCTTCAGTTAAAGTAGCTTTTCCACAAGCACGGTTTTCAGGTTAGGTATAGGAAAAGTTTATTTTATTGGTTAAGGCAATCTCTGGAAGCCGTAGGCGGAGCGAATCCGCTGGGATGTAACCCCAAAGGGGTTGAACCGCAAACAAGAGGAGGTGAAGTATAAGTGGCCTACAAGTATATTGCCGAAGCCTGGAAGAAACCTGACGATTCCTATGTAGGCGAGATTATGCCCCAGAGGCTGGTGGAGTGGCGCAGGGAACAAGCTGTCACCCGCATAGAAAAGCCCACTCGCCTAGACAGAGCTAGGAAGCTTGGGTACAAGGCTAAGCAAGGCTTCATCGTTGTCCGCGTTCGCGTCAGGCGTGGAGGATTAAGGAAGAAGCGGCCTAACTCCGGAAGAAGGCCTAAGAGGATGGGTGTGCAGAAGTACAAGCCTGCCAAAAGCCTGAGGCTAATTGCTGAGGAAAGGGCTGCAAGGAAATATCCAAACATGGAAGTTCTAAACTCCTACTGGGTAGGTGAGGATGGAAGGTACAAGTGGTTCGAAGTTATAATGGTGGACCCGAACCATCCGGCGATAAAGGCTGACAGGGACATAAACTGGATATGCCAAAAACAACACAAAGGAAGAGTCTTCAGGGGACTGACAAGCGCGGGTAAAAAGGTCAGGGGCTTAAGGCAAAAGGGAAGAGGAGCTGAAAAAGCTAGACCCAGCAGGAAAGCCGCTAGAGAGGAGTAGCCCGATGGAGCCAATCAAGCCCATAGTCATCAGGAAAGGCGGCAAAAAGCGGGTTGGAAGGGGCTTCAGCATAAACGAACTCAAAAAGGTAAACTTCAACTGGAAAAAAGCGCTGAAAATGGGAATACCCGTTGATGTTAGGCGGAAAACGGTTCATGAGGAGAATGTGGAAGCCCTTAAATCCATCTTGAAGGGCAAAATGAAGACTGAGCAGAAGCCTAAGGCTGCGGAGAGGAAAAAGGCTAAAAGAGAAAAAGAAAAATAGCAAATTGATGATGCCCTTTTGTCCAGTAAGAATGTTTTAGCCTATATAGAAATCCGCGCGTTCGCCCACGCCACTGAAGAAGAGGGCAAGGTTATCACTGCAATACGAAACATTCTGCCTCAACCCCTGTCAGCGGAGGTATCCATTAAAAAATCAGGCTTAACAGGGCATCATGGAAACCCGATAACCCTCCTAGAAGTTAAGATCAAAGATAGAAACATGGTTAAAGCCTTTTTGGAATATTTAGCTTCAAAGCTGGAGATTCTGGATAAAGAACTTTTAGGTGAAACAGTTGAGCAGCATATAGACGGGGGAACCCTATACTTGAGGCTTGACAAGCAATCCGCCTACACGGGCGAATACAAGCTCTGCAACACAGACCCTATCCATATTCGTGTACACTTCAGAAAGTCCCATCCTAGGGATATAGTGGAGGCCTGCAGGGGCTTCGGGTTAATTCCATGAAAAGAGTTTTCGCAGATCTACATTTGAAACCTGACATGTCGGACTTGGAAAATGCAGTGCAGGTGATAAAGAAAGCCTCGGAGCTCGGTTACCGCCTCATTTCTGTATCCGTGGGCAAGGGTATAAGTGGAGATCAGCTTGCAAGGATTGAGGGCATATCCAGAGAGTTTGGGCTTGACTTCGCCACCCGCATGGACTTGAAGCCTAAAACTCCCGGTGAGCTGCTTCGGCTCTTAAGAAAATTTAGAAGAAGCTTTGAAGTTTTAGCTGTAATCTGCGATTCAAAGGCTGTTGCAAGGCAGGCGGCTAAGGACCGAAGAGTAGACCTTTTAAACTTCCCATCGGATCCCCGGAGAAGATTCTTCGACAAGGCTGAAGCTGAACTTGCCTCCCAAAGCCTTGCATCCCTGGAGATAGACATTGAACCCCTTTTAAGACTTGAAGGCCCCGCTAGGATTAGGCTACTGGCTGCGCTGCGGAAAGAAGCATCCACAGCATTAAGCTTCCACGTGCCCATCGTGATCTCAAGCGGGGCTTGTGAAGCATTATATCTGCGGAAACCCTTGGATACGGCTGCGTTGACGATGCTGTTCGACATGGATAAGGCTATGGCTTTGGATGCCCTCTCAAGAGTTCCCTTGGAAATTGTCAGGCGGAATAGGGCTAAACTCAGCCCAGGGTTCATCGCGCCTGGAATACGGCTAATAAGGAAGGGGAAGGATTGTCCATGAGGGAAAAACGCCGCTACCTAGCCTTAAAGGTTGATTCAGGCGGAAACCCAGCTCAGAAGGAGGTTATGGACGCCCTATGGGGGTCTGTCCTGAAGCTTTTCGGTGAGTATGGCGCAAGCAGAGTGGGCTTAGCCCTCATAAGCTACGACTTCAATAGTAGAATATGCATTGTGCGCGTAGCCAACGCTGAGGTTGAGAAGCTCAGAGCCGCTGCAGCTGCAATAACCAGGATCGGCGATGCCGCTGCATCCGTGCATGTCATATGCGTCTCCGGCACTTTAAGGGCTCTACGTGAGAAGATCTTTAAGGCCTCGAAATCCCTTTAAGCATGCATACGTACTTTTGGTGGGGGATGAAGACGCCGTCCCAGACTGAAAAACCAGATGTGGACCTATGACGGGCAGACCCCAAAAAATCAGATTTCCCGTAAAAGCTCCTTATATCTTTCCATTCTAATCTGCCTTCCTTCTGACTGTACCAGCCATGTCATCCAGCAGAGCTCTATGGGCCTGTAACCGCAGAGTCTGGCTATGTCCTCAGCTCTAACTATGAATTCCACGTCATCGTTTATGGGCTGAAGCCCAGCCTCCTGTAGGATTCCATTTATAACCCTCTTAACGATCTTATCAGGCATAACAGTGTCTATACCGCCCATCATCCTGAGATACTGAAAGGTCACGAGGCCCACGCCCCTTATGCCGCCGATCATGTCCTCCCGCCACTTTTCAAGCTTGGCTTCAGCCGCCCATGTCCTAAAAGCCAACCTGTCGTCATCGCTTAATGTTGACAGGCGGCTGGCTATTTGCTTGGCGATGCTCCACGAGCGCCTATTCCGCCAGATACTCCTAAGATTGTCCACATCAGCCCTGGCGAGATCCCTTAAACGCTTTATCATTCCTGTTTCAACAAACCTTTCACGGAATTCCTGAACCCTGGGAACCACTGCAGTAAAATAGTTTAGGCCTATCGAAGTGAAGGCAGCGTCAACAACCATCAAAACGACGCTTCCACCCCACCTTTCAGTTCTTAGGCACCTTTCACAGTGATGCCTTAAACCTTCAACCCTCTGCATGTAACCATCAATTATTTCCTTCAGCCTCAGTTCGGGTTCCTTCATGATCCTTCCAACTAAATTATGATGATTTTGGAAAATACTTTTTATTATGGTTATGTCCAAGTGATGCCATAATATAATGTGATGCGAGGCACCCTAGTGTTCGAGGAATGGGGTCTGCTTGGAAACACTATGATTCTGCTGGTTTCTCTTTTCATACTTGACAGGGCAAGCGACCTGATGGTTGATAACGCGGTTAAAGTTGCAGGAATAAGTGGTCTTGGAAAGACAACGGTCGGCTTTCTATTGATCGCCATGTCAACAACTCTTCCAGAGCTTAGCGTTTCAGTGTTCGCCTCAATAGACGGGAAAGGCATAGGCGTCGCCATTGGAAATGCTTTAGGCTCAAACGTTGTGAACAGCGGTCTAATCCTGGGCATAGCCTTCCTAATTGCATCTCTTAGGAGCCCAAAGGATGTGAAGGATCCTAACACCGTTGCAAAGGAGGAGTTAGGAACTCTTCATTTCGGGCTTTTCATAGCCTCCGTTATTCCCCTTGTTCTGCTCTTCATCGGAGCGGTTAGTAGGATTATAGGCTTGGCTCTGATAGGCATCTTCATCCTCCATGTATACCGCCTCTCAAGGACAAAGCGTATGAGCGGTGAGTGGATAGATTGGAAAAATCGTAAGAGGCTTAGGGTTTATGCCCTCTTAGTCTTTATAGGCGCGATTATGGTTGTTGCAAGCGCCAGGCTTCTTGTGGATTCAGTTGTGAATATCGCTGCATCCTTAGGCGTTCCAGGAGTGGTTATAGGCGCAACCATCGTCGCCTTTGGCACAAGCCTTCCAGAGTTTGTTAACAGTGTAAAATCCTCAAGAAGGGGACATTTGGATCTGGCTATGGGTAACATTGTTGGAAGCAACTTTATAGATACAACCCTCATACTTGGGGTTGCATTAGTCGGTTCACCTTTCAGCGTTGAAATGAACCACTTTAGAAATCTTGTAATCTTTTCGCTTGCAGCTAACCTTCTACTTTGGTACTTCATTTTAAGTGAAAGGATAAGCTGGAAAACCGGTGTAATACTGTTCATAGTATACATATTATTCCTCGCGACGAGCATCAGCATCTGAAATCCAGAGTTTCAACCGCTGAAATATCCGCAAATTGGTATAAAGTTTTATAGATGTTCCAAGTAACACTTAAGAAGCCTAAAAGGTGGGAAAATGAAGTTCGGGAAATTTTCAAGAGCAGCTATATTGGCTTTAACGCTGACTATTATGATGTTAACTGTTTGCATGGTTCCTGTTAAGGCAGCGGTTATTGAAATTGAAACTAACCTGCGCGTTATGGTTGCGCCCAATCCGGCGGAGGTTAACAAGCCGGTGGTAGTTACAGTTCAGCTTGATCGGACAAATCCCTTGGCACTTGGAGTTGCTGGAGGTGAGCACTTCCGCAACTTCAGGGTAACTATTCAAAAGCCGGATGGAACAAGCCAAACTGAAGGTCCCTATGAGGCATGGTCAACTTCAAGCTTCTTCTTCTTTTACACGCCGACAATGGAGGGCGAATACGTGTTTCAAGCCAGTTTTCCAGGGCAATGGGCAAACACCACAACCGTGCAATATTGGTACAAGCCGAGTACAAGTAGACCCGTAAAGCTCACAGTACAAAGCGAGCCGATACCGCCGTACCCAAGCATTCCGCTTCCTTCAGACTATTGGACTAGACCCTTAACTGCAGAGCTTAAAGGAGCATGGCAGATAGCTGATAACTGGCTTATGCAGAGCTACGATTATGCAACCCGCTCCTTCTGTGCATGTCCAGCATTTGCACCTTACACATTAGCGCCGAACAGCCCTCACATACTGTGGACTAAGCAGCTTGTTTTCGGCGGAATAGCTGGAGGACCCTATGGAGATAAGGCATACTACACGGGGCTTTCATATGAGCAATGGTACAACCCTCTGATAGTGAACGGAAGAATAATATACACGGAGCATCCGCCGACCTCTGGTGCGGACATTTTCGGCACACGCTGTATAGACCTTTACACTGGAGAAGAAATATGGTATCTGCCTAATGTAAACATCGCCTTTGCACAGATAATTGACACGGAGAATCCTAACGAACATGGATTGATTGCACATCTATGGGAGGCCTCTGGAACAGCCACTAATACAACATTGAAAATGTACGATGCTTTCACAGGTCAATACATAATGACCATAAAGAACGTGCTGTGGGGCGGCCTAGGCAGCTTTGGCACGAGCCAAACAGTCTTCGGCCCCAGTGGGGAAATCCTATCATACACTCTTGACGCAGCTAGGGGGAGATTGATACTTTGGAACTCAAGTAAGGCGATTTACACAGCATTTCCATGGATAGGCGGCGAAGTGGGGATGATCTACAGCCCAAGGGTAGGCTCAGTAATAGACGGGCGGCTGGGAATAGAATGGAATGTTACGATACCTAAAGATGTGCCCAGGAACACTGTTATCCGCAGGGTTGAAGGCGGATACATCCTTGCAGCCAACGTGACCGGGGTCACCGCAACAGCACTTGCATATGATTTGATGGTTTTCCCAGCAAAACTGGAAAAATCGTCCGATGGGAAATATCCTGACACTGTGAACTACCTGTGGCGGAGACAGATAACAGACGTTTACATGTCCTTCTTTAAACATTCCAACATCGCTGAGGACGTTTTCGCAATGTTTGACGAGGCAAAGCTTCAATTCCACTGTTACGACATAAAAACGGGAAGGGAGCTTTGGAAGAGCGAACCCATCGAAAACGGTTGGGCGCAATTCACCTACAACTATTACATAGCTTATGGTAAACTTTACTCCGTAGGTTATGATGGCTACTTCAGGGCGTACGACATTAAAACTGGCAAGTTAGCATGGGAATTCTACTTTGGAAACTCCGGCATGGAAACAGTTTATGGCAGCTGGCCTACATACGCTGGATTCACAATTGCAGACCACAAAATCTACGTGACTAATGATGAACACTCGCCAGATTCAGTCTTATGGCGAGGTGCAAAATTATGGTGTCTCAACGCGGACACCGGCGAGCTTGTATGGAGCATAGCTGGAATGATGCGGCACGGCGCCATCTCCGACGGAATCTACACGGTGCTCAATTCCTACGATGGCGTCATATACACTTTCGGTAAAGGACCCAGCGCCACATCAGTCTATGTTCAGCAAGACGTGGTTTCTAAGGGCTCAACCATACTGATAAAGGGTACAGTTACAGATCAATCTCCAGCTCAGAAGGGCACTCCATGTGTTGCTAAGGAAAGCATGTCCTCATGGATGGAATACCTGCATATGCAGCGGCCAATACCGTCAGAGGTTAAGGGTGTGCCAGTAGACCTGTACGCTGTATACCCCGACGGCTCCTACAACTACATAGGCACAGCAACCACTGAACCCATGGCGGGCGGCATATTCTCCTTCGCTTGGGCACCTCCTAAAGAAGGCATGTACACCATCATAGCGGTATTCAAGGGAGACGAATCCTATGGAAGCAGTCAAGCCGGGACAAAACTGCTTGTGGTATCAGCCCCGGAGGCTCCGGCTCCAGCGACGGCTGAGCAGGCTCAGGCAACCCAGGCTGCAGTTGAAGCCTTGCAACCCGCGGTTGAAGCCATACAGCCCGTGGTAACAGCGTTAGTGGTCATAGTTGTTGTGTGCATATGCCTTGTAGCCTATGACATCTACCTGAACCGCAAAATGCTAAAGCAAACTGCAAAATAACATGAAAGCCTTCCCAACCCCCTCATATTTTTATCATTTCAACGGTTATAATTTCGTTTGTCAAAAAAGAATCAACGGGAAGCATTTTGTTATTCTCCAATTAGGAATTTTGAGGCTGTAACATGCTTACCTGATGTATTTTTATCCGGATAACATATACGAGGAAATTCTGATACTGCAGAATGGTGAATATAAGTATCCAAAGATAGGACTGGAACACGAGAGATCAAAAATTGATCTCAATGAGTTCAATCGTGAAAAATGGTCCTTTCTGTATGGGATATAACGAACGTGCTTCCAAGAAGCGGAAGACTTGAAGAGGGTATTGCCGCCTTTCCAGAAGAGATCCCGAGAAGACTGATTAAATTATTTACATTTGTAGGCGAGACCGTACTGGCTGGATCCGTTCTTAGGTTCAGGGACAACTACAAAAGTATCAAAGGAACTGAGGCGCAATAGTTATGGATACGAAATAGATCTAGAACTTAAACCAACTATTTTACAGAAGATAGGGTATTCACCATATCCTTTAACAGATGATGTAATTGAAATAATAGAGAGAGCAGGTGCACAAAGACTTAGAAAATCTCTTCAAGAGAGGGTAAGAAATCAGAAATCCGTGACAAGTAATAGAAAAAATGATTAGAAAAAGGGATGAAGAAAACTTATGCGGAACAAAACTTAGAAGGCAAAAACGTTTTATTGTCATTTGAAAACGTTTATTCGCGGCTTGGTTAAATCCTTCTTTGGGAATTGTTTATGGAAAGGTTAAATTTTAGTTGGGTTATTCCCAATTTGTTGGCTGGATGTGCTGGTCCACTTGAAAATGATGATTTATTATTGCTAAAACAGCAAGGTATCTAATACGTTTAGCAGAGGAGCAAAAGGCAAAAGTTACATCAGAACAAGTTTTAAGAGCTGGTTTGCAAGACCTGCATGAACTGTTTTAGATTTTCACGCTCCTTCGCAAGAGCAAATTGACAGAATTGTTAAAACTGTTAGGGGATTTCTAAGGGAAGGTAAAGCAGTCGCTATATCTTGTGGCGCGGGTATTGGAAGGGCCGGGACAGTTCTTACGTGTATTTTAATTGCTCTTGGGTACACTTTTGAGGATGCGGTCGAGAAGATAAAAGAGACTCGTAGGCAATCAACACCATGGGAAACTGAGGATCAACTTGAGGCAATTCTTGAGTATGCCAAGAAAACAGAAAATGAGATCTCTTAACGAAATTGCTGTTCTAAGAAGCGCAAATATAATCTCGTCAAAATTTCCCAATTATTGTTTGAGAATATGTACGACTAAGATAGGGGATATAAGAAGTGGTGGGCCGGGCCGGATTTGAACCGGCGACCTTTCGGTTATCAGCCGAACGCTCCAACCAAGCTGAGCTACCGGCCCGCTTGCTATTTGCTATAATGCCTTGAAATGTTTTTAAGGATTTTCTGAATACTAGGGCTTGTTAATACTTTTATCTTTTGTCAGCGTTGTGTTTAATTATCGGCTGACCTTTGCGGGGGCCCGTAGCCCAGTACGGATCAAGGCGCCGGCCTTCGGAGCCGGAGAACGTGGGTTCAAATCCCACCGGGCCCGCCTTTTTATCATAACCTACGGTTCCTATACATCCCTTGCTGTTTTAAGAGGGTTTTAAACTTGTTTAGTTTTTGGTTTAGGGCTTCTTCGATGGTTTGGCTGAGGTCTAAGCCTTGTTTGCTGGCCTCCGCTAAAATGTGACGGTTTATATATAGATGTAAACTTTTTGGTTTTATTTCAGCGGTGTGACTTAGCCGACTTCCACGGGGAATTCCCCGGTGGAGCAGCCCCTTTCAACAGCCTCGACTTTGCATGTTTTGTAAATTTAATGTAAATACGACCTTCTATTAGTTTGAAATTCTGCTGGTTAGTTTATTATTGTTGTGTTTGCATCCCCCTCTAGAGACAGTCCCTTTTTGTAAATGTAAAATTCACAATCTCTTCGTCTTCTACAACCGCCACAATTCTCATACATAACTGCGAATTCATGACTTGAACCCATTTTGATATGAATCCCACAGGATACGCCAAAAACACGTCCATTTCGACAAAAACAGCCTTTATAGGGGTGCTTATGAACTGATCCTTAGGGCGGCCGCCACTAATGAAAGGTTGAGCGTTTTGTTTGATTTTATTGGGAGTAAAAGCCTCTACATGGGAGGAATAAGGTTTTGACAAATCGTTGATAACGTGGATGGCTATCACGGTGTAGCTGCAATTACGGCAGGTTCTGCAAGAAGATAATTGAGCCCCGTTAAAAGGGTGGTTCTGTACAAGCTTATCCATTATGTGAAATGTGGAAGCTACGATAAGGGTGCATCGCCCTACAGAGATCAGCTGGATCAGGTTTGAAGGAATGATGGAAGCTCAGGTGTAACGCCTGAGTCATCTCAGCCTATGAGGAGTCTCTGAGGCTATTATAA
>JAWCTJ010000031.1:0-14241 GCA_038868255.1 Bathyarchaeia archaeon
GTCGACGGCCGGCATGAAAGCAGCGGGCTTAAAGCCCCGCTTCGTGAACTCGCCTATCATGTGGGCCGTCGCCACAATGGGTATACCCGTTTTCTTTGAAAACTCTATGGTGAAGTCTATGAGTTTGACATTTTCGAATTCCGTTTCAACAACCTTATGACCGACTACGAGCACCGGGTGTTTGGCCCGTTTTATCATGGCTGCCACAACTTCAGGCCTGGTGAGAACTAGGGCCTTCTTCGGACCTGGAACTTCAGCTGTCTGCCAGGGCTCAGCTACCGCCATGCCAATCACTCCTTCTTTTTCCTTACGAGCCTAGGTAGGAGCGTTGGGTCCGGAATGTAAGTTTCCTTCCAACCTTTTGTTTCCAGCACCTTAATGATCTCGTCTTTCATGGTTATTGGAATGTCTGCTAGTGTACGCACGAACAGATGGATGTCTCCAGGCATGGTTCCGTAGAATCTTTTGTGCAGGTCAATGTAATGTGTTAGCTTTATGGCCCTGCCCTTCGAAGTGTCATTAGGCCTCATACATAACTTGGCTATCATGACCATGGCCTCCTCCTTGGTTTCAGCTGCATAGAACAGGTGCTCGGGTGCGGGACCCACGTAAATCTTCTCACCGGATCTTGCATCATACACATACCAATCTTCTTCCTTGTCAGCTCTTCCAAGAAGCATGCGTCTATACTTTATTCCATGAGGCCCAACTATTACGGGTACACCGAGGCGCCAGAAGCCACTTGCAATGGCAGCTGCCTTCTGGGAGTAAGCACCCCAGGCTACGCCTACAGCGCCAACACGGTTAAGGATGTAGTCAGCTATTTCTTCATAATTGGCTCTGAGGTTCCTCTTTGCAAATATATTTGCAATTTTTATAGCTGCCCCCGCTATGTGAGCGTTGGATACGCATGAACCAGTGTTCACAAGACCTCCCGCTGTGAATTCGCCTGTAAACTCCTCATAGGGCGTTTTTCCCTCCTCATTCCTGTACATGCCAATGGACATGGCTGCACATCCTGAGGACACAACAATGTAGCGTCTGTTAGCGAATTCCCTGCACATCTCAGCCACTTCTCTTCCGCCGTTAGGGTAGTTTGCGCAGCCAACAAAAGCAACTACACCAGGTATCTCGCCGAGCACGATGGGGCTTCCGACGTTCCTGATTTCAACGTCCTGTATTGGGCCTCTTCCAGCCCGGATCTTATATGTTTCCTCCTTAAGTTTTCTCTCTCCTGCTTTCACAATGAAACTGTGTACAGGAAGTCCTACACGGCAGGCATGCTCGCACCTTCCACAGCCAACACATACATCATAGAGTTCAGCAAGCTTCGCGAGGTCTCCCTGCTTGGCGGCCTTCATGGCCTCTGGAATCTTCAGGTCTTGCGGACATGCTCGCCTGCAGTCACCGCATTCTCTGCAGTCCTTAACTCTCTGAAGAACCTCCTCAACCTCCGGGAGAGACTTAAACTTCTTACGTAAAGGCGCCACCTTTAATGCAACTTTAACAGTTACCTCTCCAACCTTCTCAGGATCAAGTATTAAAACCCCAGGTGCTTTGCCGCTGACAAGATCCTCAACTATAGCATCCACATGGTCGTTTGTACGGTTAGGCAACCCCATGCAGTTCTTTTCTGAAGTAACAATCACAGGCGCCTTGATTTTCTGAGCTTCATAGAATGAGTCTGTTCTAATGCATTGCTCATCAAGCACAACTACGTCTGGAACACCGCTCCTTATGAAACGCAACTGCCAGGATATTGGTCCAATTATTTTTCCATTATTATAATATCTTGTTATGTCATGAGCTGTGCAGCATAAACCGCAAACCTCAACTTGCCCATCCAACCCGCTTTCCTTGAGGTAATCAATTATCCCTACAGCTGGAACCACATTATGTCCTATACAGAGAATTACGGGTTTTTCAATGTTCACGGTGCCGAATCCCAAATCTACCAGTGGCGCGTTAGGGTCGGCCTTCGGAAATCCATATGCAGCTATCTGTGCTATGTCGGCAACTTCCATGCCAACATGGTCGATCATCCCTGTGTGAAACACCTTTGATTCAAAATCAAGGTTGCTACCTTCCTGTCCAGTGTGTACAACAGACAGCAGGTGGGTGAGTTGATTTTCCACATAGTCAAGAATATTCTCCAGGTCGCCTATGGTTTCGGGTTTTACACCGCAGACCAGTCGAGTGACGGGAGCTTCAACCTGAACGTTTAAGCCGCCTACATCCAAAGGTGTGTCACGTCCGAATTTTTCAATGAGATGCTCGACGAGGTGGCGTGCATGTCCAATATGGGTGGAGGCTCCGATGCAGCATGCTAGGAGAACTATTCGTGATTGCTGAGCGCTCATATCTATGCCGCATGCGCCGCGTTTATTCCCGGTTAAATCGCATTTACCGAAGGTGCATAGACAGCAAAGGTCGCAGAAGGGCACGTAGAAGGGCTTGTAGCGCTGCAGCAGCTTCATGTCCCATTCTCTCAGGGTTGTCAACGACGGAAAAGGTGTCGGTCCCATGGGTTCAGCCCATGAATCGAGGGACAATCGGCCAATTGAAAACTCGAGGTTTCTAATTAACCCGGTGTTAGACTTTAATTCATCAATCTTTACATGGATATTTTTCTTTTCCACACATACAACCTCATGTGCGGGGTTTATCTCAATAGCATAACGACGGTTTTTATACTTTTCTGATTGGAAATTGTAAAATATATAGTGGGGCTGGTTGTTAAACTTTTAGTTTAAATATGCGTTAAACTTAATTGAATCATCCTGGGTGTCCTGCAGCCTCCATTATCCCTTTAATGGAAACATACGCTGGGGTGTCGGAGGGCAGATCTAGGAGGGATTCGCCGGCCAAAACATATTTCTCAACGTTTTCATCGTAAGCTATTTTGCCCAAGAATTTGAATCTGAGGAGACTTTTAGCTTGGTTTTCTAGCGTTTCAGGAAAGCGGAAGCCGCCCACAACATAGAAGTTTTTGAATGATATTTTCACTTCAGTTGCCACCTTATAGGCCCTTTCAACATGTTCAAAGGACTTCTTAGATGGGTCAATCACATCGAAAATATCATCAACCTTGGAAGTTATTCTCCGATTAAGATGTTCAAGGCCAGCTGGTGAATCGATGAGAACATACCTGTAATTCTTTGTAAGCGATTCCAGCGCGCCCTTTAGCGCCGCGTTTGGGAGGCAGTAGCATCCCTCGATCCATTTTGTTCCGAGGGCTATGAAGTCGAAGTATTCGCCTTCATACATACCATGAGACCAAATTCGGTTTTCAATACGCTGAGTGGGTGGCACTCCAACGGTGGTTCCTCCCTCCTCCAAGAATGTCTCCACCAAGAGCTCTGATATGGTCTTCTTGCCCATGGCGTGAAGGTCTACGCCGACCATTTCGCCAAGATTCTGATCGGGATCAGCGTCCACAAGCAGAATTGGGGTTACACCCTTCTCTACGAAATATTTGGTTGTTAGGGCTACAAAGCTCGTTTTGCCTGTTCCGCCACGGCCAACGGTGACTAGAAGCTTCACATTATTTACCTCGGTTTGTCATAAAAATGAGGATCAGCTTATTAGATGTTTTCCATCAAAAGTTTTTCACATAATCTTTCTATAGCCTTAATTGCATTTAGTCCTTCATATTTTAGGGGCGTTTCACCTTGCATTTCAACTTCTGCAATTTTCTGGTCGTAAGGGATAAAATCTAAAACCTTAAGCCCGTTTTCCAAAGCGAAGCCTTCAATAAAGCTCTTCTGAGCTTCGTTTTCGATTTTATTTGCCACAAGGCTGATTTGCCTCATTCCAGCCTTGACGGCTAAATCATGTATGTGCTTAGCGATTTCAAGGGACTTTACGTTGGCGTTAACAACCGCAAGCATGTGGTCTACATGCTGTGCTGTGCCCCTTCCAATATGCTCAACTCCAGCCTCCATGTCCACAACGACGGCTTCTCCTCGCTCCACGACTAAGTGGCGGAGAAGTGAGCGTACAACTGCATTTGCTGGGCATGTGCAGCCTGAACCAAGCGAGCGAACAGTGCCCATCACGATCAGGTTCACGTTGAAAGGGGTTCTAACAGAGTAATCACGCACGATATCATCAACAGTGAAGGTTAAACGGTACACGCCGCTGTAGCCTGTTCCAGTTTTGGAGCTGATAAGCTCCTTATTTTCAGATATGGGCACGATTTTACTGGCCTCTTCTGGAGATAAACCGAGCGTTAAGGCCAAATTTGGAGAGGGGTCAGCGTCGATGGCTATCGTTTTAAAGCCCCTTTTAGCCAAGGAGTAAGCTAAACCCGCTGACACCAGAGTTTTGCCGACGCCGCCCTTACCGGAAACAGCCACCTTCAAAGAATCACCTTAATGCTATAGCTCACCTTTGGGAGTTTTTGCGTCTTTATACTATTTAAACTGTTAAATTCATGACGGCCTCATCGTTTGAAGGATCCTTGAAGAGTCAGAAACCCTAACAAACTTTCGGGGTTAATTTGCAGTCTGAATCAATAATTTCAGACTGGATAGGCATTTAACCTCTCAAGGAGTGCTGCGTATATTATTGGCAGTATTACCGTTGCATCCGCCTCTATAGTTATGGTTTTAGCTTTTTCATGAATCTTTCCCCATGATATGGCTTCTCTTGGACGGGCCCCTGACAAACTTCCGTCATACTCGACAGCCGTGGTTACGTAAACCGCGTAGTCCAAGCCCTTCTTGAACTGGTTCCACCATATGACGTGATGCTTGGATATGCCGCCTCCTATGATTAACGCCCCTGATTTCTCAGAGTCCCAGATCATGTCGCTTATAAGCTGCTCGTCTTTCAGAACGTTCACTTTCAGGTCATGATCCTGTGAGAAAAGCCAAAGTTGATAGCCAACCGCCCCGTCTGTTATTCCCGGAACAACCACTGGAATTTCATTTCGCCAACACCAGTAAAGCAGCGAGTTCTCATTAAGCCGCTTACCGATCTCCCAGCATAATTCATAGGTAGCCAATTCACGTTTACCTTCGGAGTAAATTTCCCATAAGAGACTCTGCATTTTTTCTTCGATTATTTGCCCATAGGACTCCTGGGGAACAAGGATGTTCCCAATTCGACTTATGCCTTTCCTGCGCAACTGCTTATCGTCCATGAAGAAATCGCCATGATAGTATTCCCTGAAGCACCTTGCCAAGTCATGGTCTAAAGTGCCGCATGTTGTCACGACAACCCTGAATAGTCTATGCTTCATGAACTCCCTCAGGATGCCCCTTGTGCCAGTAGCCATTAGGCATGCTGGAAAAGATAGGAAGTTTAGGCAGTTTCTATCCTTTAACATTTCTTCGAGGATGTCAACACCTACAGCCAGGTGTTTGGCTGTGAAGCCTCCGCTTTCACGCATCTGCCTGACAAGTTGATCAGCTGATAAACCCTTCGAAATTTCGAAATCCTTCACTTTTTCCATGGTTTGTTCCAAGCTACTCTAGCCCTTTGAACAACCAAGATAGATCCGGAACCCTATCACGCCTATTGACTCTTTCCGCTAAAGCATGAACAACTATTGGTAGCGCTATGGTGGCGTCACAGTAGCACTGCACGTTCCTACCCTCTTTCGCTTCCTTACCCCAGCTTATGGCTTCCTCGAAGGTGCATCCTGAAAGTCCACCCCACTGCGGTGAGTCCACAGTGATTTGTATGGCGTACTTATGCGGGTAAGCATGCTCGTCTCCTCTAGATTCAGTTAAACTGAGCCCAACTGTGGTTAATTGGATGAAGTCCTTAGGCACACCTCCACCAATGTATATTACACCGCTGTCTCTGGCAGCCTTAGCCTTAACATCCACCATCTGCTCAAAGTCTTTCATCTGGTCTATGGTTATGTCGAATCCTTCCCTGAATTTTCTGTTGAGGAGGTAGGCGATTCCGTATCCGCTGTCAACTATAGCGGGACAGAAGACGGGCACCTTGTTTTCATAAGCTTTTGCCACTATGCTTTTCACGCCGAGCCGGGAAAGTTCCTTTCCCAATAAGTGAAGGAATTCGGCTGAGGAGTATTTACGGTTGGGATCCAGCTTACTCATAAAGTCAGCTATGAGACGCTCCATTTGTCGATATTCAAGCTCGTCCGCGAAAACATCGTAGAACCTGTCTATTTTATGCTCGAAAAGTTTTTGGTCATCGACGAAGTGATGGCCCTGCCAGTATGTGCCGCCCATAGCCTCTAGAATATCCTCAGAGATGTTTGCTCCAGTGGATACTATTACGTCGACAAAGCGGTTCTCTATAAGCCAATTAACGATCTTCCATTGACCCGTTGTGCTCATTGAACCCGCGTATCCGAAGAATATCACTACATTGTCTCTGAGCATTTCCTCCCAGACTTCAACAACTTCGCCCAGCTTCCTGCCCTGAAAACCCGTCCGTGCCATTTCTGAAAGCAATTCAGAAATTTTCTTCGGAACCCTTACCTCTATGGGCTCCAGCTTCTTCCTGAAGAAGGGCGTTTGACGCTTATCCTTTATTAACACTTTAAACACCAACTTTAAAGGGTTAACCCCTAAACATTGATTTAAATGTTTTTAGGCATGATGTAAAAATATGTTTAGCAACTTCATTTCAGAGGAAAAGGTCCTTCCCCTTCGGTCTTACAAGTTCTATTGCTGTGGACTCCTCAGAGGGGGTGAACTTGTAGCCGCGGATTATGGCTGCGGGGATACCCTCAGCGGCTTGCCCAATTACAAGTTCAGCTGCTGAGGCAAGCTCATCTGCAATAGCAGTCTGCTTAACCCTTAAGGTATACCCGAACAAATCTTTTTCACCCCTTCTGTCTCTGATGGGTTTAAGCCCAGCTACGCCTATGGCTACATTTATTTCACCTTCTCTGAAGGGTCTTCCATGAGTGTCAGATATTATAACCGCAACGTCCCTGCCGGTCAGCTTTCTTATTTCCTGTCTTATTCTTTGAGCTGAGGCATCTGGATCCTTGGGAAGCAGTGCCACGTAGTTTTCAGGCACGTTAGACTTGTCGACACCTGAGTTTGCACATATAAACCCATGTCTGGTTTCAGTTATTATTTTTCCATCAAACATTCGTATGATGCCCTTAGCCTCTCTGAGAACCACTTCGATGATGGCTGGATCTTTATCGTAAAGCTCTGCGAAGGTTTTGGCGAACCATGAGGGTTTAACTTCATTCAGGTTTACGATGTGCCCTTCAGCCTTAGAAACAGCCACATGAGTGATTACAAGCACATCTCCATCCTGGATGGGGGTTCCCTGCTTCTCAGCAGCCTCGCATATAAGTTGGGCAAGGTTATCTCCTGGATTTATTAGCGGCAACCCTTTCACTCCAATGATTTGGATTGTATGCATCAGAATTCACAACCTAAATGTGAAGATTTTTATGGTTATGGATTTTTAGGCTGTTTATAAAAAGGCTTATGAAGAAAGGGTCTGTTTAGCCTTTCTCCACATTTTCAATTATTGGGCTGACCACTTCCGGGTAACCTACGGCCATGATGTGGATTCCTTTGCACACAGGCTTCTTTTTCACTTGTTTGATGAAGTTCGTGAAGTATTCTATGTTGTACTCGTCGATTTTTCTCCGCCGTTCGTTTTTATCGGGAATCTCGCTGATCTTCTTAAAGCTATCAAGAAACTCTTTCGGAACCTGAACCCCTGGAACGTTTTTGGCGAAGTATTCTGCTTGATTATAGGACCTTGGCGGGAAGATTCCTATTAGAAACGCGGCTTTTATGTGGCTTACGGCGTCTAGGAATTCTAGGGCGACGTTAACGTCGAAAACTACCTGGGTCTGGAAGAAGTCTGCGCCCACCTCAGCCTTGCGTTCAAGCTTTAACACTTCTGCCTCCAGAGGTTTAAAGTTCGGGTTGGCTGCAGCGCCAATGTTAAACTGGGGTCTAGGCCCGTGGATTTCGTTGCCTGACAGGTCCTTCCCCTCATAAACCATCTTTTGGATTAATTCGACGAGTTGGGTTCCGTCAAGGTCGAAAACAGGCATAGCGTCGGGCGTGTCTCCCTTTTTAGGATGATCACCTGTCAAGGCTAAGACGTTTCTTAAACCCAAGGCAGCAGCGCCTAGAAGGTCTGAAACTAGGGCTAGGCGGTTTCTGTCGCTGCACCTCAGCTGGTAAACGGTTTCCAGGCCTGTTTCCCTTTGAACAATGTAGCTTGTTACTAGGCTGCTTAAGGCTCCTACGCTCTGAGGGTTATCAGTAACGTTGGCTGCAGTGATTTTACCTGTCGCCTTCAAAATTTTAGCCCATGCTATAACCTCTGAAAGATCCGCGGACCTGTGAGCTTCCAGTTCTCCAGTGTAGACGAATTTGCCCTCAAAGATGTTTTTCATAAGGTTGGAGAATGCTTGCCCCATGCTTAAACACCCTCCAAAAGCCTGGGCCAGCCTGAAATGGCCCTGTTCCTTGGAGGCCGGTACTTCCTGTAAAGATCCAGCCTGCCAAGCTTCTTCAGCCGTTCGTAGATTCTGTACCAGGCGCAGTCCCGCTCTATTGTTTTTATGACCTTCCCATGTTCATCTCTTATTTCATAGGGAACCTCGCATTTGCCTTCAACGCAGCCGCCGCATGGGCCGTTCATAAGTCCTTTCGCGCATGCGGTTACGGGGCATATGCCGCCTGTTTCGCCGAGCAGGCAGTCGCCGCAGGCCTTGCATCGCTCATACATTTTACCGTTTTCTCTCTCCTGGGAACCTGCAAAAACCGTGTTCTGCCCAGGGTATACTGGAACGTCTGGGAAAACCTCTGCGAAGGTTTGGACACCTATCCCGCATGCGAGGGTTAATACGGCATCAACGCCTTCCAGCTGTGAGGACACAGTGGTTGAGCAGATGTAGTTGTCGCATTGCATGGCTACGGTTGCAGCTTTACATTTGATGTCCTTCTGTTTCAGTTTCGCTGCCATTTCGATTAGCATGGCAGACATTTTCGCCTGCTTTAGTCCTCTTGGAGGCTGGGTGCAGCCGTCACACCCTAGAACCAGCACGTTCTTATATGGCGCCAAATATTCCAATATTTCCTCTATCGGCTTCTCCTTTGTCACTATCATCCTATTTCCCTCTTTACATGGGTTTTAATTTATTTACAAATAGTTTAACATTATCATCGAATTCACCTAAATACTTTGGAGAGGTAAAGCACAACTCAACCTTGTTTTCAAGGTTTAATTGGGCTAAAAGTCTTTTAAGCGTGGACATGCGCTGTTCAGCAAGTTCGTTACCATCCTCAAACCTGCATTCGCCTTTTTTGCATGCGGCGATCATTACGCCGTCGAAGCCCTCATAAAGTGCTTGAATTACATACATGGGATCGAAAGCGCTGGAGCACGGTAATTCTAAAAGGGCAACGTTACCATCAGGATAGCTGCTTGAGCCACTTGTAAGCTGGAATTTAGCCCATTGGCAATGCAGAACAAGCACCGCGGGCTTGCCGTTTTTGTGTTTCATCTCGCGGACTATACGTGCGTAGCGGGTGATGGCTTGAGGTAGGAATTTGTGGTTGAACTCGTCGAGGCTGATGGCCATGGCTGGGCAGACGGTGATGCATGCGCCGCATCCCCAACAGGCGTTTTCATCCACTTGGGCTGCTCCAGGCGAGCCGAAGTGGATGGCGTCGTATGGGCAGGTGTACACGCAGTTTCCACATTCAATACAGCGGTTAGCATCAACATGCGCCTTGACAAGGCTTCTGATGACAATAAGTGTGTCCTCTTCGAGGCCTAACTGGCCCAGCAGGGTTTGCGTTAGGGAAAAACGTAGCAACCCTATATTGCTCCCTCTCTCGAATCGGCAGTTCTCACCTTTGCATGGAATTACTGCAATTTTCTTTATGCCGAGAGCCAATATTCTCAGGGCAAGCTCCGGCGGAACCCTTCCAACACATGGCACCCTCAAGGTTATGTACTCGCTTATTCCATGCCTCTTCAATCTATCCTTCACTTCGTCGCTTAGAGAGGCGCTTTGACACCTTAAGACCAGTTTGTCTAATCCTGTTTCTCTGATGTGTTCCTTAACATAGTTGATAAGGGAATCCCTATCATAGTAGGCTATGTCTATGGCTGATGAGGGGCAGGAGCTGAAGCATAGCCCGCATATACGGCATTTCTCAAGGTCTATAACGAGCTCGCCTGTTTTCTCATCTGCAAATATGGCCTCAAAGGGACACACGGAGGAGCAGACGCTGCATTTGCTGCAGTATTCGCCGCGTATCTTCACGCCGGCTTGAGCTAACATGTTAAACTTGACCTCTTGAGATGTAAACATGATGCCCCATATTGCTTTATTAGAATTTCGATGTTACAAGAGCGAAAACATGGAAAAAGCTGATGGAATGGCTGCAAAAATTTTAAACCCTAGAAAATGATTCTTTGAGTACCTAAAGGATGATTGAAGTATGGCTTTCAATAAAATCAGCTTTGAAGAATCGCTTGGAAAAAACGTTGTCACGCCTGGAAAATGTGTAGGATGCGGAACATGCATTCTTGTATGCCCATACAATTGCCTAGAATACAGGGAAGGCACACCGGTGATTGTGAAGGAATGTAAGGTCTGCGGCATATGCGCGAGGGTTTGCCCCCAGAATGAATGGAGTCAGCCTGAAGTTGAAAAAGCCGTGTTCAACAGGGAAAAACAGCCCAGCGAGGAGTTCGGAATTTACCGCAAACTAGTCATTGCAAGAGCCAAGGAAGAGGCTGTGCAGAAGGTAGCTCAGGACGGTGGGGCTGTAACCGCGCTTCTAAAATTTGGACTTGAAAACGGAATCTTCGACGGCGCAATAGTTTCAGGGAAAAGCAGGGATAAACCCCTATATCCCACGCCCATGTTGGCCACAAGCCCAACGGAGGTTTTAGAGGGCGCCGGCACAAGGTACACCTACTCGCCCAACATATTGGCGTTGGCTGAGGCCATAAAACAGAAGAAGTCAAGCTTGGCCTTCGTTGGAACGCCTTGTCAAATACGCGCCATCAGAAAGCTGCAGATTGCAGGGCTTAAGAGATACACGGCGCCGATAAAGCTTTTAATCGGGTTGATGTGCTCAGAATCCTTCACGTATGATGGACTTGTTGAGGAATATATCCGCGGCAAGCTGGGGATAAACCCCGGGGAAATATCGAAGATGAACATTAAGGGAAAAATGCTTATAACAACGAAGTCAGGGGTTAAAGCCATCCCGCTGGCAGAAGTGAAGCCATACGTTAGGAAAGGCTGCGGCCACTGCCAAGACTTCAGCTCTGAGCTGGCTGACATTTCCGCTGGAGGACTCGGCTTGGACGGATGGACCTTCATAATAATACGCACAGAGACAGGAGAGAGAATCTTTGAATCCGCCGAGAAGGCAGGTATCCTGGAAACAAGAGTCCCGGATGAAAAGGAACTGGCACTAAGTCTGCTTCTGAAGCTCTCGTCAAAGAAACGCAAGGCGCCCGCAGCGTAAAATCCTCAGAAGTTGCATATCTCCTCCAAACTTTTTCTCAATGGAGGTTTGGGTTTCTCATCCGGATATCCTATCACTATCATTGCTTGAGGCTCCAAATCCTTAGGGAGGTTCAGCACCTTTTTAACAGCGCCCTTGCAGAAGAGGGGCGCACAGATCCAGCATGCCCCCAGCCCATGGTAATGCGCCGCGAGAAGCATGGTCTGTATGTACGCTGCGACGCTCTGCACACCCATTATATACTCTGCTGCTCGCCTACGCCTGTCAGGATATCTATGCATTTCCTTCATGGTTAGGCATACAATTATGACTATGGGACTCCGGGTTATCCTCTCCCAGCTTTCAAGCCTAATTATCTGCTCAGCCTTTTCCTCTGGAACGCCGTCCCTTAGAAGATCTGAAAGCCAAACTTTACCCATAGCCCATGCGAGCCTTTCCTTAAGCTTTTCCTTGTTGATTACTATGCAACGCCATGGCTGAGCGTTATGCGCTGAAGGGGCCCATCGAGCCAGGTCGAGAATCTTCATAATCGTTTCATCTGGAACCCTGTCAGGCTTGAACTTTCTAATGCTCCTACGCGTCTTAATTACAGATGAAAAGCCCAAACAGCATTTCACCATAAAGGGAGTTGTTATGTTTAAAACTTAAGACTAACTAAAAATAAAAGGGGTATGGCAATTATCAAATGGAGGCTTACGGTTATGGGTGTTGTTGCTCTCGCTGGCGGTGTGGGAGCTGCGAAGTTTCTAAGGGGGCTTGTAAGGGTTGTTTCTCCGGAGGAACTGACAATTGTCGGCAATGTGGGTGATGATGTTGAAATCTATGGACTTCATGTAAGCCCGGACTTGGACATTATAATGTACACTTTAGCAGGGATTGTGGATGAAGTAAAAGGGTGGGGGGTTGCAGGAGACACATTCAATTGTCTTGAAACGCTTGCAAAGCTGGGCTTTGAAACGTGGTTTAAAATTGGAGATAGGGATCTGGCGGTTCATATCGCCAGAACCAAAATGCTCAGGGATGGTATGACACTGTCGCATGCTACAGCCTACTTATGTCGTATGCTAGGCGTTAAGGCTAGGCTAATCCCTGCGACGGATGACCCCTTAAAGACGAAGATCCAATCTGGAGAGCGGATTCTTGATTTCCAGGATTACTTTGTGAGGAGAGGAACCGTTGACATCGTAACCAGGGTGTTTTTTGAGGGCGCGGATAAGGCTAGAGCCGCTCCCGGGGTTTTAGAAGCTATAAGGAGTGCTGATCGGATAATTATTTGTCCAAGCAATCCCGTATTGAGCATATGGCCCATACTCTCAATCCAATCAATAATGGAGGAGCTGAGGGCTTTTAAAGGTCCCATAATCGGGGTTAGCCCTATTGTTGGCGGAAAAGCGTTAAAGGGACCGGCTGACAGGGTTATGGCAAGCCTCGGATTCGAAGCCTCAGCATATGGAGTGGCCAAGTTCTATGACGGATTGTTAACTCACCTCGTGATTGATGAGATTGACCGGGATTTTAGGAAGCGTATAGAAGAGCTTGGATTGAAGGTTACTGTAACGAACACTTTAATGAAGAGCCTGGAAGACTCGGTTAGTTTGGCAAAAACTGTTATAGAAGCCGGGTAGACTATATCTCTTGGATTTCGCAGCGCAGCTTCTTTATTACTTCCTCAGCCTTTGAAGGTTCAACCTTCAGCGTGTATAACATTCGCCGTGTACGCAGCTTCAATTTTACAATATCCTTCAGGCGTTTAACTGCGCAGTACTCGGCCCTTCCGCTTATCTCTATGAACTTGTCTATGTCTGAGATCTCCGCTGGCAAAGGGTTACACCTCAGGCTTGAATGCTCTATTATTGCTTGTTTTTATCTGTTTTGGTTTTCCACTTACCCTTAAGCTTGTTGCAGAACCTACAGAGCTCTCTTCGGGTGGGATGCCTCCCCTCCGAGTTTGAGATGTAGTAGGCGGCTATGGCATTGGCCAACATCAGCCTTGCGCCGTCGGAAAGCCCAAGCAAATCGCCTAGAATGTTTCCGGCGTTCCACGTGTCGCCAGCTCCGGTTGCCCTTAGAACGGGAACGTCAAAGGCGGGCACCACTATTTCGCCTTTGTTTGTAAATGATGCTGAGAAGGATGCTGCGTGCAGGTCTACTCTAGCCTTGAGGTATGTGCTCAAAGTTTTTGCTGATGCTTTCGCCAGCTCCTCAAGGGGCAGCTTGGCCTTGTTTTCCCCGATTTTTTGATTAAGCATTGAAGCGTAGAACACTGCTTCGTTCTCGTTTAAGCTTAAAATGTCAAGGAATGGACTCTTCAGCACTCTGTCTATTAGGCTTTGGGCTTCCTCTTTATTGGGTGTAGGATCAGCCGTGTCACAGTATGTCCTAGCCTTATCCCTGGTTTTAGCGTGGCTTATTACCCTTTCAGCCAGCTCTGTTCCGTGTTTTCTTGTTCCAGCCCAGTTGAAGATGCATACATAGTCAGCTTCGCCTATGGCCTCAAAATCTGAAGCGTCAAGGTTTTGTGGACCGAAATACTCAAGGGAGCCTAGATCCCGGAGCATTACATTTGCTAGTTCGTTGTCAATTTTGAATTCTAATGCAGTGGTTATGGAGGATCTTTCGCATATTTTGACATGGGACAAATCTACTCTCGGGGATCTTAGGTAGTGTTTTATAAGTTTGAATCCAAGCTTGTCAGTGCAGATTATTGGAGTAACGTTTACGCCTAGGCTTGCCAATGCGGAAGCGGTGTTCGCAGCGTTACCCCCTCGGAAATCTTTTT
>JAWCTJ010000032.1:0-14088 GCA_038868255.1 Bathyarchaeia archaeon
GTTGAACACAGGAGAAAGTACAATCTCCGCATAATAGGTCCAAACAGCCTAGGAATCATAAGACCAAGCATAAAGTTGAACGCCACTTTTGTAGACAGGCCTGTGGCTGCTGGGAGAATAGCCTTCATTTCCCAAAGTGCAGCTCTATGCGCATCCGTTCTTGACTGGGCGTCTGAAGCAGGTGTAGGATTTAGCGCTGTGGTATCCACTGGCTCGATGATAGACGTGGACTTCGGAGATCTTATAGATTACTTTGGGACAGACCCCCAAACCCGCAGCATCATACTTTACATGGAAAACGCGGGAGACGCTAGAAAATTCCTAAGCGCCGCCAGGGGTTTTGCAAGGGCTAAGCCGATAATAGTGATAAAAGCTGGACGCTTCCCCGAAAGCAGGGAAGTAGCGCTTTCACACGTGGGCGCCTTATGCGGTGAAGACGAAGCCTATGATGCAGCCTTTAAACGTGCAGGCATAGTCAGAGTTGAGGCTATAAAGGACCTGTTCAACTGTGCAGAAGCCTTGGCCATGCAGTCAAGCCCGAAGGGCCTGAACCTCACAATAATAACGAATGCTGGCGGCCCAGCCATAATGGCCATAGACACTCTCAATGCCAAAGGTGGGCATCTTACAAAACTAAGCGATGAAACTATTCAGCAGCTAAGGAGGATTTTGCCGCCATACTGCCGTGCCACAAATCCCATAGACGTTTTTGAAGAGGCAACCGTGGATAGGTTCCGGAAAGTTATGGAGATAAGCTTCAGAGATCCTAACAGCGACGGTTTCCTAATAATATACACGCCCCAGGGTGCAGCAGACCCCATATCAACTGCAAAAGCCTTGATAGAGCTTGCGAAGGGCTTGAAGAAGCCTGTTTTAGCCTCTTTCATAGGAGAAGGCGACTGCCGAAAAGCTAGGCAGATCCTGCAGAGAAACAGCATACCAGCCTTCAGCACTCCTGAAGAGGCTGCAGCCACTTTCATGTACATGTACACCTACACTCAGAATTTGGAGCTTCTATACCAAGCTCCTGAAGAGATCTCCATGGAATTTTCAATCCCCGCATTTCTCAAGGAAATTCTTAAGAGGTATGTCAACGAGGACAGAAATGTATTATGTCAAAATGAAGCCCTGCAGTTTTTAAAAGCCTATGCAATTCCAGTTTTGGAATTTGCTGTGGCGAAAACCCCTGAAGAGGCTGAGGCCGCAGCCTCTAAACTCGGATACCCCGTGGTTATGAAGGCTGTTTCTCCGCAATTGATTCACAAGTCAAAGGCTGGCGGAGTAATCCTCAACGTGTGGTCAGAGGATGAAGTGAAAATATTCTTTGAAGAGCTGGCGAGGAGGGTAGTGGACTGCAACGCGGAGTTCAAAGGAGTTCTCTTACAGCCCATGATTCGTGACAGAGGCTTTGAACTCCTTCTAGGAGCAAAAAGGGATCTTGAATTTGGCTCAGTGATTATTTTTGGGACGGGTGGAGTTAACGCTGAATTAACAAGAGACATAAGCATGGGGCTTCCCCCATTGAATCAGGTGCTGGCGAGGAGGCTTATTGAAGGGACGAGAATTTACAGGAGCTTCACAGAGAGCCACTTACACTTGAACATCAGACTTCTAGAGGAGACGCTGGTAAAGTTCTCCCAGTTGGTTATAGACTTCCCAGAAATAAAGGAGATAGAAATAAATCCGCTGATAATGACTGAAAAAGGCGTTGTCGCAGTGGACGCGAGAATAATTATAGACAAGGAGGCCCTTTCTAAGGGAACCCGTCCGCATCAGCACCTTGTAATATCACCTTACCCTAGGAAATACACCACGGAATTTAAAATGAAAAATGGAATGGAAGTTACCCTGCGTCCCATAAAGCCTGAGGATGAGGGTATGCTCCGCATGTTTTACCAGTCACTTTCTGAGGAAACTGTGAGGCTCAGGTTCTTCCAAGCAATACACCATTTCCCACGTGAGTTTTTGACTAGGCAATGCAACCTAGACTATGATAGGGAAATAGCTATAATCGCAGAAACGAGGGAAGAAGGCTGTAGAAAAATGATCGCCATGGGCATGTTAACAACAGATCCTGGAAGAAAAAGCGGGGAGTTCGCCGTCGTCGTTGGAGATCAATGGCAGGGCAGGGGGCTAGGTTCAAAGCTTGTTGACTACCTGATTAAAATCGGCGGGGACATGGGCTTGAAGAACATATATGCCTACATAAGTTCAGACAACGCTAAAATGATAAATCTATGCGCTGAGAGAAAGTTTAAAATTGAAAGGATAAACGGGGAGCTTGTGAAGGCAAGCCTAAGCCTTTCAGGTTCTGAAGATTCCTCAAGCACCGTCGCATAGGAAACGGTTAATAGCATATTTGCATATGTGATTTAAAACCTCTGTGCTAAGGTACGCCCCATGGGCATAGTTAACCCGCTTGTGGCAACTGTAGCATCATTCAGTCTTCTAGGAATCATGCTGTATAAGCATGTGAAGTTAGGAGTAGCCCTAAACGTGACAGCCATTCTTTTAGCCCTGCTTGCTGTTGATTGGCCTGAAATCCCGGAAGTCGTATACGCCAGTTTCAATCCATCAACGGTTGGGGGGCAGCTAACCCTATCGATAGTTTTTGCAACCTTCGGGATAATGTTGCTTAGCCAACTCTATAAGGAAACAGGAGTCCTGGATGAGTTGAGCACAAGCCTGGGATCCATCATTAAAAATCCAAAAATCATATTGAGCGTGGTTCCAGCTGTAGTGGGGCTTCTGCCTGTTCCAGGCGGAGCAATAATGTCAGCGCCCATCGTAGACTCAGAAGGTGAAAAGCTCAAGCTCAACAGCGCTAAAAAGGCCTATGCCAACCTATGGTTTAGACATGTAATACTTCCCATCTATCCGCTGGCACCAGTTTTTGTAGTCACCATCGCCCTGACGGGGATGACGGCGCCGACCTTAATTCTGATACAGTTGCCTGTAGTGGCGGTTATGACTGCAGTTGGCTATTTGATAAGCTTCCGAGGCGGCCATGGCTCAGAGAAAAATGCATTTGACCCGGTAAATATGGCTGATTGGAAAATTAAGCCATTCCTAAAGTCTTTTTCTCCGATACTTGTTACGATAGTTGGAGCCATCGGAATAAGTCTAGCAGATTATGAGTTTTCAAGACGGGGCATAGACGTTTTAGCGGCGACAATCATGGGCTTGACAGTTCTAGCCGCAATTTCTAAAACAAGCCTGAAAACATTCTTAAATGCTTTAAAAAGTAGGGCGATATATGATATAGCCTTTGCAACATACGGTGCCTTCCTCATCAGAAGCGTTGTGAACGCTTCCGGTTTCCCTGAGGTTTTAAGAGAACTCCTTTCAAATGGGGAAGCCAACCTTCTAGGGCTTATAGCAGCCATACCTACAATATTCAGTTTCTTCACCGGATCCCCTTCAGGAGGCGTAGTTATAGGCACATCAGTGCTTGGAGGAATCTTTAACTTTATGCCCAGAGATGTGATGCTCATTTACGTGGGTGCATATCTTGGATACTTAATTGCTCCAACTCATCTTTGCTTCACATTCACAGCTGAATACTTCAAGTCATCCTTAGGCAGAGTCTACGCCTATTTGATTCCCTCATTCATAGCATCATTCGCCACGGCGATTCTTCTCTATTTACTGCTTATGTAGACCCCATATGGAAACGCTTATAGGACTCTCAAAATCCAGCTTCTGTCGGTGTTCTATTTGGCTATTAACTCTGGTACGCTTTACGGCCTCAGCATAGCCCTAATTTTCATAGGAGTGTTCATGATATTTGCAGCCTTCCTTCTGCTCTTCATCGCCGGTTTTAGAGGCAAAGTGGAGGCAAGGGGCGGCGGAGCAATAATAATTGGGCCATTCCCAATAGTTTTTGGAACAGATAAGGAGTCTATTAGAGCTGTCCTTTGGCTTTCGATAGTGCTTACAATATTGCTATTCGTGTTCATTATTGCACTTCATTTCCTATATTCAGGGTGAGAACATGATAGAAGGGAATAACGCGTCGGGAGAGCGGGCGATTAAATGGTTTTTTATGCTCTTCCTCACGGGATTCTTCATGATTTTAGTTGGGATTGCGCTTTTAATTTTCACGGCATTTTCAAATAATGCCTCAGTAGGCGTTGGCGGCATAATATTCATTGGGCCTATTCCAATAGTCTTCGGCGCTGGTCCGGAACCTCACTTGCTGATTATTATAGCCATAATTTTAGGGATAACATGTGTTATAATGATGCTTCTCATGAGGAAGGCTTTCTGGGAAAAAGGGTCAGTTTAGCTTTTGCCCTCTTCTTTGCCGTGTATTAGGTGCAGGAATATCAAAACTAGAGCTATGAATGTCGCAGTCATCAAGGTGTACTTAAGAATCTCAAAGTATGCTCCGATCTCCAATGGAATCCTCCTTTATCCCTTTCACCAATTTGCACTTATAGTATTTAAGGAGTTGGGTTAGTCCACTCTTTCATTAAGGTTTCATAGAGTTCATCGTCGCCTTCCACAGTCTCATACCATCCTAGGGCTTTGGCTATTTTCTGGGCTAGAATATGGTAACACATATGCACTTCTCTGTCAAGCACTCTGAAGTAAAAGTCATCACAGGTGCAAAAGTCCACCTCAGGCATTATTAGATAATCGCGCTCCTTGCCAATCACTATCCAGACAACACGGCCGCTTGGTTTAAAAATATACTTTTTAACTCTGTTCTCTTTTAAAGCCTCAAAGGCTTTTGTAAATCGTTGTCCAAAGACATCGTAGAGTTTCGTAAGGTTTTCGCCAGTTAGTTTACCCGCTGCCTTAGCCGTTTTGCATATGGAATCAAGAATGTCATCTTCTTGGTCGACATCCATGAATAGACCTTGGTTCTTTGATGCTACTCTATCTTTATGGGTTCGCCCTTAGGTTTGCCCTCTTCCATCTTTGGCATTATGACCTCTAGAACGCCATTTTTGTATTGAGTTTTTGCCTCTTTTATCTTAACCTTTGCAGGCAATTTTATCTCTTTATAGTATTTTCTCTGAGGAGTTTCAACGCTTATTGTAAGTGTGTCCTCGGTTCCGTGAAGTTTTATGTCCTCTTTCTCAACACCTGGTAGTTCAGCGACTATATGGATTTCTTTGTCTGTTTCAACTATGTCAACTAGGGGTTCACGTTCCTCCTTAACCCTCGGCCCGAACTTGCCTGGCTTCACGTTTCCAAACTCGCGGATTTCAGGCTTACCATCAGGTCCTATTTTAATGCTGTATCCATAAACGAATGGACCTAGTTCCCTCACAATTGAGCCGTCTGGAAGCTTGCGTTCTCTCACGTAATCCTTGGGAACCTTTGAAGTAAAAATCTTGAATTCTTCCTCCATTGCCTTCTCCATCTCTCGGAACATTCGATCGATATCCTCAAAGAACCAGCTTCCGAAGAAGGGGAAGCGCCTCCTCCTAAACCAGCCGGGATACTCTTCATCCTCATCGAATGCCACTTAAAATCACCAGCCTAGTATAGAGTTAATATTCAATATAAAGGTTTACGGATTTTAAGCTGCTTTAACGTCCCTAAAAAGGTTCCATCCAGCAGATAGGCCTCTGCATTTTCAAGGTCAACAGCATCCGAACGTAGCAAGGGTCCAAGCACATCTTCCTCCTCGTCGAGTTCCTCGTTTAATGGTTTTCCGCCTAGGAAGTCGTTGAAGGATGGCATTATAAAAACCCGGCGTGTCTTCGGCTTAATATCGTGATTGATGACGTCGGCCTCTGCTTCATGCCTTTTTATGATGTCTGGTGCCAGCTTATCCGGGCTGCATTTAACTTTGACCCATATTTGACGGGTTATTCTAAAGCCAGCTGGGTCGCGGAGGGCTATTATTGGATGAACATGTCCCATTATTAGGGTTCTGCATTTCAAAAGTGATGGAGGGGGCCAGCGGTGTCCGTGGATGAGCCCCACATCATCCATAATCGTTCCAGTGGATGGTAGAAGCTTTACATCCTCGGGCAGCAGGGGCTCCAAGTTTCCGTCATGATTACCGCGGATCACTTCTATTTCTTTCACATGGGACTTTATCTCATTAAAAAAGTCCGGTACATCATTCCATTCGCTCAGCTCGGCGGTTGCGATGGTGTGTTTCACATCTCCAAGTATGATGAGCTTGTCGGGTTTGTGTGCGCTTATTAACGCCTTAAGTCTTCGCAGAAGTTTCGGTGTTTGAGTTGGAACATGTATGCCCTTTTCTGAGAGAGACACTTCCCAGCCTATATGAAGATCAGATATCGCTAACGCCAGCCTATCCTTTGTTTTAATGAGAATTGCAGGGTGCGGTATTAATGGGCGTATCATTTTACTTCAGCATTAAGCCTTTATAAGTTCTAAGATGATTTTATGCAGCTTCATATTTCCAGAAGCTACAAAATTTACCCTTTCCTTTGGGTCAAGCTTCGAGCTTAGCTCTTCCCCGTCAGGACGGGTTATTTTGCCTCCAGCCTCCTTTATTATGAGCCATGCTGCTGCAGTGTCGGTGACCCTGAGTTTCCCACGTATGTCGATGAACGCATCTGTTGTGCCGTCTGCCACATAACACAGTTCGAGCGCATTCGCCCCTAGGTGGCGGATATGCTTAGTCCGACTTATGAGGTCCGTAATTTTGGGGGCTATTTCCCTAACTTTATAGGTGTTTAAGTCGAGACCTATAACAGCTTCCTCCAGCGAAGTTTCATCGGATGGAAATATTTTTTCGCCATTCCGATGTGCACCCTTGCCCTTTTCCGCAGTGTAGGTTATTTTGCGTAATAGATCAGTGACAAGTGCAGCGTGTACGCTGTTTAGAGTTGGCTTTGAGGATACAGCTATGGATGTTGCATAGAAGGGTATACCCCTAGTTAGATTAGTTGTCCCGTCTATGGGATCTACGGTTACATAATTCTGCTTCGGGTTTTCACCGTATTGCCTTATTCCTGACTCCTCGCTTATCAACGTAAATGAAACATTGTGGCTGATGAGCGTGTCTATGATGGCTTTCTCAGCCACTAAGTCCACGTGCTTTATGGGATCGCCTCCGGCTCCCACACCGAGGTTTGGTCCCTTTTGGCTTGCGCCTTTGAGTAACGGAATTATCTGTCTATGCACGTTTTCCCCGCACTTGAGAAGTATTGATTCCCAGTCCATTTAGCGCCTTTCCTTCTTCCTTTCATTAACCCTTCGCCTGATAAAGACTTTGCTGCATTAAAATTTTTAATGCTGTTTTCTTATGCCATATTTTAGTTTCCGAGTATGGTTTCCGACGTAAATATGACGTGGACTGTAAAATCATGTATCAATTAACTATAAACCATAAGGCATTTCACAAGCCCTCAGGCGACTATGAGGTATAATTAACGAATGTTCTAGGTAGCTAAAATTAGTTGGATGCTGATTTGCCCATAAATAAATGCTGTGTTATCATTGAGGGGTGGCTAACGCTATAAACTGGGTTACTTGTAAGAAGATTTAGCTTTTTCAAGTTCCTCCCTAAGCTTCTTAGAGGCGGCTTCAATTTCCTTTGCGAGCTCCATTGCCCTGAAGCTCTCCTCTCTCAGTTTCTTGGCAGCGGCTGCGACCTGTTCCGTAGCGGCTGTTTGTTCCTCTATGCTTGCTGCAGTCTCCTCCGCCGCTGATGCAGATTCCTCTGAGAAGCTGGCTGTTTGCTGTATTGTGGCGTTGACGTCCTCAAGGTATTTCACGCTTTTTTCTATGTGTTCCTTTAGAGCAGCCGTTATCTTTGTAATAATATTCATTGAATCAGCCACTTGCAGGGAGTGCTTCACTGCGTCTGAAATGACCATCCCGCTTTTCTCAGCTACATGCCCAGCATTCTGCGCTATCGAGGAGGCTTGGGTTCCAGATTTTGTTATACTGTCGATGGATTCAACGGCTTTTCTAGCGGCCATTCCAGTTTGTCCTGCAAGTTGTTTTATAGCATCCGCCACAACAGCAAAGCCCCTTCCGGCGTCTCCTGCCCTCGCAGCCTCTATAGCGGCGTTTAGCGCCAACATGTTCACTTGACTTGCTATGTCTGAAATGTCATGAGCCAGCTCAGCCACGTCTTTCACAGTCATATTCACTTGGTTTATTGTTTTCATAACTTCAAAGGTTGCGCTTTTAATTTCGTCAAGTGAGCCTAAGGCTTGTTTGCCGCTCTCTCCAACGATAAAGGACAGCTTTGCAGAGCTGCTTACTTGACTGTTTACTTCTTCCGCCCTCTTATACAACTCGCTCATTAAAGTGCCGAGGGTTTCTATAACCTTCGCTGTGTCTAATGCTAACTTCGAAAGTTTCTGCGCCCCCTCTGAGACGTTTTGGGATGCCTTTTGGATTTGAAGCATGCTGCTGCTTAGTTTCTCAGCTGCCTGTGCTAATTGATCCCCTATTTCCCAAACCCCATGCGAGGCTTTAAGTATATCCGCAGAGAGCCCCTCAACGATTTCAGAAGTTTCTGTTGCCGATTTAACTATACCCTCTATTACGGTCATCATTTCCTTCTGTCTCGTAATGTCCATAACAACTTCTACAGAACCTACGATTCTCTCGTCCTCGTCGTATATGGGATAAGCTGTGTAGCGAACATAGAACTGCTTGCCACCTACCCTTGCAACGTTTTCTGAGGTTATAATCTTGTTTGCCCTCATCGCAATTGAGGAAGCGCATTTGGAAGTTCTACAGTGGTCCGTTTCGAAGACTTCGTAGCATTTACATCCTATAAGCTCCTCGACACTATGACCCAGAGCCTTAGCTCCGAACTCGTTAATGTACATTATGTTAAAGTCCCTGTCCACCACAATTACTGGTGTGGGAATGGCCCGAAGGTACTGGAGCTGCTGTTTACTTTTGGCTATTGCTGCCTTGAAGCCCGTAATGTCCATAAGAAGGGCTACAGCCCCAGCCACATTACCTAGATCATCAAACACAGGCGAAGAAGCATATTGCAGGTAAACTCCTTTACCGCGTAAATTCGCAAAAGTCTCAGAGGATGCGGAACTTCCAGTTTTCATGGTTACAGCGCATGCACAATTGGCCGATAGGCAATCGGCTGTTCTGAACAAATCATAACACTTATGCCCTATTACTTGGTTAGGGGTTAAACCCAGCATTTTAGCCCCGAATTCATTTATGTACACTATATTGAAGTCCTGATTTACAACCATAATCGGCACTTGAATTCCTAAGAGGCACCTGGCAAATCGGCTTTCAATGCCGCCAGTGGCATTCGTCATGAAGCCAGTGTTTTCATGCAAGCTTTTCTCCACTTGCACCCCCCACCATATGTATTGTTAAGACATGATATTTAGGTTATGCTGCCTTTTCAGATATATCCACATCACCGCGCAAAGACAACTTAAAGTTCAACCTGACGGAGCCAAAAATTTTATGAAGCTTTACTCATCCTTCCAAGATTAAGCCATAATCATAATTTGATCAGATACGGCTTTGCTGACACTGCGGAACATTCAAGAAGGCTTATTTATCATAAACATTAAAGATACTTATGCCCAGTTGTAAAGTAAAACTGGATTATGGAGGAAAGGAGTTGAAAACTGCAAAAGCGATATCGCTGGTTATTATGTTCTCCATGGCCATGATAATAGTCAGCTTGTCAAGCGCTTATGCTCAGGGGCAATGGACATGGGTAACTCACACATACATAGAAGTTACCCCGAACCCCGCTGGAAAAGGACAGCCCGTGAACATTCTGATATGGCTTGATCAAGCTCCACCGCAAACAAGCTTCTTTCAGTATAAGGGGTGGAACTACACCATAAGCATCACAGATCCCACAGGTAAAACTACAAAAGTAGGTCCCATAGAGTCTGACCCTGTGGGCACAGCGTACTATGTTTTTACCCCTGAAATGGTTGGCACCTATAAAATTCAAAATCACTTTGAGGGATCAACGATAAACGTTGCTGCGCCTGTTGGCTTAATGTTGTTGCCGCGTGGCACGCACATTTTCCAGCCATCCTCAAGCCGCATAGTTGAGCTAACCGTGCAAGAGGAACCTGTTGAGCCTTGGCCTGAGGTCCCCTTACCATCAAGTTATTGGGAGCGCCCCATAAACGCTGAATTCCGAGAATGGTACAGGATAGCTGGAAACTGGCTCGGCATCCCCTTTGGCGGAAGCTTCATCAACAAATATACAAAAGCGCCAGAAAGCCCCCACATAGTTTGGACGAAGGAATTAACTTTCGGCGGCATTGTAGGTGGAGAAGCAGGATATGGAACAAACTTTTACACGGGATTGCTCTATGAAAACAAGTTCAACCCCTACATAATAGCGGGCAGACTATACTATAACATGTTCTGGTCAGTTTTCGGGGCAGCTGAACAGGTTAAGGGCGTAATATGCGTAGACCTAAGAACTGGAGAGGAAATCTGGCGAAAAGAGGATATGCCGCAGATTTCAACCGCTCAAGTGGTCATATTTAACAGCGGCACCCAAAGTGGTGCTACAGCCTACCTATGGAGCGCTCAGGGATCTAATTGGCAAGTGTATGACGCCTACACTGGAAGACTGTTCACAACAGTCACGGGAGCATCGGGCAGTATTGCGCCGAGATTTGGACCTAGCGGCGAAATTTTAGTGCCCATCCTTGACGGAACAAATAATAGGCTTATCCTGTGGAATTCAACCCTATGCTTCACCAGCGGAGCCTTCGGATTCACTGCCCAAACCTATCGGCCCTATTCACGCACAACTTTTGACTGGAAAAATGGAGTTCAATATAATGTTTCCATACCTGACGTGCCTGGAGTACAATCCACAGGCGTCATCGACGTTGATAGGATGGTGCTTGTCGCTGAGTCAGTTATCACGGTGACCGGTGCGTCTCCAATATTTGTACATGTGGGATACGACCTTAAAACGGGACGACAAATTTGGGTTAAGAACTGGACCAATGTAGGATGGGGTGCCGGCGGAACCTCCGCCCCAGGGCTGATCGGATATTGGGGCAAGGGTTCCGGTGAAGGAGTTTACATGTTCTTTGAGAAGGAAACAATGCAGTGGCATGTAATCGACATCGCCACTGGGCAGCAGCTCTGGGTGACTGACCCGCTGAACGAGTACACCAAGAGCGACTGGTCAGTTTATGATTGGACCGTGCTAGCGGCGGATGGAAAACTTTTCACCTCGGGGCAGTCAGGATGCGTTGTTGCCTTTGACCTCAAAACAGGCGGGCATCTGTGGACCTTCCGCCAGGAAAGCAGCGGCTTGATGACGCCATATGGAACATGGCCGCATTTTGGCAGACTGAACTATGCAGATGGCAAGGTTTATTTCGCAGTAACTGAGCACACGCCCACTTCGCCCATCTTTAGGGGCTATAGGATGTACTGCCTGGACGCTGAAACAGGCAACAAGTTGTGGGAAATACCGGGCTTCTACAACGGCGAGTCCGTCGCGTTCGCCGACGGCTACCTGGTAACATATAACGGCTATGATAACCGCATCTACTGTTTTGGCAAGGGCAAAACATCAACAGAAATTTCAGTAACGCCGAAGGTCATCGAAAGAGGAGACGCTGTGCTGATAGAGGGTAAAGTCACAGACATGTCTCCAGGCGCAAAAGGCGCTCCTGCGGCGGCGGACGAACACATGAGTGAATGGATGAAATATGTCTACATGCAGTATCCAGTGCCTCAGGTTGTTCGTGGCGTGGATGTTGAGTTGTATGCTGTGGGTGATGATGGCTCCATGATAGGCATAGGCAGGGCTACAACGGATCCGCTTAACGGCGGAGCCTTCAAGTTGCTGTGGACGCCGCCCAAGGAGGGCACATACTTCATAACAGCCGTGTTCAGCGGGAGCAAAAGCTACTGGGACAGCTACGCCACCACAGCCATAGCCGTAACAACAGCACCACCCGAGGCTCCCGCGCCCGCGACGGCTGAGCAGGCTGAGGCGACGCGTTCTGCGGTTGAGGCCTTACAGCAAGCCATACAGCCACTAATAACAGCCTTGATAGTAACCGTTATTATATGCATATGCCTAGTGGCCTACGACATATACGTCAATAGGAAGATGCTAAAAATGCCTAAGTAGAAACCAGTAAACTCTACTCTTTTTATTTTGTTAGAAGAAGTTTAGGCAGTTTCCTCTCACCCGGTAGTCCCCTATTGCCTCTTTTAAGAAGTCATAAGCCAAACGCGATTAGTTCTGAGGGTTCAATGTAGGTGCGGGGGTGGGATTTACGCACAAAATTACCAGTAAAAATATTTTATTATGCAAGTTTAAAGAAAATGTTTAATTGTCAAAGTGCGTGTTGTGGTGCGCAGTTTTATATTCTGCCTTCTTTTTTCAATTGACTAATCTCTTTTTCAATTTGCTCCATCGTCAGTTTCTCTGTCGCTTTTCTAAGCTCCACCACAGAGTCGCCATATTTCCGTCTAATTTCACTTAGGAATTTTATGGCTCTTTTTGCTCCGAGCTCTTTTATGAGCGCCTCAAAGGGAACTTCTACAGTTGCTATTTGAGTCTCGGTCATTTTCTCACCCATGCTTTTCTTCTTCTAAATAATTAATGGGATTTCTTACTTTTAACTTATATCCCTCCTCTGTTGCCAGTTCCTCGATACAGCGGCTCTTTTGCAGAATTTCATCGTCGCACGTCAAAAAGCAGTCGGCCTTTTCAATGCAAGCAGAAGAAACATGCAATGCATCCAAAGGATTTAAGTTACATCTGGCGGAAAATTTTCTCGCTAAAGAAATTACTCGCCTAATGCTAGCTACATTTACCGAAGCTAGAGTTCTTTCAAAACCTCTTACATCTTTTCTCTTTAATGGATCTAGAATTTTTTCAATTTCAAATTTTACATAATCAGAACTTACGATAACTATTTTATCATGAAAAGCCACATCAGCAATCTTGATAAAAGCATTTGATTCCATTCGAATTCGCTTGTCACTTTGATTGTCAAAAGGTCTGCAATACACGTTTGTATCTAAATAAACTCGTTCAACCAATCTCATCCACGCAAGTGAGTAATTGCCACCTAGCTTTTAAAATGTGCTTCTCTTTCGCTTCTTACAATTAGTATTCAAAAGCTTAAACAGAAGCACCTCTAACAGATTTTAAATCGCATCTTTTTACCAGTAATTTTGTGCTGAAATCTCAGCCCCACCAACAAATCCAAAAATTAAGCTTTTTTAGCTAAAATAGGCTTGTATAAGGCTCTATTTTTAGTGCGGGGGGTGGGATTTGAACCCACGGAGGCCTACGCCAGAGGATCTTAAGTCCTCCCCCTTATCTTAGGCTTTCTGGCTCCCATATGCAGCCTATTTAGACCTGGCTCGGGTACCCCCGCAGCTTCAGGCCGGCTACCTTCTTCTGAATTAAGTTTGAAGGTTTAAATTTTCTGTTGGGGAATGCTTAAGTTTTGAAGTTTCCTATTAGAAGAAGCGAAGCGCATGGGCGGGTAGCCTAGTAAGGATAGGGCGCAGGCCTCCTAAGCCTGTGGTCGTGGGTTCAAATCCCACCCCGCCCGCTTCAGAATCAGCGCCCTGAATGTTTTTGCTCATCTTTTTGGCTGTTTCAGGATTTTTCATGCATATTTTTATGCTAGAACCCTCAATAGCTTCTATATAAAGCCTTAAGGCGTTTTCACAGCATTGTGAAACATTTAAGCCCAATTTCTTAGCTTTCTCAAGAATTTCCCTCTCTATAAAGACGCTAGTTCTAACCTTCACAAAAACCACCTTATATAAGATTATGCATACTGTTAGACATGGATTCATTTTTTAGTTTTGTAAGGGAAACGCCCTTTGCTTCCTCTAATATTGACTTTATAACGTTGATGGACTTTTCTTTTCTATGGATTTCATCAATTTCATGGGCAAATGCGTGAAGTATTTTTTCTTTTATTTGTTGATCCTTCATCAAAATTTTCAAGCTACTCTTAAGCTTTTCATAATGATTATTGTGCGTTTCTTCATTTTCGCTTATTTCTACAAGCTTAAAGTTTCTAGATCCTGTTATGTATTTAGCCTCGATATACAAAGCCTCAGGATATGATGGAATATCTCCAGAAATAAGATGTCTTACAAAATGCCCATAAAATACTTCAG
>JAWCTJ010000033.1:0-13829 GCA_038868255.1 Bathyarchaeia archaeon
TGTGAAACTCCATGTCCGCATACATTCCTCTAACTGTAGCCTTGGGCGGGTTAGCTCCAGGCTGTGGGAAAGTGAAAGTTCCCCATAAAGTGAAGATCAAAAGCCCGATGATCAAGAGATTTACAATAGTAAACTGGAAAATTTTTGAGGATCCCTTTCCAACTTTTTCTTCATGCGGCTTCTCCTCCCCAGAAGTTATAAAGAGCGTTAACGCAAAAATTGCGGCGATGAATGCGAGTAATAGAATAAAAGTGCTTCTCTCCGCCTGAAAAAGTAGTGGAAGGTTGCCGATGTAAGGAACCCTCGCTATTACCTTGCCGATGAGCAAAGATGAATTCCATGGTGAAAATTGGTCTCTTTCACCATATCTGCTGTAGTCGCCAAGAGTGGTAATGAGGTAGTAACCATCTCTTTTCTCCAATTTGACGGCTCTATGAACTATGAGTTCTGAGGGATTATAGGGATTTCTGAAAACCAAAATGTCCCCTTTAAGCCTGTCAGCACATATGTTTTCAGGGTTAACTCCTTGAACTATAATTAAATCTCCAATGTTCAATGTTGGCAACATGCTTCCTGATGCAACAGCTAACGCGGGATACTCGGTGCGCAAGCCTAACTGTGTGGCGATGTAGGTGACATGTGCGCCGCCATAAATAACCACGAAAATAAGCACTAAAGTTAATGCGTTTCGAATGTGATCGTTGCTCCAGATCTTTCTAATAGTCCCTGTTGCCAATCCTTGCCCTCTTAGTCTCCTGAATTAGGAAGCCTTTCAGAGTTTAAAACTTAGCGGATAAAAATTATGAAACAAAAATGGGGGTTTAAGAGGGTTAAGTTTATATCTCTATGCCTTCCGTACCCAGTTTTGCTTTTCCAACCACGCCTTTGAACTTCTTGCCGCATTTAGTGCATTCGTACATTCCAAATATTGTTACTGTGATTCGCATCTTCTTGTCTGGAATAGGAGCTACAAGCTCCCAGGTTTTATACGGTTCATTAACCTCTGTTCCACAGTCAGGACATATATTCTGTTTAGCTTTAGCCTTCGGCATAGGTGGTCTCCGCTAGAAGTCGCTTAAACCTTCTTCTTGCTCAGGACTTCCCGGAATGGCTTCTTGCATTTGGGGCAGTCAAAAAGCCCTATTTCCAACTGCATCCTTTTACCGGACTTGTCTGGGCGTCCAGCCATCGTCCACTTCTTCCTTGCCGACGCCACTTCTGTTCCACATTTCGGACATTTAGCCATTTTAATATCCTCCAACATTCCAGCATCATGCTTTCTTATTATGGTAAATAAATAATTTTCCATTGTGCAATGCAAAAACATCGTCTATAAAATTACAGTTTTAGGGATTTTTGACAAATTCTCCTCACTGTTGCTCCAGGTTTTTTGAATACCATATGAAAATTTGGCTTTTTTTGAACCCGAGTTTTTCGATGAACCGTATTCCCGCGTGATTTCCACTTTCAACATCCACTAGGGCTATGCGCGCCCCTCTCTCCCTAAATCTTCTCTCTAACTCCTTATACAATCGTTCTCCAACACCCTGCTTCTGCCAGGTCTTTTTTACACCCGCCCAGGCAAAGTAGCCGTAAGTCCATGGGCTGTACGGACGTTTTAGTACGGCTCCAATAACAAAACCGACGATTCTCCCGGTTCTGGTTTCTTCAGCCACCAAGCATAGTTCAGGATCGTCCTGAAAATGCGATAACAACTCACCTATATTCCATGTTCTATATGTAAATTGTAGGCTGTACGGTGTAAATATTCTCTCACTTATACGCCAAACCTCAGGAAGATCTTCCAGCGTCATCTGCCTAACTTCAAAATCACCCTTTTTCCGCATAGTCCGTTTTTCCGTATTTTTAGATATTTTAACCCTCTCCACTGTCTGAATAAAGGAGTTTCCAGTATCTATTTTTGTTGTTTATTTACAAGATTTTTGCTGATAAAAGTTCATCGAAAAAGTTGAAACTCTACTCTTCGTCGAAATATTCCGGCGGAATGTAATCCATATTGAATCTTTCTCTTGCCTGGAGAAGGCGTTCACGTTGCTGGTTCAATATTGTGAATAGTTCTTCTGGTGTATCCGCGACTTTCTCTTTATAGAACTTTTCAACACGCTCTATTTTGTTGAGGTTCTCAGGCACTCTGATGGTGAACTGCCTAACATAGTCCTCTCTGCTATATTTCTTTTCCAGAACCTGCTTGAACAAGACGCTTAAATCCTCATACTTCGGAATAAGCCCTGTGGGTGCTACCCTTGCGCCTACATTGCGGTGCACACGTAACTCCATCCACTTAACCCAAACGTGCTTATCCCTTGGAGAATTCAAGTATTCCCCGGTTTTTAGGTCTCTTAAGAAGTAGTTAACGCCAAATATTACCGGGGGCTTCTTCAGTTTTCTTCCAAACTTTAAGTTGTTCCTGATGTTTTGCCCCATGGGGATGGATATGAAGTCTTGGATGCTCATCATGTTTATTTCAGGTATACCCTCCTTTCCAATAATGGCGAAGGTTGTTTCGGTTTCTAAGGCAGCTCCATAGCAGACTATTCCATGTTCCCAGTTGAAACTCTGTTGGACGGGTACATAGGCTTTTGAGTCACGTCCACCATACATTATTCCGCCAAGCTCGACGCCCATGGGGTTCTCTAACTCTGGATCGCAGTTTTCAAGCGCCTTGAGGGATATCGTGTACCTGGCATTCTTATGGGCTGGCAAAATTGGTTCACCCTTTTCATCTGTTTTGCCCTCCCACCAGTGACCCGTATAGTTTACTCCATCTTTTGGAAGCTCGCAGCCCATTCCGAGCCAGTACGGCTTTCCATCCTTAACTAGGACATTTGAGAATATGACTTCTCCGGGACTTGTAAGTACCTTATATAACAGGGGATCATCCTTTGGACTTATGCCTTGCAGGATGCCAAATATGCCGCATTCAACATTCACAGCTCTGGCTACGGAGTTAATGTTGCGTATATATGCAATATCATCTCCAAGTATTGTTTCACCCGGCAACATCGCCGTAGAGGTTTTGCCACATGCACTTGGGAAGGCCCCTGCAAAATAGGTTTTCCTCCCTCCTGGTCCATGCACTCCCATTATCATCATGTGCTCTGCAAGCCAACCTTCCTGGTTTGCCTTTCGTATTGCAAGGCGGAAGGCCAACTTCTTAAAACCCACAGAGTTACCTGCATATTGCGTGTTTACACTGTAGATAATGTTTTCAGTATAGTCAATGTACACTCTTTTTTTGTCATGGTCTATGCTGACCATGTTTTCATTCAGTCTTCCGCTTGAATGTAAAACCCTGAGAAAATGTGTATCTGGATAAGCCTTAGTAAACGCTTCGTAGCCCGGCCTGAATAATAGGTATTCGGAATGGGCGACGTACCATGAATCCGTGCATTGCATGCCTAGAATTGTAAAAACTGAATTTGCCGGTCCGAGACATACGAAACGCACGATCATCGTGTGCCCTTTCATTGAATCCTTAAGGAGTCTTTTCACCTCTGCTAATCCTTCATCTCTATCAATCTGATTTAATGCCTTGCTTAGGTAGTCCCCTTTCGGAACAAGGTACTTTGTAGCTTCACGGTCTCTTCCCTGGTCGTAGGGGCCGTCGAAATGAACTGTGTGTCCAGGCATGGCCAAGGGTTTCTCTTCACCCGTTTCTATTGCCATTCGTCGAATGTAGTCTATATCCTCCGGCGTGTCAGCGGTGATATAAATCCTGTCCGGGTTACACAATTCCGCCGATTCGGCGATGAACCGATGGACCTCGGGGACTTTTATGGCGATTAGCCTCATATAATCTCGGTGACTCATCTTTGAACGGATGGATTCGAGGTATTTGCTTATTTCGTCAACGGTCTGGCTTTGCATCAGCATACCCTTATTTTGCTAAATTCCCCTCTTGTTAAACAGTGTACATTTTAAATCTTTCCATTTTAACTGCAGCTAGCTTTATGTGTATACCTATTATAGCTTGCTTCTCTAGTGAATGGAGCTGAAATTTATAAATTTTACATACGCAGTTTTCATTATTTTTCTAAAAATTTTTGTATAATGCACATTAAATCGTAATAACTACAATTTAACAGTCAGCAGTTGCTCGTTGAAAATTTTAACCCAAAACTCTTTTACATGGGTTTTGTTGCTTATTCTCTGGTATCTGAGGTTTAGTTAGTTGGAAGATTCTCCAGGTAACGTTTTTAACTTGCTTGTGAAGCCCCTTCGACACCTCCTCGAGCAGAGGGGATTTTCAAAGCCGACGGAACCCCAGGAGAAAACCATTCCCAAGGTTCTTGACGGCAAGAATGTGCTGCTTATTTCACCCACCGCCACAGGTAAAACGGAAGCTGCATTTCTTCCAGTTTTAAATATGCTTCTGCAAGAGCCGAAGACGCCTGGTATCAAGGTATTGTACATTACCCCTTTAAGGGCTTTGAACCGTGACATGCTTGAGAGATTTGAGTGGTGGTGCAATAATCTAGATATCAAATTGGCTGTCAGGCACGGGGACACCGAAATTCGAGAGCGGGCCAGACAAGCCCGAAGCCCACCAGATGTTTTAATAACCACTCCGGAAACCTTGCAGGCGATATTGTCAGGATGGATTATTCGCAAGCATCTCCAGAGCGTACGATGGGTTATAATCGACGAGGTACATGAGCTTGCAGATAGCAAACGCGGGACTCAGCTTGCCGTAGCCCTTGAAAGGCTCAGAACCATAATTGGGCGGGACTTTCAGATCATAGGCTTGTCAGCGACAATAGGAAGCCCGGAAAAGGTAGCCCAGTTCCTTGTTGGAAATGAACGGAACGTTGAGATCGTGAAGGTTCCTGTTGCAAGGATGATGCGCCTTAAAATAGTTTATCCCCAACCCTCAGATGAGGACATTAAGCTCTCAGAGAAGCTTTACACCCATCCTGAGGTGGCTGCTAGGCTCAGAGTTATCCGCGAATACATAGAAAGCCACAAGTCAGTCCTGCTGTTCACGAACACGCGGGCAATATCTGAAGTTTTGGCAAGCAGGTTTAAAGTTTGGGACATGGACTTCCCAGTCTCCATACATCACGGTTCGCTGGCAAAACCCTCCCGTATAGCCGCTGAAAGAGGACTAAAAAATGGGGAGCTCAAAGGGCTTGTCTGCACCAGCAGCCTAGAACTTGGAATAGATGTAGGCAGAATAGACTTGGTAATACAGTACATGAGCCCAAGGCAAGTTACCAGGCTTATCCAGAGAGTTGGCAGAAGTGGTCATAGGATTGGGCACATAGCTAAGGGGATAATTGTGACAATGGATTCCGACGACACGTTGGAAGCTATGGCAATATCTCGCCGGGCACTGAACGAGGAGCTTGAGCCAGTGGATATCCCTTATAAGCCCTATGATGTTCTGGCACATCAGATTGCAGGTTTACTCCTTAAAGAGAAGCGGCTTGAGTTCGAGGAGATATTAGAAATAGCTAGGAAAGCATATCCCTATTCTCATCTTACAATGGAGGATCTTGAGAAGATTCTAAGGTATATGCATGAGCGCTTTCCAAGGTTAGCATGGGTTTCATTCGATGATAAAGTAGCGTTAAAGCCGAGAAGGACTAAGGACCTATTTGAGTACTACTTCAACAATCTATCCATGATCCCTGAAGAAAAGCAATACCTCGTTATAGATGAGTTAAACAATGCGGCTGTGGGAGTTCTAGACGAAGCCTTCATGGCTGAATATGGCAAGCCTGGAACCAAATTCATAATCAGGGGAAGCCCCTGGCGGATAACCCACGTCTCCGGGGACAAAGTATACGTAAAATCCGTTGATGATCCCACCGGCGCTATACCAAGCTGGATAGGTGAAGAAATCCCTGTGCCCTTTGAAGTTGCCCAGGAAGTTGGATACATACGAGGCTTTGTTGAGAAACAGCTTAAGATGGGACTGCCACCCAACAAAGTGGCTGATAAGCTAAGTGAAAAGTATCCCGCTGATAAAGAAACCATCATGAAGACAATTTCTGAAATCATAGAGCAAGTACAGTTGGGAATACCAGTTCCAACTGACAAACGAGTAACAATTGAAAACTGGGAAGAATTCGTTGTACTTCACGCTCACTTCGGGTCCCTTACAAACAGAGCCCTAGCCCAGCTGATTGGACAGCAACTTTCCGAAAAGGTTGGTTACGGCATTGTTGTGCAGCATGATCCTTACCGCATATTCGTCCAAACCATGGGCGCAGCTGACGCCGAGCAATTGATCGAATTGTTGAGGGAAATGAGCATTATGGAAGAGCATACGATTAGGGATTCCTTGACGAAGGCAGTGGTGAAAACAGGAATCTTCAAGCGTAGAATGATACATGTAGCTAGACGCTTCGGAGCCCTTGAAAAGTGGGCTGACTTTAGCAGTGTAAGCCTCCAGAGGCTACTTAAGAGCTTTGAGGGAACTCCAATATTTGAAGAAGCCCTAAAAGAGGTTTTCATGAAGGACCTTGACTTGGAAAGGCTGGTGCAAGTCTTAAAGATGATTCGCGACGGCGAAATTCAACTGTTGAGAGTTGATAATAAGGGCAACGCCACCCCAATAGCCCGAGTTGGAATTGAACGTGTAAGCATGAAGACTGATCTGATTCCTCCGGAACGGATGCGCGCGGTACTCATAGAATCCGCTAAAGCCAGACTGATGAATGAAACATGCACCTTCGTTTGCACGGAATGCTGGGAATATGTGGACATGATCAGAATTAAGGATCTGCCTAACAAACCAAAATGCCCCAAATGCGGTTCACCCGCTCTTGGGCTTCTCAAGGAAGAAGAGGAGAAAGTGCTGGCAATGGTTGATAAGAAGGGTGAGAAACTAGCTAAAAGCGAAGAGAAACTGCGAAGAGAAGCCCTACAGACCGCACGATTAATAGCCAAGTACGGAAAGACCGCGGCTGTAGCCCTATGCGCCAGGAAGGTTCAAACATCAGATGTGAAGGAGGTTCTCGAGAAAGAACCTAACCTCAATGATACATTTTACGAGCTCATCCTTGAGGCTGAGCGCAAGGCTATAACCAAAAGATTCTGGTAAGCACCACTTTACAACAACTTTAAATGTGAGAGCCCATGTTAATGTGGTGAGCACAGCTCTAAAATATTGTGGAGACCTGCAAATTTGGAGATAAGCCGAAGAAAAATGCGCGAAGAAGTCCTTAACAGAATCAAGTACATCAAAAACTGCGTCTTAGCACGGGAAATCTGTCTGCTCGTACGCACAAACCGGGCAGTTTTAGAGCCAAAAGATGTAGAAGAAATCTGCCTATTCATTTCAAAACTCTGTAAGGAAGAAGGGTGCGAGGAACCAAGCGAGTTATGCAGGAAGGCAGCTGAAGCCGCAGGTGCAGGAGATGAGGAAAGGCATCTGGAGCTATGCGCCCAAAGCGCCATGAAATGCGGCGAATCCAGAAGGCCAACTCCTAAAAAGGCGACTTACGTTGCATAGCAAACATAATAACGGTCAAGAAAGTTTTTAAGGACGTTTTCTGGAAAACCAAAACAGGGTGGGAGGCCGTAACCTGTCCATAGCCCCATTCGTCCCAACACCGCCTACAGTGATACGGCACATGCTTACATTGGCGGAGCTGAAGCCCGGAGAAGTATTCTTCGATCTTGGAGCTGGTGATGGAAGAACAGTTATAATGGCTGCAAAGGAGTTCGGCGCAAGAGCCGTAGGTATTGAACTAAGGGAAGACTTGGCTAAGAAAGCGCTAAGCACGATTTTCGAGGAAGGCATACAGGACAGGGTGACAATCATAAATGCCAACATGTTCAACGTTGACATATCCTCAGCAGATGTTGTTTTCCTGTACCTAACCACAAGCGCGAATGATAAGCTCCGCCCAAAACTTGAGTCAGAGCTTAAACAAGGAGCCCGTGTCGTCTCCCATGACTATGAAATCGTAGGCTGGCGGCCTTTAAAGGTTGATAACTTCTGCGAGAATCCCAAACTTGGTTATCCCACGCATACAATATACCTGTACAAAAAGCTTTAAGCAGCATTAAGCCGCCACACCATGCCCGGGTAAAACTTTAAAGAAAGTCTATTATTTTTCATCTTTAACAGGTAGAGTGAAGCTGGAGTAAAAGGGAAAGCCATGCTTTTCATCCCATGGCAATACATCTCCGACTGGAAGTGTCGTGCTTGCGGACTATGCTGCAAAGCCTACAGTGTTGTTATAAGTTTTCAGGAATGGCTTCAAATAGTCAAGAACTATGGGGTGGAGACGACGCTTTCAGGATTAGGAAAACTTTACCTTAGAAAGAAAAGCGACGGCTCATGCATCTTCCTATATAAACTATCAAACATGAATCTATGCGGCTTACAGCACATGAAACCCGAGGCCTGTAAACTTTGGCCCTTTAAGGTCCTCACAAATCCAAAGTACGGATATGCAAATGAAGCTCTCTACGTGTTCGGCGGAAGAAGATTCTATGTTTATGTAGACTCCAACTGCCACGGTATCATGTATGGACGCCCCACATGGGAATTCGCCACTCATACTGTTAGAGAATTCATTGAAATAGCCATGGGAACCCGTAGGGAACAGTATAAGAGCACGGCGAACATAGGCATGCCTCAACCAACAAGCACTATTGAAACTCATGATGTGATAAGGCGGCCACAGCTATTTTATTATTAAATCTGGAAAACATTTTACAGCGAAGCTATATCGTATTTACGGGGAAACGCTCATACTGCAGCGTATAAAGCTTTTTGATTTTATCAACCGTATCTATTTCATCCACGGTTTTATCATCCCTAAAGCGCACTATTTTTGGCACTCTCAGCGCGAAACCGCTTGTATATTCGTCAGTTTCCTGAATTTCTTGATAAGTAACCTCAACCACCACAGACGGCTTTACATAAATGCCTTCATCATCCCCGCTTTTCTTAGTTCTCTCAACAATTTCCGTTAGGGCATCCATTGTTTTCTCCGGAAGATTTGAAACCCAGCCAATCGTGTAAAGCTTCTTTTCCAAAGGATCCCTTACAGCAAGAAGGAATGAAGAGTATGCTCCGGCGCGTTTACCCTTCCCATACAAGGCTTTGACTATAGTGCAGTCTATTGTGTCCCTCTCCGGCTTAAGTTTAAGCCAATTATAACTGCGCTGACCCACCTCATAGGGGGCGCCAAGATTTTTAACAACGATTCCTTCATACTTTCTCCTTAAAGCCTCCTCATAAAAGCGCATAAGCTCAACTTCATTATGGCAATCCAAACCCTCAGCTAAATATTCCTGTGGAACCACTTCCAGCAAGTATTTTCGTCTCTCTGAAAGAGGCAGTCCCCTAAGATCAACTCCGTCCACGAACAGTATGTCAAATGCCTTTACAGTCACTTTAACCCTCTTCATCCTCTCCTCAAGCTCTCTGGATGTAAGCTCCTTGGGAACAGTTCTTTCAAGCATAACTTGGAAGGGCAGATGATTGCCCTGCTCATCAACCGCTATTATTTCCCCGTCTACAATGCAACTGTGGGCATTAAATTTCCCTGCTATTTCCACAATCTCAGGCAGCGTCCTTGACTTTTCAACACCCCTTCTGGAGAAGATCCATATCTGGATTCCCCACTTATGGATTTGAAGGCGACTGCCGTCAAGCTTGTACTCTGCCCTAACAGGATAAACCACCTTGTCCGGATCATATAGGTGGGCCAGTTGAGGCTTTATAAACTGTCCTGGACGAAGTTTCACCTCTTCAAGCCTGGGCAGACCCTCAGAAGCCATGCTTATCCCCTCAACTAACCCCATTATTGCGCATGCATTTTCAATGAGTTCCTGTGGAACCCCATAGGCCCTCGATGCAGCCCTAATAACGGTGTTGACATGATAACCCAGCTTTAGATCGCCCAGCAAAAGCCTGACAACATATTTAGCCTCCTGAGGTGTGCAGACCCTCAAAATACTTGATATGTATAACTCGCGCTCCTTAACGCTTCTAATTGTTGGCAAAAGCCTAATCGCCTCGTAAACCTCATTTAAGGACAACTTTGGCTCTGAAGGGCTTTTTAATAGATAAGCCACCTCTCCATGTTCACCGTAATCTATCAAAAACTTCCTAACTTCACTTCGTGAAACCCCCGTTGCTAGGCTTATGCTGCGTTCTACTAAGCCGGGACCAACCTTGAGACTCTCATCAGTAATGGCTCCCAGAGTGAAGCGGGCCTTAACTTCCAATGGGAGCTCTGGAATTTTAAAGAACTTTACCAGCTCTGTTTCCTTTCCCTTTTTGCTTCGAATAACCGTGATTCTTTCATAAACCTCAGCAATCCTGGAGAAGGACATATCCTTCTTCGGCTCTATGCCGCTCATGTAAAGCCTTATGAGGTAATATGGTATGCCTGTCCTCCACTCTATCTGCTCCGGTGAAAACCCCGCCTCAACTAAGCGTATTATAGCATCCTTTTTAGAGCCGTAAGCCTCTATGAGTTCCTTTAGTGTAGGAGGCTTAACTATCGACGTTATTCCTCACCGCCAGCCCAGCGGAACCCAGCGCCTCTACTGGTCTAAGAAATCCATCAGGCGTTATGTCAACTTTTATTCTTCTCCTTTCAAAGTTGCAGAGCCTGCAGTCCAGAACTCTTGCTATCCGGACAAATTCACCTCTCTCCGCCTTTAAGTCCACCTGCTGATCGTACCAGTATACCCGCCCATAATCCACAATTATGGTCCCATCAAGGTTGTGCGCTAATCCTATGCCTCCAGCCATATCATAGCTATCCCAAACCTCGGAACTTCGCTGGTTAACGAAGAGGGCTGTTATTCCATGCACTTGGTTATATCTGGCTAGCTCCATAACCCGATACTTCAATGCTCCACGATAAGACTCGAGCACAGTTACCGAATCTATAATTGCCAACTCAATTTTTTCTCTTTCAGCAACATACCTGTATGTCTCAGCAAAGGTATTCCAATCACGTAACTCTGGAAAGGCTACAGTGTCCAGCACGAAGAGGCTCTCCCGGATTTTATCCCAGTCTAGGCCAAGGATGTCTGCCTTCTGTTTTAGTCGAGACTGCAGGTCAAACCTGGGTGTAGCGCCTTTCCAAGTATCTTCAGCCGTCACATAAAGAACCCTTCTACTGGACGCAGCGACTTTCACCGCTATCTCTTCCACAAGGATGGATTTTCCAGCGCCGGGCAAACCCGTGATGGCGATTTGACCGCATATGGGAACTCCTCCTAGACCCTTGCCTTCAGGGGTTAAGAACAGTTCATCCAGAAATGTGCCTGTCGGAAACCCCATCAAGGGCTTTTTAGCCTCAACAGCCTCGTCAGGTTTCAACACAAGATTCTTCAACTTATCCTCTGCGGTCTCTTCAATTCTGCTTGTCATGGGCTTGGTTGCAAGTTCCCACTCATCTGCCGGAGCTCTAACACTTTTCATGGCTTCCGCAAGGGTCTGCGCCATTGCCTTCACAAGTCTATCAACATCCTCTGGAAGAGCAGCATGTTCAACCCTTGCAGGAGCCGCTTCAGCCTTAACCGCTGAAACAGGGCTCGGAGGCATTTGCTCCATTGTTTTTTCAAGCGTCGGCAATGCTGGTTGCCTTTTTGCGGGTTTAGCTTCCTCAGTTAGCGTCCATAGTTCTCCACGGCGTTCAACCAAGCGCTTACTCTTCAATGATTGTAATAGGGCATAGGCTGAATTCGGCCCATATTTGGAGATGCCGAGCCCCTCAGCAATTTCGCTAAGCGAAGCTTCTCCTCCACGCTTCTCAAGAAAGGCAACTACATCGGTCTCCTCAACCATAAATCTCCCCGTTCACCCCTCTATCAAATTAGTGTTAAATTAAGCTTTTAAACTGCTCTCATAGCAGCTAAAGTTAATTACCGAGTGTGCATTGATTTTAGAAGTCTTAAGGAGCGCTGCATATTGGCTAAACCGAAAATCGGACTATCTCTCCTATATAAATTAGGTGAACCTTTCGACAAGAGTCTTATGGATGCTGTGAGAAGGAACGTGAAGCTCATAGAGATTGTTGATGAGGGGATTCACGCTTTAGACAAAAGGAAAACATCAATGCTTGTGGATTTAGGTAAATCCTACGGCCTAAGCTACTCGGTACATGCACCGTTTGCAGACATAAACATAGCATCTCCCTCTCGAAATCTTCTGAACGTCATGATGAAGAGGCTGAAGCGATCCATGGAATGTGCCTGTGCTCTAGGCGCATATCTATGGGTTTTTCATCCTGGATTAAAGACTGGCATAAGCTCCTTTTATCCTGAGGCGGAGTGGCGTCAGAACATAAAAAGTGTGCAGTTGCTCTATAAGTACTCCAAGATTTACGGCATTAAAGTGGCTATAGAGAATCTTCCAGAGCCTTATCCCTTCTTGATGAAAAGTGTTGAGGAATTCCAAAGGTTTTATGATGAAATTGGAGAGGCAGCTGATATGGGCTTTGCATTGGACGTGGGGCATGCAAACATAAATGGGCAGATCGAATTGTTCATAGAAAAATTTCGAGATAAACTGATTCACATACACGTTCACGACAATCATGGAAGAGAGGATCAACACTTGGGAATAGGCTATGGAAAAGTGAACTGGGAGAGTTTCGCTAATGCTCTCAAAAGCATATCCTACGATAGAACCGTTATCGTAGAGTCGGTGGAGCACGTGTCTGAAAGTCTCCAGCAGCTTGAAAGGCTACTATTCTGAAAATGGAATCTCAATCTCCATAAAATCCTCAGCCAAAATGGTGTTATTGAAAAATTTTTTGCCCTGCTCTAAAAGCACAGAAGCATCTTCATATCTTGCGCTTATATGGACTAAAACAAGCCTTTTCACTTTGGCTTTTCTCGCAAGCTTGGCTGCTTGACTGGGCGTGGAATGTCCATCCTCCTTTGCCCTTTCAGCCAATTCATCTCCAAACGTGGCTTCATGAATCAGCAGGTCAGCGTTCCTTGCAAACGTTGTCAAATCTCTGCAAGGCCTAGTATCGCCTGTATAAACTATTTTTCTACCCGGCCTAGTAGGCCCTGTAACTTCCTCTGGCTTTATAACTCTTCCATCATATAGCTTAACCTCTTCCCCATGCTGCAGTTTCCCCCAAAGAGGTCCCTCAGGGATCCCTAGTGCTTTGGCTTTTTCCGGATAAAACTTTCCGGGTCTAGGCTTCTCCACAAGCGCGTAAGCTAAGCTCGGTATAGTGTGATTCGCTGGCACGCATTCGATAAGGTATTCGCATTCCTCGCAGACGACTCCCGCCTTGCTAATCTCATAAACCTCTATGGGAAACGTTAGCCCGAACTGAACGGCACCCCTTATACACTCCATGAAAGCCCTTATCCCTGGAGGGCCATAAATCTCCAGCTTTTTATCCCTTCCTAGAAGGGACATTGTCTGTATCAGTCCTGGCAGACCCAAAACATGGTCGCCATGCATATGAGTTATGAAAACTTTCATCTTCCTGTGGAAGCTGCCGCCTGCAATTATCATCTGCCTCTGCATCCCCTCTCCACAGTCGAAAAGCATCTGCTCATTTCCACGCTTTACAAGTATCGCCGTCAGCCCCCTTCTCGGCGTTGGAATTCCTCCGGCGGTTCCAAGGAAGGTTACACGCAAACTCGTCAGAAACCTTTCACCTCTTCAGCACGGCTATCTCCCTTGTAAGGCTTCTATGAACATATACAAAATGGGATTCCACATGCCTATAACCAAGACTCCTACCTATACTGCCTACGCCTATAGTCTTAGGCGCGGCTATGCAAACATGCCCACCCGCTCTAATCAGATCATGGAGAATCTTTAAAGCATCCTCAATAATCTGCGCAGTAGTTCTCCT
>JAWCTJ010000034.1:0-12882 GCA_038868255.1 Bathyarchaeia archaeon
GTTACGATAAGCCTCAGCCAGAAGCTCCGGTTCGCCTTTACTTCCCCCTCTCCATACTGGGCCCACTGTGTGTATTACATACTTAGCTTTTAAGTTACCTCCACTGGTTATCACAGCCCTTCCCGTGGGAAGTCCATCGGGATATTCAGTTTCCCTTATGCGCCTGCATTCCTCAAGGATTTTTGATCCGCCCTTCCTATGAATGGCTCCATCCACACCGCCACCGCCCATAAGTGAAGGATTAGCCGCATTAACAATAGCACCAGTGTCCATCTCAGTTATGTCTCCCTGAACTAATAGCACCCTAGCGGAGCCCACATGATAGATTGTGCTCTCATGCTGAGACATGAAATTCACCAATCTCTGGTTTCCGAATCACCCTTTTAAGTTTAAAGCTATAGGAAATAAAGGCTTTACAGAAGGGACGAAAATATGAACAATAAGCCGAAGCCCACAAGTATTAGAGCACAGAAGATAAAAACTGCTCTAAAAACTTTTGACGTCCAGAAACGCCTGGATTTATAAACCGTTATAGAGACAAAACTGGCCCATACTAGATCTATGGTCCAATGGGTTAAAGCGAAAGCGACAAGTCCAAAAACTCCGAAGAGGGCAGCGTTCTCCACCATAGCTGCGCCCACCGTAGCCCAAGATATGAAGAAGAAGGGATTTGCACTTGCGATGAGTCCGGCTATGAATGAGGAGTGCCCGATTTGATTAGGCTCATGATTTGCAGAGTTCCGCGTCCTCATGAGCTGTAAGCCCATATAGAGCAATATTGAACCTCCAACCAGCCCTATTGCTTTATGAACCAAGCTACTGTTTAATAATTCCGAAAGCCCAAGGTATAGTAAGATGATGAGCGGGAATTCTATAGCACCATGTCCAAGGGCAATCATGACGCCTGCCCACTTGCTGCTGTAACCCTTCGCGATGGTTACAGCGAATACAGGACCGGGGGAAACTACCAGGGGTACTGATATGAGCACCACTGAGGCTAGAAAAAGCGGCAGATCCATAATGTAGCCCATTTCCTACTCACACTTTCATGATAACCCTAAAAGTGCATTCTATAGCTACATTAAGTTTACGAATTGCTTCTGGATTTCTATTACTTCTCTACTATCCCTCGCCCTCGCATAACTTTCAAGTTTCTCCATGTTCAGCTCGAAAAAGGTATGTCCCCACTTGAAAATTGAAAGCAGGTTTTGAGCTTGCTCTCTGAAACCCGCTATGTAGAGGGCTGCGGCTAATGCCTCAGCGGTACTTAATTTTGTAGGTACGCCGAAGTTAACTGGGTTGCCAGCCATCAATAATGGGAGGCAACGTGATGTGCCTTTGACATGTTTCAGTAAGGGTTTTTCAGCATGCTCCCAGCTGAAGTCTAAAGCTGCAAGCCCAAAATCCTCGATCCGCTGGCGATCCGCTGGCGAAAAGGCTAATTTGGACAGGGGATTTAGCACCACAGCCCTTCTCGGGATAAGCCTCATTCTTGGAACTATGTGAACAAGTCCATGGCGTTTAAGCTTAAGCGCGGTGCACTTTTTAGGGTCGCACTGTCCAGCATGGTAGACGATGAGCCTAACTTGTTTTTGCACGTTTCCCGCGCACCCTAGCATGGCTCATCGGATTGTCTAATACTTTCGGGATCCACTCGAGAAGATCTGAGGCCACCATGTGATAGCCCTTTTCCTCAAAAACGAAGTCTCCTGCAGCACCGTTAACGAAGGCTCCGGCGACAGCGGCCTCGAAGGGATCTGAATGCTGAGCTAAAAAGGCGCCTACAACGCCGGATAGAATGTCGCCTGTTCCTCCAACTGTCATCCCAGGGTTTCCTGTAAAGTTCAGCTTGTATCTGCTACCATCAGACACTATGTCGACTGCGCCCTTCAAAAGTATGACGGCGCCCAGTTCAGCCGCTGTTCTCATGACATCATTAACTCTCTCTATAAGTCCCTTGGGCAGTTGCTTACCTGCAAGTATAGCGTATTCCCCAGCGTGAGGTGTTAGGACCAGCGGCACCTTGAGCCTACTCTTGAAGCTTGCGAAGGCTTTAAGTCCATCTGCATCCAACAATAAGGCCTTACCGGAAGCCTCAGTGACATCAACAAGGCCCTTAACTGCCTCAGCCGTATCCTTATGCAGTCCAAGTCCAGGCCCCATAACTACAGCATCAACCTTCTCCACGTAGCTCTTCAGCAAAGGCACATTGGCAGGGTTTAAATGCTCACCCTCAAGTTTTATGGTTATAAGGTCAGGGGACATGGCTGAAATTGCACGGGCAGTCTTATCCGGCGCAGCCACATACGCCAAGTCAACACCTGTCCTTAGGGCGGCAAGTGCTACCAGCGCCGGAGCTCCTGTGAAAGTCTCACTTCCACCAATCACCAATAGCCTCCCAAAGTCTCCTTTGTGGGATTCAGGTAAGCGGGGCTTAACTACTATTTGAACGTCGCCTGGCCCTGCATAATGCTCAAGCTCTTCAGGCAGTCCGATGCTTTTAACAACAAGCTCGCCCACATACCCTAAAGCCCTTTCAAGCCCTTTCTTTGGTTTATGAAAGGTCACCGTCAGGTCGGCTTTTACGGCTTCACCGAGAACCTCTCCAGTGTCAGCATCAATTCCCGTAGGTATGTCGACAGCTACCTTGAAGGCTTTCAGAGAATTTATTTTCTCAACGAAATTGAGGATGGGTGGCTTAAGGCTGCCACGAGTTCCAATTCCAAGAAGCGCATCAACCACAATGTCTGCTTTCACATCAGGTATGAGGGAGCTATCTGTTGTCTCGTAAATTATAATGTTGTTAAGAGATTGAAGGGCATTCCAATTTTCCAAAGCTGCATTATGCGAGATATCTCGGCTCCTTCCAGCAAGTATAACCGTCACCTTAAAACCTAATGCGGATAGGTGGCGGGCCGCGACAAAACCATCTCCGCCGTTGCCTCCCAAACCGCAAAAGATAGCTACGGTCTTGTCAGGTTCGAATCTGGAGGCTATTTCCAAAGCCACTTCTCGTCCGGCATTCTCCATGAGTTGTAGAAGGGAAACTCCATAATATTCAGCGTTAACCTCCAACGTCCGCATTTCACGGCTAGAAATACCCTTGGTGATTCTTCTCATCGGGCAGACCTTACCCATGGCTATATTATCAAAATAGCAATAATTAACATTTCCAATATAGGGATCCAAAAGTTTTTAATGTAATGGCCTCGAATAATTATTTGAGGAGATGGGGAATGCCTAAAGCCTTTGTGTTGATTAATACGGAGATAGGTTCCGAGACTGAAGTTGTTAAGGAACTTAGGAAGATTGAAGGTGTTGAGGAGGCATACCCTGTATACGGGGTATATGACATAGTAGCGAAGGTAAGCGCAGAAACTATGGATAAGCTTAAGGAAATAGTAACTTGGCGGATAAGAAGGCTTGATAAGGTTAGGTCAACCTTAACAATGATAATAATAGAGGAACAAACCAAATAGCCCTATAGATCCCCTATTTCTACGTATCTTGCAGCATAAACCTTTAACAATCGGTTACATATAATTCCAAACTTCAGCCAGGTTGCTTGGGCTACACGAAATGATTATGCAAACGCTTCACATAGGAATTGATGATACAGACTCTCCGAACAAAGGATGTACAACATATGTTGCCGCACTGCTAGTGGATAGGTTGCGGAGTATAGGTGCGAAGTTCATAGATTATCCTAACCTTATTAGGTTGAATCCGAATGTTCCATGGAAAACCCGTGGTAACGGTGCACTATGCCTAAGGGTCATGTGCATGGATGATGCCGTCGATGATGTTAAAGAAGTTGTCATGGACATGGTTGAGGAAAATTCAGATATGGAGTATAAAGGCACAGATCCAGGCATCGTGTTCTTCACGGGGAAAGAAATTCCTGAGGAGATTAAAAATTTTTCAGCTAAAGCAATAACCGGAATCGTAGATCTGAAAGAGGCGTTGAAGCTCATTAAAAAGTTCGGAGTTGAAGCTGTAGGCTTCAAAAAAGCTAGGGGGATAATCGGTGCTCTGGCAGCTGTCGGCGAAACCCTAAGGGATGATTATACCTTCGAGTTTATAGCATACCGCAAACCGGAAAACTATGGACGGAAGAGGCGGATAGACCTCCAATCAGTTGTAGAGATGGACAGGGCAACATTCCCAGACACATTCAATAATGTGGATCCTGAAACAGGCAGAATTCTGATAACGCCTAGAGGTCCGGATCCGATCCTTTTCGGCATCAGAGGTGAAACTCCTGAAATTGTAAAAAAAGCCTTCCAAATGATTAGAACCCTTGAGCCCATAGAGAGATGGATAATTTTCAGAACAAATCATGGAACAGACGCCCATTTGAAAAGGATTGAAAGTTTAAGCCAAATAAAACCTTACAACCCAGTGATAGCAATAGGCAGAGTGGTGTCTAAGCCGAAGATTATCCCCAGAAGGCATGTTATCTTCACAATAAAAGATGAGAGCACCGAGGTGGACTGCGCAGCCTACGAGCCTACAGGCAATCTGAGAAAAGTTGCCTCCAAGCTGATTATAGGAGACGTTGTGGAGGTTTATGGCGGAATCCGTCCACCGTCACATGATCGTCCGGTAACCATAAACCTTGAAAAACTCCGTGTGCTCAAGCTTGCTCCGCTTATAGTTTACCGAAACCCTCAATGTCCAAACTGCGGTAGACGATTGGAATCCATGGGCAAAGATAAGGGTTTCAGATGTGAGAAGTGTGGATTTAAACATCCAAAACTCAGCAAGATTGCTGTAGAGTTAAAACGCGACTTGTCTGAGGGGTTATACATCGCGGCGCCCAGATCCCAGCGACACTTAACCAAGCCGCTTGTACGTTACGGAAGGGAAAAAAGGAACTTCACAGCGGAGCTTATTCCAGATTGGTGTTACCCATAAGGCATCATGCTGACGAAAATGTGACAAAACCTTATTAGATGCACCTTGAGAGTTTATCCACTGAAACCCCTTGTATAAATTTGCGAATGGAGCGTCATTGGTTTGGAGAAGTTCCCGGTTGAGGAATATGCTCTTCCCTTCTTCAAAGAGAAGGGCTACGTGAGAAAGCTTTGTCCGAAATGCGGAACATACTATTGGACTCTGAACCCGGATCAGGAGACATGTGGAGAGGCTAGAGCTGAAGGATGCGCTTATTACACGTTCATAGGTAACCCTCCCACAAGCAGGAGTTACACTTTACGGGAAATGCGTGAGTTCTTCCTCTCCTTCTTTGAAGAACGAGGGCACACCCGCATAAAGCCATATCCTGTTGTAGCTCGCTGGAGAGACGACATATATTTAACCCATGCAAGCATCATCGACTTTCAGCCCTATGTAACTGAGGGGATCGCTCCGCCACCCGCAAACCCGCTGGTCATAGCTCAACCCTGCATTCGCCTCGTGGACATAACTAACACGGGACCCACCTTCGGCAAGTACATAACAATATTTGAGATGGGGGGACATCATGCTTTTAACTATCCAGATAAGGAGGTTTACTGGAAAGACCAGACCGTAAGGTACCATGACGAGTTCATCAAGAAGCTGGGCATAAAGCCTGAGGAAGTAACCTACAAGGAGGAAATATGGTCCGGGGGAGGAAATGCAGGCCCATGCTTGGAATGTATTGTTAGAGGATTGGAAGTTGCAACTTTAGTGTTTATGCAGTATAAGGTTGTGAATGGAAGCTTCATTAAGCTTCCTATTAGAACAGTGGACACGGGATACGGCATCGAACGCTACACCTGGTTATCGCAGGGTACTCCAAGCGCTTTCCAAGCCATATACGGCGAAATCCTTAACAACATTCTCCGTATGGCCGGCATCGACTATGTGGATGAGGACTTTCTTGCGGCTGTAGCAAAATACTCAGCCCTAGTGAGCCTTGACAAAAATGTTGGCATACTTGAATCTCGGAGGAAAATCGCGGAAAAACTTGGAACAGACCCCCATCGACTAGACGAGATTCTATCGCCGATAGAAAACGCCTTCGCCGTGGCTGACCATACTAAATGCTTAACCTTCATACTTTCAGAGGGTGTTGTCCCATCAAATGTTCAGGAAGGCTACTTGGCCAGACTCATTTTCCGAAAGATCTACCGCCTTTTAAGAATGCTTGGAATACCTGATAGGCTATACGATATTGTGGATATGCAGATAGCCTACTGGTCCAGGGACTATCCGCACCTTAAGGAAATGCGAGATGAAATAATGGAAATGTTATCTGTGGAGAGTGAAAAGTTTAAAGAAACCATCTTAAGGGGCGAAAGCCTTGTTAGGAGGATGGCGGGCGAACTTAAAGCTAAAGGCGTACAGAATGTTCCAGTGGAAACTTTCGTGGAATTTTACGACTCACATGGGGTTCCTCCGGAGATAATCAAGGAAATAGCTGAAGCTGAAGGACTGAAAGCCACGGTTCCAGAGAACTTCTATTCGCTTATTGCTGAGAGACATATAACTGCAACTCAAAAACTCACGGAGGAGAGCGCTCGACCCGAAACTCAGCTTAAAACTCAGCTTGAAAACATGTCGGAAACTGAACCCCTATACTACAGGAACCAGTATATGAGAGAATTTGAGGCAAAGGTTCTCAAGGTCATAGATAATGAATATGTAGTTTTAGATAGGACATGTTTCTATCCTGAAGGCGGAGGACAACCCGCTGATACAGGATATTTACTGGTCGACGGAGAGCAGGTGGAGGTTGTTGACGTCCAGAAAGTTGGAAAAGTAATAGTGCACAGAATTAGGGGAGCAACTATGCTGAAGCAGGGATCCATAATCAAGGGCGTTATTGATTGGGACAAACGCTATGCGCTGATGAAAAGCCACACGGCAACACACATCATAAACAGTGCTGCTAGACGCGTCCTTGGGCAACACGTGTGGCAGTTTGGAACCCAGAAAGGCGTGGAAAGCTCAAGGCTTGATATAACCCATTACAGAAGGCTAACTCGGGAAGAAGTTCAAAAAATAGAGTTACTTGCTAACGAAGCGGTCTTTAGAAGCATCCCCGTAGAAATCCTTTGGATGCCTAGGTCAGAGGCTGAAAGCAAGTATGGCTTTAGACTCTACCAGGGGGGAGCTGTTCCAGGGAAGGAGATACGTGTAGTGAAAATCGGAGACTGGGAGGTGGAGGCTTGCGGTGGAACTCATGTGGGCAACACCGGAGAAATAGGCTTCATAAAAATCCTCTACACAGAAAGGATACAGGATGGAGTAGAAAGGCTTGTTTACGCCATAGGAATACAAGCACTGAAATACATCCAGGAGAATGAGCAGCTTCTATCGAAGGTTGCGGAAATACTGAACTGCCCAATAGAGAAGCTGGACAAAACAGCTGAGAGGATCTTAAAGGATCTTAAAGATGCTGAAGCTGAGAAAAGAAAATTGATAAAAGAGCTTGCGGAGCGAGAGAGCACAGGGTTAAGCACACTTCAAGAGCTTAAGGAGATAGGTGGTGTGAAAGCGGTTTTCCGAGACTTCAAGTCTAATCTAAACGTGGATCTTATGATTCACACGGCGAATGGAATAATAAAGAATGATGAAACGACGGTTACAGTTTTCTACGGAGCAGACGGTAAAACTGCCAGAATAGTTATTATGGCTGGAAAGAAGGCGCTTGAGAAAGGCGTTAACGCGGCTGAAATAGCTAAGGAAGCATCAACCGTGATAGGAGGCGGAGGCGGAGGAAGACCTGACTTTGCTCAGGGTGGAGGACCCGCTGTAGAGAGACTTCAAGAGGCCATCAGAAAGGCTGAAGAAGTTATAAGAAGACAGGTTGGATAGAAACTTTAGCTGTCAATCTACTTTTTAAAAAGCGATATTCTTCTGCAGTAGGCGCATATTTCAGATGATGAGGGAAAACCGCATTGTTTGCACCTTGTAAGAGCAGGCTTTGGAAACTCCTTCTCAAGCAGCGGTATTATCTCTAAAAATCTGTTTAGAAGCTGATGTAAGAAGTGGGGGTTATGCTGCACCATAGCCTCCAGGGCTTTTCGGTATTTTCTTCCTTCAGTTTCCATCGAGAAGGGGCAGTTCTTCTCCCTGAAGGGAATCTCGTTATATAGGCAATATAGGAGGTTCTCGTTTTCCGGAGACCGTAGTAGCGGTTTAACTTTGCGTGGCATTGCCTTGGCGAGGGGAGGAAGAACAGGCTTTAACCTAACTAGTTGATCCCAACGTCCGTATAGGAAATTTTTGAACATAAAATCCAGGATGTCATTCATGTTGTGTCCCGTTGCTAGAACATTGACGCCATGCTTGTATGCCAGCTCCTCAAACACATGTCTTTTTATGGTTCCACATACTGAGCAGATCTTGTTTCCATGGGCGGTTTTCTTGAAATCGTCTACACTGAAGCCTAGTTGGCTTTTAAGGTCGAAGATGTGCAGATCCACATCCAAACTTTTGGTCAGCGTCTCAACTTTTGTTTGACAATGTGCTGAGTATTCCGGAATGCCCAGGTTTATGTGCAGAGCCTTAACCTTGAGTTGGGGATAAGCCTGTTTTAAGGCATACAAAAGAGCCATGCTGTCCTTGCCGCCTGAAACAGCGACACCCACCACGTCATTCTCATTAAACATGTTAAACTCCTTGACGGTTTTCTTTAATCTTGAAATGTAAAACTTGATGAAGCAGCTAGAGCAGAGGCTTAGCCTAGAATAGGATATGAACACCTCAGCATTAGCTGAGCTGCACCTTTTACATTTAGCTGGCATAGTATCCAACTCTAAGTGATTGTAACAAGTCCGTCACAGGTATTTAGGAAATGAAGTTTGACTCTTTTAATTTTACTTTCAAACAATGCCACTAGAATAGCCATAATCATAGGCTTAACTATAAACAAGAGGTTAAGCATACCTTTTAATTGGAAAATACGAAATATGGACAAATCTATAATAAACCCAGTGGTGAGAGATTAACAATCGAAATCTATGACAGCCCTTTACCTACCCAAAAAGAACAATATAACTGAAATTAGAGAGAAAGTAACTCAGATTCGGTAACATATGCTAACATCATGAATCTAGAGAAGAATTTTATGCTTTAGTTTTGTTCTTAGCGAAAATTACTTATACCAATCAGTTATCGCCTTAACAGCCTCATCAGAATAGCCGTAATTTTTAAGTATCTTCTGAAGTTCCCGCTTGTTCAAGCTAAACCCCTTAGTTCGTTTAAGGCTTTCGTTTTAAAAAGTATATTTCGAAAGTGGATATATCCATTCAAATTTATGATACATAACAATGTTACATTCTTACTAGGTACATTGTCAAGCATCGTTTTGGCGCTGATTTGAATTGTAACAGTTAAATGTTATAATGATACATATTATACTCTTTGCATAAAATTTTTAGGAGGCTGGGTTGGAAACTAGAAAGGGCACAGCTAGCCAATTTAAAAACTTTATACCGCTGTCCAATAATGTTTAATCCCCTTCCCCCGTGAAGCCCACCCAGCCTCCTCCGCAGGATATTTTCAGCTAACTTTTCAACATTAATAGCTTAAGCAGAAGGTTGTGTTGGCTGTAAACTATTAACGCTGAAGTCCCTGTTCAAAAGCAGCATACAAAGAGGTAAATGTTCTTCCAAGCTAGCATGTCTTTGCAGTTTAGACGAACAAACTCTCATTTTGCGTTCCTTTCCTTCCAATTCTTAGTCATTGAATCTCTTAAATCATCCTTTTTTATAGACCATAATGCATCGAATATTCTAGAATCAACATTTGATAGTCGGATACTGGAAACCACGTATAATAGACAACTTGTCAATGTAGCTTTAGAGGGCGGTATTGTAGGGGCTGGCGTGTTGGCTGTAACCCGCCTTCTGTTTTATGTGGCATTCGGCTTATCGGGCTACCCGCGCCTTGGGTAGAATCCTCATAGGCGCTTATTTGCCCTTTCCACCTGCAGGACGGCCGTTTCACCGTTTCACACCCAGCATTCTCGACAACTTAGCATGCGTCATTGGCACTTGCTGGGTGGACGTTTCGTTTCTGCTCCGTTGCCAAGGCTCTCGCCTTACGCCCTTGCGGGCGTTGCAGTTCTACGCGTGGGCGGAGTTTCCTCAGGCCTCATTATTCGGCCCGAAAGCCACACGCCAACTCGCCAGCCCAATTTGATTATGGGGGCGCTTGTGATAAAAGTTTTGGAACACCTTATTATGCTCCGGAATCCCTTTATTGCCTTGGAGCGGGGCAAACATGTCTAAGAATGTGATTTTGATTACGGGTACGCCATGTGTGGGGAAAACAACTGTAGCAAAAATGGTTGCGGATAGGCTTAACGCGGAGTATGTGAATCTGACTGAATTAGCTTTGAATAAGGGCCTTATTCTTTGTAGGGATGAGCAAAGGGACACTTGGATAGTGGATGAGAATAAGATGCGAAGCAGGATCCGCAGGATCATAGAGAAAAGTGATAAAGAGAGCGTGGTGGTAGATGGACATTATGCTGTGAGAGTTGTACCTAAGGGTTTAGTCACGAAGATTATAGTCTTGAGGAGAAATCCTGTGGAGCTGCGGAAGCTTATGGAGGAGCGGGGATATAAAGGCAACAAATTATGGGAGAATCTTGCATCAGAAATTCTAGATGTCTGCCTCGGGGAAGCTTTGAACGCTCATGGAACTGGGAAAGTTTGCGAGGTGGATGCTACTGGCAAAAGTGCTGAAGAAGTTGCTGTTGAGGTCATGGAGGTGCTAAGCGTCCAAGAGAAGTGTCGTATAGGACTAGTTGACTGGTTAGGGGAACTTGAAAGGAAGGGTATCCTTGAGGAATACTTGAGGATTTAGTGCGCTTCATTTTAGGTGCTGCATTATGTCCCTTTTTGTAAGAAGGAGGATTCTCCGTCTATTGGCATAGGCCTTAGCATGATCGCTGAATTTTTCGCCGATTATTATGGGGTTTGAGAGGCCTACATCCTCAGAAGCCTTATCAATATTTATCGCTACATTAATGCCGACGGTTCTGTCCCAGTCTTTAATCCAAACTCCCTGTGTAAGATTTCCCTTGTGTATAAGTAGGTCGAAATTTATCGGGGTTCCACGTATTCCCTCAAAGCTTACGTTCTCTTCCACCCTGTAACCCTTACGGGTAAAGTACTCAATAGCTAACCTTTTCAGGTCTGAGGTGGAAGGATTTTTTTCTTGATTGTTCACAAACACCACGACATTAATGGTTATCTATTAGATTATGGGGAAAAGTTTTTCGGAGTGGAGCATATTGATGGAGTATCTGATTGTTGTATGCAGCGAATGCGGTGGCTATTTGCTGGCTAAGGGCGGCCAGAGGACAAGAACTTGCCCATACTGTGGCGTTAAGGTTGTTCTTGCGAAAGCAAGGAAAGTGGCCGTTGTGAACGACGCTGAAACTGCCTCAAGGCTTCTCAGGAAGTATAAGGCTAAAGAGCGGGCAAAACAGGGTAAGCTAGACTTCGAAAACGTGTTTAAGAAAGGCCATAAGTCCGATGCCTAGGAGTATTAGTGCTAACTGAACCAGCGACTCGCCGGTTTGAGCTTTTTTATGAAGTTCAGGGATCAGATCCGTGGCAGCTATGTAGATGAAGCCGCCGGCGGCGAAGGGGACAAGCATAACCTCAAGGCTTTGCAGATAAGCCAGAAAGTAAGTGGCTAATGCACCTATTATCGCAGTTATGGCTGAGATGAAGTTGTAGAACAGCGCCCTTCTCCTTTCAAGTCCACCGTAGACCAGGATGCCGAAATCTCCTATCTCCTGTGGGATCTCATGGAATATCACTGCAAGCGTCGCCACCAAACCCAATTCGATGGAGGTCATGAAGGTTGCGGCTATAACCATGCCATCTATGAAGTTGTGGATGCCGTCGCCGAAGAGGTTTAGATAAACAAACGCGTGTGTTGGACAGCCTTTTTCGTGGCAGTGGCGCCAATAAAAGAACTTCTCAAGTATGAAGAAGACAACTATTCCGCCGATCACGTACAGGAAAGTTGAGGTTGCGTCGCTTCCTGAGGATAGGGCTTCCGGTAGCAGGTGTAGGAAAGCCCCGCCTAGAAGAGTACCAGAGGCGAAGCCCACTAGGAGCATGGTTATACGGTTAAGCAGCTTCTCCCTTAAACCTATAAAGAGTATGCCGATGAAGGCTATGAGGCTTACAATGACCACGGATAACAGAATGGCAATTAAATCATTCATCATCCCCCATGATGAAGGGAACCAGTTTATTAGAGTATCGGTGTATACAGCTCAGGACTTTTCGATTTGTTCCAGAAGTTCACATGCCTTACAAACTTCCTGTGGTGTGGGTTCCCCGCAGCGGCTGCACTCCTTTAGCTTCTTAATCTCCATCAAGCTTTCAACAGCCGGTCTGATCTTCTCCGCAGAATTGAACAGCGTAAACTTCACGCCCACGTGCTTAGCCTCCATTCTATTTAGAAATAGGCGGATGTCACTTCTCATGGCTTCAGAAGCGTATGGGCAAGGGATACTCTGGAACTTTATCCTTTTAACGTAGGCGAATAAGGCTGTTTCTCTTTCAGGTATCTCGCAGAAGGGCTTTATGCGCCTTACAAGTTTAGGATGAACCTCGTCTGTTACAGGTTTCTCCCGGGCTATACGCAACGCATCCCCATGAAGCATGTTAAGCAGTATAGTCTGCACCTCATCATCCAGCGTGTGGGCTGTTGCAAGCCTATCTGCATTAACCCTTCGGGCAACAACGTTTAGGGCCTTTCTACGTAGAACACCACAATACGCACATGATGTCAGCTTGCTGCCACCTGTCCTTTTAATCTTCTGGACAATTTCATCTAATGTGTATCCATAAAGCTCCTTGAAGGAGATTACATGATGTTCAATGCCTAGCCTTCTGCAGTTTTCCGATGCAATGTTCA
>JAWCTJ010000035.1:0-12855 GCA_038868255.1 Bathyarchaeia archaeon
CACCTGCACCATACTGGCTTTTACAATTCACCTTTGTAGAAATACAGGAAGAACCTGAAACATAAAATTCATACAGATCGTTTGGATCTTCTTCAACCCAATAACAGCCATAAGGTTCGTAAATTTGACAATCACTTTTGCTAAAATATTCACAAGTACCTCCATAGCCCCACTCAGGAATATAATAAGAACCGCTACAGTAGCTTCTCCCACATCTATCAGAATAGCTGGCCTGCGTGCACGAAGAGCCTGAGCAGAACCTACCACTTGTACATATACCCCTTTTCATGTTATAAGTTTGGCAGGCATTATTAAAGCCAAAGCATTTAAAATCGTAGTAATAGTTATCAGTTGCCGAAAGCCTTACCTGTGTTCCTGCTTCTGCCAGCAATCTTATATCGGAATATCGGCAACCCACACACTCGCAACCGATTTTATTACTCTCTTGAAATGCTAAATCATGAGTGGAGAAATTATAGTAAATGCCGATGTCTTGCTGCCTACATACATGCCTGATAAACTGTTGCATAGGGAAAAGGAGCTAGCGCAACTTAAGCGCAACATACAGAACTTCGTAAACACATTCATTACCGGGCCATGCGGCAGCGGCAAAACAACCTTAGCCAAGAAAGCATTGCAATGCCTAGGCAACTCAAAGAAAGCCCATGCATGCTATGTAGACTGCACAGTATACCAAACCACCTACAGCATTTTAAAGGAAATCGTGCCGAGAAGCTCGGCTGGGAACCCATAAGTACTCGTGAAAAAAACGTAGGGGGGTAGTCATTTTGACAGCTGATTAGAGTGTTAAAATCATACTTTTTAGATGGAACTCCTAATTTTTCCAGGATGTTGTTGTTCAATTATAAGGCAAGTCAACAACACAAAAGCACAATAACCCCCTCAGCACTTCCAAGCTGCAGGATCGCCGAAAATTATAGTGGTATAAAGTTACTGGCGTAGTATTAAAAGGCGAGCTTTCCGCATGAGGCTTGATATGCATAACCATGGCAGAAATAAAGCTTGAATTAGAAAGCCGCTCATGGGAACAGTTGACGAAACCCTGCGAAAGCCACTTAGCATAATGGGCCTTTGCAGAAACAGGTCACCCTATAGGTTTCAAAAACCATCAAAGCTAAATTATATAAAGCGCAAAATTAGATCTTCACTTTTGAGGGTTAGGGCGGGCTATTTTGAGTGATCTTATAGTTGTTGATGATTTGCATAAGAGCTACGGCAGGTTCATGGCTGTTAGAGGATTAAACCTAAAGGTTAATGAAGGCGCGTTGATGGGACTTATCGGCCCCAATGGAGCGGGGAAGACGACGACAATAAAGGTTATACTTGGACTGCTTAAGCCTGATCGGGGAAGAGTTGCCGTCTTCGGAGAGAATCCATGGGATAACCCGATGATAAGGGAGGAGGTGGGTGTAATCTATGAGAAGGCAAACTTCCCGGCGCACCATAGGGTTCTAGATTATTTGAAAAGAGTTTGCAGAATTTATGGCGTACCGGAAAGCAGAGCACGAGAAGTCCTTGAAATGGTAGATTTGGACGCTTATGACCGGGAGATTAAGGGCTTATCAGCAGGCATGCTTCAGAAGTTCGAAATAGCCCATGCGCTTATCCACAGCCCCAGGCTCGTTGTGGCTGATGAACCAGCTTCAAACCTTGACCCCGACGCAAGGGCAAACCTCATTGACTTAATCTTGAAACTTCACAAGGAGGAGAAAACCACCTTTCTCATATCTTCCCACATTCTCCCGGAGTTGAGCAGAGTCTGCAACTCAGTTGCAGTAATAAACGAGGGAAGAGTTCTGGCTTCAGGCCCGCTTAATGAGCTTTTTGAGCGCTACTCCGCGAAGGCAACGAGAATAACCACTGACAAGCCTGAAGCCCTCGCCGAGGAGTTGAAGAGGCTGCCCTACGTTGAAAGACTATCCATGGACAGCAGAGGAGTCTATCTTACAACGGCTGAAGGCTTTGAGTCAAACATTTACGAGGACGCATCTAAAATTGCGAGAAAAATTGGTGCAGTAATCATGGGCATAGAGATCGGAACAGCCTCCCTTGAGCAGCTATATTATAAGATTGTGAGGGAAAGAAAGGAGGCAAAGTGATGGAGAAGCGAAAGGGAAAACCATTCATTGAAATCCTAGCAACCTCGATACATGAAGATTACAGGTTTCCAATCCTTGAAGTTTTTGCATTCCTATATGCGATAAGCACTTTTGTAATGCAGACCACGGGTGGCGCATTCTTTTATGGGATGAGTGCGGCCAACGAGGAGGCCATGGCCTACCAGCTTGTAAGCGTCCAGGCGGGAACACCGCTCTTCATATTTCTCATTCTCATCTTTAAGAATGTGGTTTATGGTTTTGGAAGCGAATTCGAAAAGGGCACGATACAGACTTTGCTTTCCTATCCGATAAAGAGGCATAAGATAATGACGGCTAAACTCCTGTCGGCCACTGGCATATCGCTGGCAATATTCCTTGGAATACAGATTTTATCGCTATTTCTCATGGCGCCACAGACAATATCAAAATACATAACCACCGTGATCATTGCCTATGCAGCCTTTCTATCCTATCCGCTTCTAATAACCGCCATACTTCTCCTTTTAACCATGAAAGTGCGGAAAGGCGGTTTAGCGCTGGTCTTTGGAATAGTGCTTTACTTTGCACTTTCCATGGTGTCAGGAACCTTCACGGTTTTAGCCATCTTCACGCAGAACGCTGCTCCACTGAAGGCTTTGGCTGTTCTTGAACCCAGCATAGCGGTGCAATTCTATTATACGCCTCTGACAGGACTTCAAGGAGGCGCAATATGGACACCGTGCTTTAACGATGTTTTAATGTACTTGGCAGGTGGCTACTGCCTTGTTATCGCGGCCTATGCCGCCGCATATTATTATTTCAGCAGGAGACTCAACATATGATGAGACTCAACGTGACCTTAGGAAGACTCGGCACCACGATTTTGGCGGTATGCCTTGCCCTCGGAGTCTTAGCAGCTATTCCGAAGGGAAGCACTGGAATCAGCTTCACCGTGGCTATGGTGATACAGCCGGAAAGCTACACGCTGGCAGGTTATCCACTAAGCCAAATAAGCCTGAATCCTCAAACCGTCCTTAAGCTTGATTTCAACTCAAACGCAACCATAACCTTATACATGATCGGGGTGCCGCCTCAGAACATAACTGAGAAGTCAAACGACGTTGACCAGTTTAAGAGATTCATAGAGGAAAACGCTGACAAGGTTTTACTAAATAGGGCTATAAGCGGGAAAACAATCATTGAATACGCCCCTGAGGGAATTGTAACAGCAACATTAATACTGCTGAATGAGGGCGCTCAAGCTGCTCAAGTGATATGCCGCACCGAGATATTAGCCGCCATAGCCCCAACCGCTAGGCTGGAGACTGCTTTAATCTACCTGACGCCAGCAGGAGCGGTTCTCACGGGACAGTGGATACTGCTTAAGATGAGGAAAAAGGAAACATAGCTCGCGTTTTTCAAAAGTTTATTATGCCTAGTAAGGGTTATGGTTGATCATGGGGCTTATCATGCACTTGCTGGAAGTTACAGATTTAAAAGTGAAGGTTAGTGATAGAGTTATTCTTGACGGCGTAAGCTTTGGGCTTAAAAGCGGCGAAATCCACATTCTTTTTGGACCTAACGGTTCAGGGAAAACAACACTGATAGGCACAATAATGGGACTACCCACGTATGAAGTTGTTTCAGGCAGAATACTATTCATGGGCAAGGATATCACAGGCAAAAGCGTTGAGGAAAGGGCGAAGCTTGGAATTGCAGTGGGATTTCAGAACCCGCCGGAAATCACAGGTGTAAAACTTGAGGACCTGTTAAAGTTCTGCTTGGGCAAAAGTTCAAAGGAAAAATTTAACGAGGAGGAAATACGGCTCATAGAGACCTTCAGGCTTAAGGACTTCTTAGGCAGGGAAACCCATGTGGGCTTCTCCGGAGGCGAACGGAAAAGATCTGAAATCCTGCAGCTGCTTTTTCTAAGACCTAAAGTGATGCTGCTAGACGAACCTGACTCAGGCGTTGATGTTGAAAGCCTAAAAATTATCGCAGTTGAAATCCAGCGGTATATAGAATCCAGCGGAGCCTCAGCCCTCATCATAACACATAAAGGCGATATACTGGACTATGTCAACGCTAAGTATGGATGTGTACTGCTCAACGGCAAAATCCACTGCTTCACAGATCCCAAACATGTTTACGAGGATATTAAACGTGAAGGCTACGAAGGATGCATCAAATGCCAAGTGAAAGGCGGGGAGAAGTGGTAAAGTTGAATGAAAAGATAGACTTGAAAAGCATACCTCACAAGATCCTTGAGGAAGCCTACAGGGCTGGAGCGGCAAGCGAGGAGGAGAGGGCTGGAACCTATTTCCACATAGACAAGTCCACAGTATATGCAAGCGTAAACGAGCTATTCAAGGGCAAAATAGAACTTATGGACACGAAAGATGCGCTGCAAAAGTACAATTGGCTCAGCGATTACATGTGGAAGGCTGTTACCAAGGAGGATGAATTCACAAAAAGGGTTGCTGAAGACTTCAGCGGAGGCTACTTCCTAAGGGTTCTACCCAATGCTGAAGTCACCTTTCCCCTTCAATCATGCCTAGTAATAACGCAGGAAAACCTGGAACAGCGGCTGCATAACATAATAATCGCAGAGGAAAACTCCAAAGTCCACCTAATAACAAGCTGCCTCCAGCATCCAACAGCCACAACAGCAACTCACATAGGAGTAACTGAAATCTACGTCAAGCGTGGAGCCTACTTAAACTCCACAATGGTGCATCAGTGGAGGGAGGAAACAGTCGTTAGGCCTAGGAGCGCGGCTATAATAGAGGAAAACGGAACCTTCGTCTCCAACTACATTTGCCTAAAACCTGTGAGGGACGTACAAATGTATCCCATCGCTTACTGTAGAGGTGAGGGAGCAAAGGCGATCTTCAACAGCATACTTTATGGACATAGAAGCACCTTCATGGATATAGGATCTAAGGCCATCTTAGATGGCGGGGAAAGCCGAGCCGAGATGATCAGCAGAGCAGTCGCTAGAGAAGGATCAAAAATTATAGTAAGAGGCTCAATTGAAGGAAATGGACAGGACTGCAAGGGACATTTAGAGTGTAAAGGGCTAATTCTTGACGATGAATCATTCCTACAGTCGATTCCAGAGCTAACTGCGCGAAGCAAAAGCATAGAGATAACACATGAAGCAGCTGTTGGAAGGATATCTGAAAAGGAAATAGTCTATTTAATGACGAGGAGGCTGTCAAGGGAGCAGGCAATATCGCTTATTGTAAGGGGCTTTATGGATATTGGAATGATGGGACTGCCTGAAAACCTAAAAGCGGAGATCAACAGAATAATTGAAATCGCAGCCAAGGCATGAAAGATTTTATGTTCAAATTCAAGATAAAACATTTTATGCTGTTTAGAGGCTTAAACTGATGTTTGAGCCTCAGATTGAAGTTCTTAACGCCATATATAAGGGCATGTGCCCGAATTGCGGCGGAGACATAACAGACAGGGAGCTGCTCGGTCCAGGAGTATGCGCTAAGTGTCTCCCGCAGCCACCTGAGGGTAGAGAGAAGGTTTACAGGGAACTAGTTAAGCTGGGTAATGTAGGCGGGTACGTTAAGGTTCTTGAAGTTGACTTAGAGCTTATGAAGTTCACCGAGTTTTTTAATTTTCTCACAGGTTCCAAGCCGTGGGCTCTGCAGGAGGTTTGGGCTAAGAGAGTTTTGATGGGAAGAAGCTTCTCAATTGTGGCGCCTACAGGCATAGGTAAAACTCTGTTCGGGCTTGTTATGGCATTATTTCTGGCAAAAGGGGGGAAGAAATCCTACATTATTGTGCCCACAAGCCTTCTGGTTAAACACCTTCTCGACAGAGTTTCAGTCTTCCTGCAGAAGTTGAAGGAAGCTTGGGGCGATGAACCCAGAGTTATTGGATATTACTCTGCAATGCCAAAGGATGAAGCGAAGGAAATCATCGAGCGGATCGCGAAAAACGACTTTTCAATACTCATAACCACGGACAGATTCCTGTATAACAAGTTTGACCTCATCAGGGATGTAAGCTTCAATTTTATTTTCGTAGATGATGTGGACTCTTTCCTTAAGTCGCCTAAGAATATAGATAAAGTTGTGCTTCTGATGGGATTCACACAGGAAGACATTGAAAAAGCGCTTAAAGAAATAGATAAGGACGCTGAAAAAGATAACAAGGCTGATGCATCCGAGACGAGAGATCAAAGCGATAGGGTGCTTGTGGTTTCCGGAGCTACTTTAAAGGGAAAAAGAACTAAACGCGTAAGGATTTTCAGGAAACTCTTCGGCTTCGAGCCTGGATTTTCTCTGGAGCTTGTAAGGAACATTTCAAACATGTTCATAAAACCTCTAAGCGTGGAAAACCAGCTGAAAGAGCTTATAAGCGCTCACGGTTCAGGATGCCTCGTCTTTGTGCCGCAGGTTAAAGGTGTAGGATACGCGAAAAAACTGGCTGAGGTCATGGAAGAAGCCGGCATAAGAGTCCACGTTTATGAGCGGATGAACCCGAAAATACTTGAAAGATTCGTAAACGGTGAATACCATGTATTAGCAGGGGTTTGCAGCAACAGGAGCCCGCTGGCCAGAGGTTTGGATCTTCCAGAAACGATAAGATACGTTATATTTGCAGGGGTGCCGAGGCGTGAGATTAGAGTAGGACTCAATGAATGTAATCCTCAGAAAATTCTAACATTATTGAAGGCCATATCTCCTATTTTTGAGAACAAACTTCAGAGGGAAATCGCCTCGGTTATTTCAGCGCTTTCAAGGATTGTACCGGTGAATAGAGAAGTCATTGAGAAGGTTAGGATGGCTGACGAGGTGAACCTTGAACTTGACGGATTTGAAGGATACATCCAAAAGCTTGTGAAGGAAGCTCGAAGGGTCCTCGCGGACATGATGGGCAACATTGAAGCTGGAGGAATAGCTGAGAGACTTGACGTTGACGTGAAGATAGAGAATGGCGAATACGTGCTTGTAATACCTGATGTTGACGGTTATATTCAGGCGTCAGGTAGAGCTTCAAGATTCTACGCGGTGGGTATAAGCCGCGGAGTAGCTATAATGCTGGTTGATGACGAAAAGTCTTTCAATAGCTTGCGTAGGCGAATTCAACTAGTTACAGATGAGGAATTTGAAGAATACCGCCCTGAAAGGGCGCTTGAAGAGTTTAAGGCTGTCGGCATAGATAGGGAGATAATAAGGAACATTCGAATGGGTGAATTCTCAGTTAAAACTGTTGACATCATAAGATCCGCACTCATCATCGTGGAGTCTCCAACGAAAGCTAAAGCCATAGCCTACTTCTTCGGTAAACCCGCCAGAAGAATAATAGACAACTTTACAGTTTACGAAGTAGCAGGTGGAAACCTCATATTAACGGTTGTTGCATCCGGCGGACACCTATTTGATCTAACAACAGAAGGGGGCTACCATGGCGTCATAAAGGAGGGAGAAAAATACATTCCCGTATACACGGATATAAGGCGCTGTAATAGCTGTGGTGAGCAATTTACAGACAGAGATGCCTGTCCAGAATGCGGTTCAAGCAGTATACGCTCTACGAGGAACGTTGTGAGCCTAATCCGTAAACTTGCAACGGAAGCAAATAAAGTGCTTATAGCCACCGATCCTGATGTAGAGGGTGAAAAGATAAGCTATGACATTTTTGTCTCCATCAGTCCATACTGCAGTAATATTGAAAGACTTGAATTCCACGAGGTGACTCGAAAAGCCCTAAGAAGAGCCCTTGAGGAGCCTAGAAAAGTAAAGTTGCCGCTTGTTCAGGCGCAAGCGGTTAGGAGGATTGAGGACCGCTGGGTTGGCTTTGAACTTAGCCGGAAGCTATGGGAAAAATTCAAGATAACCACCCTCTCAGCAGGCAGAGTCCAAACCCCTGTTCTCGGCTGGGTTATAACCAGAACAGCTGAGATGAAAAAGAAAATCCCCGTGGTTAATATCTGCCTAGAAAATGGCCTCTCAATGGTTCTTGAAAATCCATTAAGCATTGAGGAGCTTACCCGAAAATTCAAGGCAGGAGAACTCAAGGCATTAATCAATAACGTTACATTCCATGAGGAACAGGTTTACCCGTCGCCGCCATACACCACGGACAGTATGCTTAGGGATGCAGCTCGCAGGCTTGGATTCCCCGTAGGTTACACGATGAGTCTTGCACAAACTCTTTTTGAATCAGGTCTGATAACTTACCACAGAACCGACGCCACCACTGTTTCAACAACAGGTATGGACGTGGCTAAACGCTTCATAGATGAAAACTACCCGGGACTCTTTAAGCCGAGAGAGTATAAGGCTGAAGGTGCACATGAGTGCATTAGACCCACAAGGCCCATAGATGCCAAGCAGCTACGCTTTTACATTTCCTCAGGTGTCCTAAGAACCCCGCAGAAATTAAGCGCCGACCACATGAGGCTGTATGAAATGATCTTCAAGCGTTTCATTGCAAGCCAGATGAGCGAAGCGAAAATTCTGATGGAAAATCTGAGGGTAAGGCTTAATGGAATTGAGCTCAGACAAGAGAGAATTACGAAGGTCGTTGAAGAGGGGTTTTTGAAGATAAATCCCACGGTCAGAGTTAAAAGCGAGGTCAAACCTGGGAATTATAAAGTCACAGAATTTAAACTCAAACGCAAACCTGCAGCAAGACCCTACTATGAAGGTGATTTAGTAGCACTTATGAAAGAAAAGGGAATAGGTAGACCAAGCACCTACTCTAAGATAATTAATGTTCTGCTTAAAAGAGGATACATAGTTAATAGGAACGGAATGATATTCAACACTAAGCTTGGAAAAAACGTATATGACTATCTGGCTGAAAACTTTGAAACCTTCATCTCAGAAGAGCTGACGAGGAACTTAGAGAAAACCATAGACGCCATAGAAAGTGGACAAGCAAATTATCTGGACACCCTCAAATCTATGGAAAACGATGTTAGAAGCATAATTGCAGCTGGCTAAAGCCCCAGTAAACCAGCAGAGCGATTATTGGAAAAACAATAATGATCATGAATAGCAATGTGGTCGCCTTCATCAAGCAAAGAGCCTGCGGAATATGCTCGGGTGAAAGTCCGGTTATTTTTCCATTTCCAAGCCTATAGAACCCCGGTTTCTCCAGCTGTACACCTAAAGCCCCAGCCATTGCTGACATGGGCCATCCAGCGTTTGGACTCTCGGTCTTACTTTTATCCCTCTTCAAAACCCTCCAAGAACCCCTCCAATCCTTATGAAGGATGACTGCTGCTAAAATCATGAGCAGAGCTGTCAGACGTGCAGGTACATAATTAACGATGGTGTCAAGTTTAGCTGAGAACCACCCGATGTTCACATGCTCCCTGTCCTTGTAGCCAACCATGGAGTCAAGCGTGTTTATTACACGGAAGGCTACAGCGCCGGGAACTCCGAAAAGGGCGAAGTAGAAAAGGGGCGAGGTTATGCCATCAACTGTGCTCTCGCCTATAGACTCAACAGCTGCGGATATTATTTGACCTTGGCTTAACGCCTCAGGGTTACGCCTAACTATGAAGGGAAGCCATCTCCTAGCTTCGTCCGTATTACCTGTTTCAATAGCTTTGGCTATAGGCATTGTATAGTGGCTCATGCCTCTTATGGAAAAGGTCATCTTAAGCATGACCGCGGCGACAGCAACATAAGCCCATACGCCGAAAAACTGCCTAACCAAATAAAGGATGCCATAAGCTGGAAGAGCGAAAGATGCTGTAACAAATAGACATAAGAGTAAGCCCTTAAACTTCTCTGCTTTTGGACTTTTGCCTTTGGCTTTTGGCTTAATTAAGGCAATCAGTTTTCCCATCCAAACTGTTGGGTGAACAGGATCTGGCGGTTCACCGAAGATCAAGTCTATCAATATAGCTAAGATAATAACCAGAAAAGGCGTGAAGGGCTGGTAGCCCTCTGATGATAGCATAATGTCACATCCAGCCCCTTTTAAGCGCCGAATCTAACGCTTTTACCCACAATATTAAGCAAGGTTGGCATGACATCCCTGCCTGTGAGGCAGCCGAGGCCTCCCCTGTAGGCGGCTCTCTCGCTGTAGCTTGAGACTCCATCAGGCACCACATCAGAGTTGGCTATGGATATTGGCGTTGGATCCGCCGTGTGCATTCTAAGCCTCGTAGATGTTGTGTGATCTGCCATTAGCGTCACACAAACCTCGTCCATGTTTATGTTTTCAAGGATCAGTCCAACCATGCTGTCTATTTTCCTTATACTCCTGATTTTCCCCTGTATGTCGCCGTCATGGCTTGCTTCGTCAGGAGCCTCCACATGAACTAGGACAAGCTCATTGCTTTTAAGGGCTTTAAGGGCAGCCTCAGCCTTAGCAAGGGTGTTGGTATTTAGGTCTCCGGTAGCGCCAGGCACACCGATGACGGACATGCCTGCTAGCTTACATACTCCCTTGATCAGGCTTACTGCAGCAACGCAGGCACCCCTCACGCCGAACTTATCAAGCAAGGGATCAAGCTTCGGCTTCAAACCTAAGCCCCAGGGGACGACGGCATTGGCTGGCGGAAGCCCCTTAGCAGCTCTATCCCGGTTTATAGGATGATCCTTCAATATGTTGTATGACGCTCTAAGGAATTCCCTCAGAACCTCAACGGTTTTCCTAGCCTCAGCCGACCCGTCTAAAGGCTTGAAGGAGTCAGCTCGGTAATATGCTCTGGGGGGTTGTATGTCAACCTTCGGCGAAAGTCCACAGCCTCTCAGAACCATTGCACCCTTATGCCCCAGCGTGTGCCTAAAAACGACCTCAACATCGAAGTTTTTAAGCCGCAGATTTTGAAGGGACTCTGCAAGCTTAACAGCTTCCTCCCCTATCCTCCCAGCCCGCGCATCTATAATGGTCATGTCATCGTTTACGGTTGCAAAATTACATCTAAATGCCAGATCTCCGTCCTTCATGTTTATATCAGCTCCAGCCGCCTCAAAGCCGCCTCGCCCCGTGTAAACCTTGTAGGGGTCATAGCCCAGTATGGACAAGCATGCAACATCGCTTCCAGGAGCTACACCTGAGCCCAAAGCGTTAAACAGTCCTGAAACCCCCATTGAAGCCAGCCTGTCCATGCTGCAGGCATTAGCCGCCTCCAGCGGCGTTAAGCCTCCAAGCTCCTTCAGAGGGCGGTCAGCCATTCCATCGCCTATTATCAGCAGGATTTTCATGGCTACCGATAGGTGGATGGATAAACCATGCATATAAACCTTACAAAATCATTCCATCCAAAAACGGATCAAAGCCGTTAAAGCATCTTCGAAGGTGTACTGGTTCGGGGTAACATCAGCTTCCAACCCCATATCAATCAGCGCCTTAGCCGTGAAAGGACCTATAGCAACTATGGCAACCCTGTCTCTAATCAGGCTCAGCAACTCATCCTTAGACAATTTATCCTCAAACATTTGGAAGAAGTTTTTCACACTTTGGGAACTGCCGAAGATTATTGCATGTATTTTTCCGGCATGCAAATCTCTTAGAAACTTTTCTTCAAGACTGCTCCCGCGTGGCTTTATAATTTCATATATAAAAATCTCCTTAACCAAAGCGCCGCTTTCCATGAGGCTATCGCTGAGCATAGAGCTGGCGCCCTTAGCTCTGAAAACGTAAACTGTTTTACCCTTAACCCCAACGTTCCTCAGCGCCTTTACTATGCCTTCGGAGCTGAACTCTTCGGGGATAAGCCCAACATTCAAGCCTCTTTGCTTTAGGGCTTGAGCCGTCTTGGGACCTACGGCAACCACAACGGTTTTTCTTAAGGCTTCCTTAACCTTTTCCGTCATGCCAAGTCTTTCAGCAGCATCACAGAAGTATTTTACTCCGTTAACACTCATGAAGACAACATAATCCACCCTTCCATCTTCAAGGGCGCTGAGGAAATTCCTAATTTTGTTTAGAGTCCTTAAGGGCTTTGGCTTAATGGTTGGAAGATAGTATGCTCTACCACCCATCTGTTTTATGAGCAGCCCTGTTTCCTTTGCCTGCCTAGGCGGCCTCGTTATGGCGATTGTCTTGCCCTTCAGGTTAGGGGCTTCTTGAACCATGAAAGTCTCCTTCCAAGCTTAGCCACTTCTCCAACCACAATAACCGACGGTGGTCTTAAGCCCCTCCTACGGGTTTCCTCGGCAACATCAGCTAAACAGCTAATAAGAGTTCTCTGCCTATCCAATGTTCCCCATTCGATCACTGCAACGGGGGTTTCCTGGCTTAGACCTCCCTCCATCAGCGCCTTGGCGATTTCATCTATGGGCTCAAGTCCCATTAGGATCACTATTGTGTCCACGGCGCGGGCCAGCCTTGTCCAGTTAACCCTCTTCGCTGCGTCAACAGCCTGACTTCCAGTTACAATGGCCACAGAGGAGGCATAGTCCCTATGGGTTAAAGGTATACCCGCATAGGCTGGAGCAGCTAAGGCGGATGAGACGCCTGGAACAACCTCGAACGCTATATTTCCTGACATAAGTGCTTCAGCTTCCTCTCCGCCTCTTCCGAAGAGGAATGGATCTCCGCCCTTAAGCCTAACAACAGTTTTTCCATCCATGGCAGCCTTAACTATGAGGCTGTTTATTTCCTCCTGGCTAAGCGTGTGTTTCCCGGAGGCTTTTCCAGCATATATCTTTTCAGCGCTTTCCGGGGCTAGTTTCAGAATTTCCCGGTTTACCAGCCTGTCGTATATAACCACATCTGCCTCCTTCAGAACCTCAACAGCCCTTAACGTTAAAAGTTTAGGGTC
>JAWCTJ010000036.1:0-12192 GCA_038868255.1 Bathyarchaeia archaeon
GAAAAAAGCTTAAAATTTCAAAAGAAGCTTTTTTAGGCCCATTAAACTCGGCGTTACACCACAACCCCATGGACAACACTGAGACTCCATAAAGAGACTGACGAAAATCTCCATCCCAAAACAGTAGCCAAAACTTCGTAAAAGCTTCGAGACCTATAATAAATTAGCAGGTAGCAGCTTATACATGCTGTACAAAACATGAGGGAATTCATAATTGCATCGACATGTAGACGCCCATAATAAACATGCGGGGGTCCATACCAGGTATACAAAAGCATCAACAAGTTTAATAAATTAGACAATCAATCGAAAGTCTCATTTAAAATTTCCCATACAGCATAATCTTACATTATATTTTAAATTATTTTAAAAGAATTACTTTTTATTAAACTTTATATTTAAACTTTAGTTGTATGAAACATTTTATTTTTAGAAATCATTTTTATTTTAAAATAAAGTTAAAATTTCAATTTCATTTAAAAGTGCATTTTATATTGCAGATATTTTTTAATTTGAAATATGTTTAAAAATTATTTTATAGGGTAAAATTTGAATTGAACATTTGTCTAAGGGGGTTCAAACCGGCATTTTTACACTTGTCGATGCTTTTGTATACGGCATGATGCTGATTCTGCTGTTGATTTGTGTGGATCAAAATCCTCATTTTTTCTAAGTTATCTACATAGTCTTTTGAATTTAATATTGCTTTGGTGATCTATGTAATACTTTTTGTCAATATTTTCACTGAAACAACTGTTAAAACTGTTTACTACGTATACAAAAGCATCAACGAGACATTGTAATAATCTCAATCAATAAAGAATCTGTTTTGGCGGGTTTAGCAATCAAAGCATTAGAAGTTTCCGTTAAGGGAAGAAGGTTTTTCAATAGGAGCAATGTTCATATTGGTTATAGTCAGGGCCCTAACAATAGTGTGATGAAACATGGCGGAAGTTAAGATTTTTAATACCAGCTATACTTTTCAGACTCAAGGCGAAATAGAATTTATAGATCTAACTGATAAGGTACAGGACGCGGTTTCACGCTCAGGCATAAAGAACGGTGTGGTGAGTGTTTTTGCCCCTCATTCTACGGGAGTTCTAATCTTGACTGAAGACGAGCCTGGACTTCTAGATGATATTAAGACTTTACTGGAGAAACTGATTCCAAAACATGGATCGTACAGACATCCTTCAAACGCTCATTCCCATTTAAGATCACTTTTCTTGGCTCCTAGCAAAACGCTACCAGTGGTAAACGGCAGAGTTGAATTCGGCACTTGGCAGTCGCTTTTATTTGTGGAAACAGATGTCCACCCTAGAAAGAGAACCGTAATAATTCATGTGATAGGCGAAGCCTAAAACCCGACCTTTAACTGTAATCGCTGACAAGGTCTTTTACCTATTCTTTTAAACTAAATGAAGTGCAGTCACAAGTCTCCTACACTTTATAGGCACTTGGATATAGGTTATTTACATCCACATATGTAGACCATAAATCAGGACGGTGACACGCTAGGTAATTATTTGAAAGAGCATTTCCATGAACACTAAGCCTTTCAACTTTGAAGAACCAAAACGTAAGCCCTGCAAGAAAATGCAATGGGCATGCCTACCATTGAACTGAGCAATAGCACAATGGATTGAACTTTAAAAACTCCAACTATGCCCGGAATGGAATAGATCCTTGGTATCCAGGAAGAAAGTTCGTGACTTTCGCATCGGAAAATATTGTGGAAATAAGCATGTTTTGACAAAAAGAATTGTAAGAAAAATAGATATGAATATCATTATTGAATTATTTTTATCAAAAAATTTTATTTCGTAAAAATTCACGAACTTAAAAGTCAAATTGTGCAATAGACTTTTGCCTTAGGCGCGTATTCTTAATGTTATTTTACAATTCTTTTATGATTCTGCCTCTATACGTGTGGCGACTTGTCTTGCGTACCGCAAGTATTTTCATAAGAGTTTATGGTCTTATGAATTCATGCATATATAAACTTCGTTAATCTTCGAGTTATTCCAGAAAGTTTATATTATGTGTTATCTTAAAATTACGAGGTCTCGTAAAATGGTCATGTTTATGAAACTTTCAAATGAAGCTGAAGAGTACATTGAAGCTATTTATAGGTTACAGAAGAGAAGAGGGGTTGCTAAAACAAATGATTTAGCGAGAGAATTGAAAGTTGTCCCAGGATCCATCACAAATACGATAGCACATCTGAAAAGGCATGGATTGGTGGAACACACACCTTATAGGGGTGTGAAACTTACGCCCGAAGGCGAAAGGCTGGCGCTGGGCATTCTTAGGCGGCATAGGCTTGCCGAAAGGCTTCTAACGGATATTTTAGAGGCGGAATGGAGCGAAGTTCATGACACGGCATGTATGCTTGAGCACGCCCTCAGCGAGAAGGTTCTTGAACTTATAGAGAGGCGTTTAGGTCACCCGAGGTTTTGCCCGCATGGAAACCCCATTCCCTCCGATAAAGGGGAGTTCATCGATGCTGACTGCTTCCCGCTGACGGAGGCTTCTCCAAATCAAACATGCATAGTTGTCAGAATCATAGATGAGAAAAGGGAAATACTTGTGACATTAGCCGAAAAGGGCATAAAACCACATGTTCCCGTTCACGTCGTCAAAAAAAGCCGCAAGTCACTGATCATGCGCGTTTCTGGCGAGGAACATAAACTTAGCAGAGTGGAGGCAGACAGCATCCTAGTTAAAGACGCAGGAGGAAAAAGCTAAGATGAAGTCGAAGGAAGATAAAAAACCTCTACATGAGAAAAATGATGGATTAACAGCTTTAACGGATCTTGCTGAAGGTGAAAAAGGCATAGTAGTTAAGGCTTTATGCGGTTTCGGCTTGGCGAGAAGGCTTACTGAGATGGGACTGACACCGGGCACCGAAATTAAGTTACTTAGGAAGGGCATCTTTGGAGGGCCTGTGGAAATCGAGGTTAGAGGTGTTGCTTTAATACTTGGGCGAGGAGTTGCCTCAAGAGTTTTAGTTAAACCAGTCAAAGAGGAGCGAAATGACTAGGCGGTTAAGGGTTGCTCTCGCCGGAAATGCCAACGTAGGCAAGAGTGTTATATTCAATCAGCTCACGGGACTAAACCAGATTGTTGGGAACTGGCCTGGAAAAACCGTTGAGAGAGCTGAGGGGACGCTGCACTTTAAGGGGTACACTATACGCCTAATAGACTTGCCGGGGATCTACTCACTATCACCATTTTCCATTGAGGAAGTTGTTTCCAGAGATTATATTGCAACTGAGAAACCTGACTTGATAATAAATGTAGTGGATGCCTCAGCTCTTGAGCGCAATCTCTATTTTACGCTGCAGCTTCTGGAGCTTGAGGCGCCGATAGTTATCGCTTTAAACCAGATGGATCTTGCGGCGAAGAAAGGCATTAGAATCAACGTGAAAAGGCTTTCTGAAATTCTAGGAGTGCCCGTGGTGCCGACGGTAGCTACTACAGGAATGGGCATCAATGAGCTTCTTCTTACGGTTATAGAAGTTGTTGAGGGAAAAAGGAAACTTCAGCCCTTTGATGCTCGTTACGGACAAGAAGTTGAGAAAATCGTACAGGAACTGCAGGAAATGATGAAGCGAGAACTGCCCTTAGCTGAAATCAGTTACCCTTTAAGATGGATGGCCGTAAAGCTTCTGGAAAAGGATGAAGATGTTATTAGAAAGCTTAAGGGTTATGAGGGAGCGGACAGAATTCTGGAATACGCTGAAAGGCTTGCGGCAGAGCTTGAAAGCATACACGGTGAACCTTCATCGGTGGTTTTAGCTTCTGAAAGGTATTCCATAGCAAGTAAGATATTCAAAGAAGTTGCTTCCATCGAGGCGTATCCTAAAATAAGCTTTGAGCAGAAACTGGACGATTTAACAACCCATAAGGTTTTAGGTTATGTGTTTCTTGTCTGTGTTCTAGCATCCATGTTTACGCTTATTTTCGTTGGAGGCAATCTGATCTCGGAATCTCTTGACCTATTACTTGGAAGCTTAATAGCTCAAGTAGAGGGATCTCTTTATGCATATCTGCCTAAAATGTTTGTGACGCTTGTTTCCAAGGGGGTGCTAGACGGGGTTGCGGCGGGAATCACCATAGCCCTGCCCTACATCGTGCCCTTCTATATTATACTAGCACTGCTTGAGGACAGCGGCTACTTGGCAAGAGCGGCCTTCTTAATGGATAATTTAATGCATAAAATAGGATTGCATGGTAAAGCGTTTATACCGCTTATATTGGGTTACGGATGCAGCGTTCCCGCATGCATCGGCTGCAGAATAATGGAGACCCAGAGAGAGCGATTGATCACAGCCTTTGTGGTTACACTTGTTCCATGTGCAGCTAGAACCATAGTAATCCTGGGTCTCGTAGGACGCTTCGTGGGACTGTATGCAGCATTAGGGCTTTATGCCTTCAACATAGTCTTGATATTTGCTCTCGGCAGGATGGCATTTAAAGTGCTTCCCGGAGAGCCTATTGGGTTGATTATGGAGGTACCGCCTTACAAGAAACCCTCATTGAGAGCTATTCTTTTGAAAACATGGTTCAGAACCAAGGAATTTGTTTACATAGCCTTCCCGATAATAGTGGCTGGAAGTTTGACCATAACAACCATGGACGTGACCGGCCTTATGGAGAATGTAACATCCAGCATGAAACCTTTTATGCAGGGTTGGCTAGGCTTACCAGCCGAGGCGGGCATCCCACTGATATTCGGCGTTCTGCGTAAGGAGCTTACCCTGATTCTGCTTTCAGGACTTATTCCGCTGGAGTCTTTAACAGCTGTACAGATGATCGTTTTCGCGCTTATAACGATGATTTATATTCCATGTATCGCTACGATAGCGGCCCTGATAAAGGAGTTCGGATGGAGGAAGGCTTTAGCCGTAACTCTGGTTGACATAGTCCTAGCACTTTTAATTGGAGGATTAGCCTACAGAGTATTGGCTCTGCTGCTTTAGCAAGCATATTTATTTCTAAGAGTCGCAAGTGCCTCGTCAACATCATTTAATCCAAGTTCCACAAGCTTCTCCTTCTTAGGTACGCCGTTCTCGTCCCATCCTACAAGCTTATAATATTGCCTCTTTTCCTCTTCAAATCTCGCTTTTTCCACGCCTTTGCCGCTGAAAGGTCCTGATGGAAGAGGCTCGTAGAACCTCATCGGATTGTCATCGTGGATTCTGGGATCCCATTTGAAGTCAGGTCCTCCAAGAAGCAGCATAGTCCTCTGAAGCTGAATTATCCTCATGGCTTTAAGGTTAATCCATTCTTCCCTCGTCAGCTTAACTCCTGTAACCGCCTCATAGAATTCAAATAAGGTTTCAAGGGCTATGTTGAACGTGTTAAAGCTGCAGATTACTCCGGAGTCATGGAAGGCGGATATGAATTCGCTTCTCGAGTCATCTAGAGGCTTACAGGCTATTGACGTGTGATCTCCGCACTGAACTGAGCAGGCATAGGAATAAACCTCGGGATAATCCTTCCCGCTCCTAATGCCGTGAGCACCTACGCCTACGCCTTTAATCTGCACTGCATATCGAAGTACGTCTATATCCTTAATTTGCCCTATTCTGAGCGCTGCCCTAAATGTTCCTTCAGCTAGAATATCGCCGAAACCTTCACGATTGGCTATTTTGCGAGCTAGCGCGGCAAAGGCTTCAGCATCTCCCCAATGAAGCTCCAGCCCATCGAGATCCGCCTTTGTAAGTATTCCACGCTGATAAAGTTCAGCTGCAAATCCCATCAGGTTTCCGGTTTGTATACCGCATAACCCAAGATCATCGATTACTGACGCTAGATACACATTTTCTTCCGGAGTGAATATGCCAAGATTTGTTCCTAAATAGGCTTGAAGCTCATAATCAGGATTGTCGGTTATGGCGCCCTTAAACTTTCCAGCTCTGACCACTGCAAGCTTTAGGCAGGTGGTTGGACAGCCATAGTCGCCCCAGTACTGCTTAACCCAGAGTCTGTTTTCGAACTTATCAACGCCGAAGTCTCGCTCATCATGCCACTCCTCCTGCCAGTTTCTGATGGGTTCGGAGCTTGTCTGAGCCCCGAAAGCGTAGCCGCCTCCACCTGTTCCCCATCGCCTCCAAAGTTCACTTGAAAAGGAGCTTTCGCAAACAGTATTCATAAGTGTTATTAATTGCTCCATGCTGGCTACTTCTGGAAGGGGACCTGAACCCTTGACAACTATGGCCTTAAGCTTCTTCGCACCCATTACTGCGCCGTAGCCGCCGTAACCTGCAGCATGGGACCACTTGGACGCTACAACAGCAGTTCGCACCTTATTCTCGCCTGCTGGACCAACATACAGTATTGCAGGTTCTTTCCATTCGCCCTTCCATGGGTAGCGCAGCCGTAAAAGTTCTCCGCTTTCCTTCGTAATCACTGTAACAGTGGTCTTAGCATCTTTTCCCCACAAGTGATTAGCGCTTCTAAATTCCACATCAGAATCCTTGATCAGCAGGTAAGTGGGTGTGTCAGCCTCGCCGGCTACGATTATGCCGTCGTATCCGGCACACTTTAGCTCTATTCCGAACTCTCCTCCCACTGTGGAGCCTATTACACCGTTACATTGAGGGGATTTTCCGGAAATGCATATTCTTCCACCTGGAAAGAAACCAGTAAGCGGCCCGGTTAGAAAGAGCAGCAGATTCTCCGGTCCTAAAGGGTCAACCTGATCCCACTTATGGCCAAGCCTATCCCAAAGAATTTTCGCTGCTAATCCTCTGCCACCAACATAATCCTTAAGGATCTCCTCGCTAAGCACAACATCCCTGATTGACTGGGTTGAAAGGTCTACTTCCAGAAACTTTCCAGCGTAACCCAAGATCAAAGGAAATCCTTCCCCTTTTCACCGAAGATTTTCATAAGCAAGTCGCGGGTTATTTCCTCTGGAGGTCGGGCATATAGCCTGTACGGGTGGTTTTCTCTTGAAACTATTGTTAAGGCTCCCCAATGCCCTTCCTGGCATGTTTTGACACATTCTGGGTCTCCGCCGCATAAGTCACAAATCAAAACGCGCTTATATCTAGGATGGAGGTGAGGAATTCTTCCTGGACAGGCTTCGATACATTTTCCACATCCTGTGCAGTTTTCAGAATTAACTGTGACTGCGCCTGTGTCGCGGCTGACGGAAAGCGCGTTAAACTGGCATGCTTGTACACAGGGATAATTCTCACATTGAACGCACAGGTGAGGGAACTCTATTCCGGGCACAAGCATGAAAACCCTTATTCTTGAGGCTTCGGGCCATATACGCCTTTCATGACGTATCGAACACGCTATTTCGCATCTTCTGCATCCGCTACATTTCGATAGGTCCCTGGCGATCCAGATGAGCTTCTTCTCCGAGCTCACACCGACAAACCTCAAAGGGACTGGAATACAATAATTTATAGATCTGATTATAAAACGTACTGATTTAACATCACATTGTTATGCGGAAAGGCTTTTATCGCGGGCAAGGTTTCCATTTGAGGTTATGGTTGATGATGCCGCTGAGGGTTTCCTTGAGTCTCGTGAAATAAGCAAGTATAGAGATAGGATCATTAACGGGCCAATTGTTCGCACTATTTTGTGGCTTGGGACTCCTCCGCTGCTGAATCAGCTCATTGTTGTAGCGTACAACTTGGCGGATACTTACTGGCTTAGCATTTATAGCGAAGTTGCTGTGGCGGTTCCGCGGCAAATGTGGCCTGTTCTGGTGCTTTTCCACGCATTCATAAACGCGTTGACGGCTGCATGCCTAAGCATAGTCTCCCAGTATATTGGAGGCAAAGCTTATAACAAGGCCAGTTTAGAGGCTTCACGCTTCTTCACGGTTTCATTTTTGCTTGGAGCTGCTGCAAGCACCGTGCTTTTAGTCTTTAGAGGAGCGATTTTCGGTCTGGTTATGTCTACGCCCTATGAAATCTTTGACATGGTTATGGCTTATTCAGGCGTTATAGCCTTTGACATATTCTTCAACTACATAGCCCTTACATACACTACGCTGCTTCAGGGCCTCGGAGATACAAAACGGCCCGCTATGGTTAACGTGGCAGCTGTAAGCGTGAACATAATCCTTGATCCCTTTCTCATTTTAGGGATAGGGCCTTTTCCACGTTTAGGCGTGGTAGGCGCCTCCCTTACAGACGTGCTTGGCAAGATATTGTCAATAATTGGACAGGCCTATATTTTGCGGAGAAACTATCCGGAGTTGAAAGTAGCCTTCACCGGGCGCATGGATACTGAATGGGCTAGGCTTGTCCTGCGTATAGGTCTCCCAATATTGGCGCTGGGAGTAACCAACGGCTTAGCCTTCATCATTCAGCTTAGACTTGTAAACATGCTGGGCATCATTGTGGCCGCCGCGTTCTCCATAGGCTTTGTAATAATGGACACTGTGGATGCGGCGCTTTGGGGTCTAGGTGGGGCACCAGCAATAATGATAGGACAGAACCTTGGAGCTGGAAAGAATAAAAGGGCCAGAGAAATCGCCTTAAAGGCAACTGCCCTAATATTCGCCATTGTCGCATCGATTGTGTTTGTCACATACCCATTCAGCCAGGTCATAGCTGATATATTCGCGGATGATCCAAGAATACTGAAGGAAACGCAACTTTTCTTAGGCATACTGTTGCCCACTCTGCCCTTCTTCGGCATATTCATAAACGCTGTATCAGCTGGGAGAGGTTCAGGGCACACGCTTTTCCCCACAGCATTAGGAGTAACTAGACTGTGGATTGTGAGATTGGCACTGGGCTACTTAATGGCTTTTCCACTTCAAATGGGCTCCTTAGGGATTTGGCTGGCTATAGCCCTAAGCAACATATTAGGCGGCGCCGTAGCGCTGATATGGATAAAATATGGAAAATGGGCGAAACCAGTAGTGAAATAGAACAGACAACAAATTTTATTCATGTTTTGATCTTTAACGCTGGTGTAAAAGGAGAATTTATTCGTTAACATCCTGATTTTTAAGGTGTTTTCAGATAAATTACGTTATTTTTAATGTTAGTTTTTCTCCTTTATAGTTGTATACTGCAGCGCATTTTTCGTCTTTGAATGGAAAAGCCACAATCATCAAAATACTTCCCCAGAGGTGGTTCAGGTCAGCAGGTGAAGGTGTTAAGCTTCCTGAGGGATGCGAATGCACGGTTCCAATGATGGAGAAGTCTATGGGTAACATGTGGGTTGGGATATTCGCGAACCCATGCCCATAAGTAGCGAGTGGTGGAACAATAAGCTCGGAAATTCTGATTTGTTTTTTGCTTTTTTCTCCTCGGAGAAGGAAAATAGTTTCTTTCGGATAAAGCATGCCAGCATGCTTTAAAATAGCTTTCAGCAGTTTTTGGCTGACTATAACGGTTAGGTTTGCATTCATGTATCCTTTTCCCACAATTATTATTATGATAGCTTCACGATAGCTTTAAGCCGTGTTTGCAGGTTTATTGGTTATTATACATTATTCCAAGGGGGGTTTAATAGCAGTATTTGATTTCTCTAAATTCGGAGCATAGTTTCGAAACTTCACGCTTTATGGTTTCAGGGTTTTCTCCGTCCACTGCTCTTTTGATTAACTCTGCAATCTCTGACATTTCAGGCGTCTTCATTCCGCGCCTGGTAACTTCACAGGTTCCAATCCTCACGGCGGTGTCAACTATTATGTTTGCACGTTCAAGCTTATCTGCAACTTCCCTGCCTCGTTCAGGGTTTCCGAAGTCCAGGATCACTTGATGAGAGTTTGTGAAGCCCATTTCTGGACATTTAACTGGAAAGCCGTGATCACAAAGGGCCTTGGCTAAGGCCTTTGAGTTGCGGATCACCTGTTCAGCATATTCCTTGCCGAACCTTTTCATTTCAGCTAAAGCTAATGTTAAAGCAGCTATGCGGTTCCAGTGGGCATTATCCACAAACCTTGGAAAAATTTTTCCCTTAACAACCTCTCCATGGGATTTATCCGATAGAATTATGCCTCCCTGAGGTCCAAAGAAGGATTTATGCGTAGATCCAAAAAGCGCGTGTGCACCTTCTCTAAGCGGATCTTGGAACTGTGCTCCAGCGATTAAGCCTAGGACGTGGGAGCCATCGAATCCCACGTGAGCCCCGTTTTCTCTGGCTACGTTGGCCAGCTGCTTCACGGGATGCGGGAAAAGGATCAGGCTTGCCCCAAAAATGACGATTTTCGGTTTTACACGCCTAATGGTTTCTTCAGCCTTTTCCACGTTAATGTTCATTTTCGCCTTTTCAAAGGGGAAGGGAAATAGTTTTAGGCCTAAAAGCCCAGCTAAGCCTGCTTCACCCAGACCTGGATAACCGCCGTCCTCCTCGGAAACACACATAAGCACATCGCCGGGCCTGGCGAAACATGCCAGAAAGGTTAGGTCTGCAATATGTCCTGAAAGGGGACGTAAATCAGCCGTTTCAGCCTTGAAAACTTCCTTAGCTAACTCTTCGCCGTAATGCTCGATTTCATCTAGAAACCTGGTTCCCATGTAGAAGCCGTCTCGCGAGGTGTAACGGTGCCCAAGATCGGATGCTAGGAGGCTGCGCACAGCAGGGCTCATGACGTTTTCTGAAGGAATAAGGTTTAGGCAGTTTCTTCCACGCCATTCCTCATGCTTCGAAACTAGGCTTAAAATCTCATCAATCATCAGTTTTCCTCAACGCTTAGCTTATGTAAGTAACTGATTATGCTTGGGTATAATATAATTTTACATAATGATGTTGGCTTTTAACGAGTATCTATAATTTGTTAATCTTCACATTCGGTTAACAAGGGAATGTTTCAATCTTCCGCGTTCTAAAATCAAGTTTTAGCATGGTGTTATTGGATGTTTGTTTCCAGCCGCCCTTAAAATTTTGAAGGATTTCAGAGGATATAATTACGTAATCCTGGCTCTGCAAGCACTTCATTGTATAATATTTCGGATATTTTTGATATTTTATCAAAACAAAAGCTTTATCCTTATTGCATAAAATGAAATTGAGCGCCGTATAGTTTTCTATTTTATTCACCGTTTTCCTTATCGCTTCTATAACATCATCATATTGCAGTATTTGATCAAGAATTAATGAGAAAAACTGTTCAGAATCACTTTTCTGCTCAGAAATAAGATCTTTTATAGTCCCATTATGGCAGAAGCACCAGCCATCTCTGATGAATGGCTGAGTAAATTCATAATTGATCGGAGTGAAGGGGGAAGCCCTTCTTGCATGAAGCAGAACAAGATCCGCTTGACAATTATAATAATCGGCAAATTTCGGATCTTCCCAGCATGCTACCTCCTTCTTATAATGTTCAAAGTTTCCAGATATGCGGATAAGAATACCCCAGCCGTCTGCATGATTAAAATTAGGATCTCTCCTGTTGAGCTCATGCTTCTCATTCTTGTTCATCGCCGCCAGTTTGAAGTCGTCAAGCAACAATTTAACCGGAATCATGCCTGCGGCGATAAGCATTCGACATGCCATACTCGAACACAACGTATTTGTCCAACACTTTTCCTTAGATTTCTTGCCTTTTATCTTTAATTTGACATGGAAAAGCTTTAATATTGTGATCTCATCATTTGCACGTGCGCGGGTGAGTGGGTCCTCCCACCCGTTCCGCGATATAAACCCCGGTGTAGGGAGGTTTGAACTTGAAGATAAGTAGTAAGGATATATCCTCGATAGCGATTTTTTCATCATTGTATGCGTTGTTGGTTTATTTGTTTGCGCCTATTTCCTTCTATGCACTGCAGTTTCGCGTCGCCGGCGTATTGAGGCCGTGGATTGCCAAAAAATGGGTGCTTGCAGTGGGCTATGCAATAGGAGTAGCGGTCGGCAACCTTTTCAGCCCATTTGCGGGGCTTTATGAGCTTGTTTTTATGCCTATTATGAGTTTTCTCGCAGGTGTGTTGGGATATCTGGTTGCCAAAAAATTTAATCACAGCTACTTCGTTGCGGGCTTCGTAATTGCGACTGTTATATCTATAAGTGTGAGTTGGATGCTGAACCAGCTGTTTAATCTGCCCATATTGGTAACGTGGCCCTACTTATTCATTAGCGAACAGATAATTTGCTTAATTGGAGCAACACTGTTCAGGCTGATTGAAAATAGGTTTAGATGGTGGTGAAATTGGAGAAATGCGTTGTAGTGCTTAGTGGAGGAATTGACTCTGCAACTTTGGCTTA
>JAWCTJ010000037.1:0-12031 GCA_038868255.1 Bathyarchaeia archaeon
CATTCTGTTCCGGATTTAGAAATAATGGTCTTTTCACAAGGTGATTTTATGTGTTGCTTTATGGCCTTAACGAGCTCTTTGAATATTCCCATCTCTGAAACGTTCACTATTGGTATCTGGATGCCTTTTTCAACCTCATAGATCCTCCCATATTTTGGATATTCCGTATAACATATCTGGCTTATCGGGAATTCCTTATTTGTTAACTCATACTCAAAGGATTTTTCATATACCTCAAGACAAAGTAGGTAGCCATCTATCCAATACAATCTGCTGGCTCCATATGTTGTTGCACACCATGCGATGTCATTTACTGAACGCTTATCTAAACCTAGCACGCAAATTTTCTTTGTAGCACATATTTCCACATCCATACAAGTCACTCCCTAAAGGGTGTATTAAGCACTTCCTTAACGCGGCTGCTTATTTTTTGGCCTATACCGTAAACTGTTTTCGGCCAATCATCTACATTTATAAGGGCTTTTAAAGGAGTTTGATAGGATTTAAGGATCGCTATAGCTTTTTCTCTTCCGATATTAGGAAGGCTCGCCACAAAAAATATTTGCGCGTCAAATGTATTTTCACACCTCTTAACCGGATGAATCGTCGGCACCCTCTTTTCCATTATCTGCTCTTGACGGGCTGCAACATGTAGGAAATCCACAGTTTCCTTATAAGATGTGGTGTTCACTATAGCTATCCCATTTTTTGCTAAGTTAAAAAGTGCACCCCAAACAGCAGTTGGCTTTATCCTGCTGAACCTGTATATTATGGGCATGTAACCTTCCAGTAAAATGAGCGCTTTGGGATAGGCTTCTTTAAGCTTAAAAAGCTGCTCAAAAAGATAACGGTGGGTAAGCGTGTAAACGAAATCATGCACAGTCTTTCGTTCCACAGCGCATACGTCTGACAGGATATAGTCACCTTTTTCCAGAACCTCTATTTTAACGTTAATTCCGCGTTCTTTAAGTCCCTTGATAATCCTCGGGGCGCTGTTTGCTTCACGACTGTCAACAATAATTGTCAAATCAAGCTCGTCTTTTTTCTCTCTTAAATATGGAACTAACGTCTCAGATCCAGACATAAACTCAACTCTGAATCTATCCATAATCTTTTATGCTATTTCTCTTACGGTTGAATATTAATTCACTTTACAACGATTTAGATATATCTGTTTATAGGACTCATCTAATTTAGAATATTGATGACCCGTGCCTAGAGAACATATGATGTAGCTAAACTACTTCCGAAATGCTAAGCCTTAACTTGGATCTACGTGAAGCTTAACGCATAGCAAACGCTTTAAAAGTTAAATCTTTAAAAATGGATGGTTCCGCTATATCGGAATTGATGTACTATGGAATCTAAGCAGTTGCGATTCAAGAAGCGGTATTTGAAGGCACTTTTGAGCGGTCAGAAGACCACGACGGTCAGAATGAGCACCGACCTAAAGCCTGGTGACTTAGTGGAGCTTGTAGCTGGTGGAACAAATTGCGGTTATGCAAGAATAGAGCAAATAACCCGGAAGCAGATCATGGCGCTTACAGATGAGGATGCTGTAAAAGATGGATTTGGAAGTTTGGAAGAATTTATTACAACCCTCAAAAAGTATTACAAAATTTCGGATCCTGAAACTTGCGCATATATTATAAGTTTTAGGAAATTGGATATTCCGCTATCTAACCGCTCTGGAAAGTAATTACCTTTAAAAGAAAAGACAAAATAAAAAGAGGAAGATGGGGATTTTACTGCAAACCTTTCTTAGTTATCTCTTTAACTATGCCAGCAGCTATGGTTGTACCCATGTCTCTAACTGCGAATCTTCCTAACTCTGGAAATTCTGAATATGGTTCAATGGCTATAGGTCTAAGCGGCTCCATTCTGACTAGAGCAGCATCACCTGTTTTCAGAAATGATGGCTTCTCCTCCACTACCTGACCTGTGCGTGGATCAATCTTCTTTAGTAGTTCCACAAATCTGCATGCCATCTGTCCCGTGTGGTAGTGCAGCACAGGAGTGTATCCTGCGGCTATTGCCGTGGGGTGGTAAATTACAATGATCTGTCCGATGAACTCTCTTGCAACAGTTGGCGGGTTGTCTGGGTGCCCGCATACATCTCCGCGACGTACATCTGTTTTTGCTATGCCTCTGACGTTGAAGCCTATGTTATCGCCTGGCTCAGCCTTAGGTATCCTTGCGTGGTGCATCTCTATAGACTTAACTTCACCTTGCTTGTTCGCTGGCATAAATACCACCATGTCGCCTTCTTTAAGAACTCCTGTCTCAACCCTGCCCACTGGAACCGTGCCAACACCGGTAATGCTGTATACATCTTGAATCGGTATTCTGAGAGGCTTATTTACTGGCTTAGGAGGCACCTCAAAGTAGTCAAGCGCCTCCAGTAGGGATGGCCCCTTGTACCATGGCATTTTGTCGCTTTGTTTTAAAAGGTTGTCACCGGTCCACCCTGAAATCGGCACAAAATGGATCTTGTCAACTTTGTAACCCACAAGCCTCAGCATTCTGCTAAGCTCGTTCTTGACTTCGTTGTAGCGGTCTTGGCTCCAGTTGACAGTTGGATCATCCATCTTGTTTATGCCAACTACAAGCTGACCTACACCCAGAATTGAAGCTAGGAATGCGTGTTCCCTAGTTTGACCGCCTGGGCCGACGCCTGCTTCGAATTCCCCTCTTTTCGCTGAAACAATAAGTATTGCTGCATCAGCCTGGCTTGCGCCCGTAATCATGTTCTTAACGAAGTCTCTGTGACCCGGGGCATCTATGATTGTGAAGTAGTACTTCTTTGTTTCAAACCTTAGGAACCGCAAGTCTATTGTTAATCCTCTTTCGCGCTCTTCTTTGAGGTTGTCAAGTATCCATGCGAACTTGAAAGTTCCTTTGCCCATTTTCTCAGCTTCTTCTTCATATTGCTTTATTGTGCGCTCGTCAACAGCACCTGCCAAGTACAGCAAGTGTCCTGTGGTTGTTGATTTCCCATGGTCAACGTGTCCAATCACTATCAAATTTAAGTGCGGCTTTTCCGGCTTGCTCATCATTTTTCCTCCATGTTTCCTATCTAGATGTTCCCTCTATTTTTAGTGAACTCGTTTACTCAACTGTTCATTCGATTATTTTAAGTTTGTGATGAGTTTTCTTAAATGGGCATTATTTCGTTTAGAAACGAATATTAGAGCTTGTTTTGGAATTATTTTCAGGCGAGCCTAATTTATGCCAACCAATTTACCCGCCGAAGCTAAGCATAAGTGGGCTGAAGTTTCAGCTGCGAGAAATCCTCATGATAAGCTTAGGCTTATGGAGGAGTTTCTAAGTCTTGTTCCTAAGCACAAGGGAACGGCGAAACTCTGTGCCCAGGTAAAGAAGCAAATGGCTATGTTACGCGAAGAGTTAGAAGAAAAGCGGCGGAGAAAAGTTGGCAGAGGTGGATCAAGATTTTTCATCGAGAAGGAGGGTGCTGCGCAAGTGGTTATTCTCGGGCCAACGAACGTTGGGAAGAGCAGCTTACTTAGAGCTTTAACCAATGCTAAAGTCGAGGTCTCGCAAACACCCTATACAACTATGGAGCCTGTTCCAGGTATGCTTTCTTATGAAGATATTCAACTTCAACTCGTGGAAGCTCCAGCCGTAATAGAGGGTGCTGCAGAAGGCAAAGCTTGGGGTCTCCAGACCTTGGCCCTTGCAAGAAACGCCGACGGCTTAATTTTAATGGTAGATTTAGAGCAGGATCCTGTTAAGCAACTTTCCCTCCTCCTAGGGGAATTACAGAGGGCCAGAATTCTTGTAAGTAAGCCCAGAGCTTACGTAGAAATTGAGAAAAAACACATGGGTGAAGGTCTCCGGATAATCGTCCTAGGGCGTCTCTTAGGATGCACTTTTAAGGAAGTTGAGGGGCTCCTGAAGAGTTATGGGGTTACGAACGCGTTGGTCAAGATTTATGGTGAGGCAACTTTAGATGAGGTTGAAGACGCGATATTCGGCACTATCACATACAAGCCCGCGATAATTGTTGCCAATAAAATAGATTTGAAAGGCGCTGAGCAAAATTTAAGGCTCCTTGAGAATTATGTGGAAAGAAATCTTAAAGTAGTGGCCGTTTCCTGTGAGCAGGGACATGGTGTTGAAGGGGTTAGTGAAGCCATTTTTAAGGCTTTAGAATTAATCAGAGTTTATACGAAGGATCCTAGAGAAAGGGAACCATCTAAGAAGCCCTTTATTCTGAAGAGAGGCTCAACCGTGCAGGATTTAGCGAGAAATATCCATAGCGACTTTATTGAGGGTTTCCTTTATGCTAAGATTTGGTCTAAGCGGTTTTCATTTAGCCCACAAAAAGTGGGTGCGGCGTTCATACTTGAAGACGGAGATATAGTGGAAATTCACGCAAGATAGCAAAGTAATGTTGAATAAGGATTTTTATCTCGAAGCTTGGGCTATTCTCTCCAGTTCGTGCCGTTTTGAAACTGCATAGCTTTTCATGTCATGGTTTGCTGCTAGGATAAGTTCCTCTGCTAGGCACTCAGCAATTGATCTAGGGCTATGCATGGCAGCCATTCTTGCACCTTCGCATATGGTCCTCAAAGCCAAGTCAACTCTTCTCTGAGGTGAGATATCAACTGAAAGGTGGTAGACTATTCCGCCATAGGCTATCCTTGTAGTGTCTTCGCATGGTGCCGAATTCTCTATAGCTCTAACAAGCACTTCGACGGGGTTCCTTCCTGTGCGTAAGTAAATGATTTCAAATGCATTTTTGACGATGTTTATAGCTTTAGCCTTCTTTCCAGCATTTCTTCCCGGGCGCATAAGATTATTTATCAGCCGCTCAACTATATTTACCTCGGCTTTACCAAAGCGCTTATGTTCATGTCGCCCCATGGAATGCGGAATGAAAACTGGTTTGAGGCATACATATCTTTTTAATCCCAAGTCCTTTACTTCAACTTCACTAAAGCTCCACTTGCCGAAAAGCTTCACTTCCTTCTCCTCTTCTTTCACCGTTTGCTCCTTACTCAAAATACTCACCGCATCGGCTTCTGTTTCCTTCCAAGAACAAGTTCTTTAAGCGATACGCCATTAACCATTATCACTTTCCAACGTACTCCCGGGATGTCACCCATACTTCTGCCCCTTGAGCCTCCAATCCCCTCGACTATGACTTCATCATGTTCATCAACAACGTTCAAGGCACCGTCTCCTGGTAAGAAGGCGGTTATGGCCCTACCATTCTTTATAAGTTGAACTCTCACACATTTTCTGATTGCGCTGTTAGGCTGCTTACTCTCAACACCTACCTTTTCTAGGACTATACCCCTGGCCATAGGGGCTCCCTCAAGGGGGTCTGCCTTCACGTCAAGACCAAGCATGCGTCTCTTATAATCTCGACTACTCCATCGAAACTTCTGTCTCTTCCTGGCAAGTTTTCTAGCAGCGAACTCGCCTCTTGGGGATTTGGAGCCCATGCCTTCTATATTCCTCTCGCTACGTTAATTACAACTCTAATATTTAAACTTAAACTGAGGGATGTAAAGAAATTGGCTTGATGGCAGGGAGCATATGAAGAGTCATAATTTTAAGTTCGAGGAATAATAGTATGGTTACAGCTTAATCTATCTGGTGATTTATATGTCTACCTGGCGGCTGTTGAAGCTAGATACATATAATGCATACATGAACATGGCTATAGATGAGGCTATAATGGAAGCAAAACTCAAGGGTCTCGCTCCCAACACTATAAGGTTTTACCGTTGGAATCCTTCAGCAGTATCTATCGGGCGTTTCCAGGAACTTGAGAGTGCAGTTTATCTTGAGAATTGCAGAGAAATTGGCGTAAATGTGGTAAGGCGGATAAGCGGCGGCGGAGCCGTCTATCATGATAGCGCAGGCGAAGTAACCTATAGTGTCATAGCCGACAAGGAATCGTTAAGAGCCAAGAATGCCTTAGAAGTTTATGCCAGAGTGTATTCTGGAATAGTTCAAGCTTTGAGAATTCTAGGTTTAACTGCTACTTTTCATGAAGGTGATGAAAAAAACTGTCCAAACCTAACGGTAGAGGGACGCAAAATTTCTGGAAGTGCCCAGTGTCATAGGTCAGGGATTGTACTTCAACATGGTACTTTACTATTAAACGTTAATCTGGAAAGAATGTTCACTTTACTCAAGGTCCATTGGGCTAAGACGTGTGCTGAGGTTGTAGAAATAGCTAAGGGTAAAATAACCTCAATAAAAGTGGAACTTGGAAAGGATGTTAAAATCGAAGATGTTCATAATGCTCTTGTAAGAGGCTTCCAAGAAGCATTAGGCATCAAAATTAAGAAGGGGAATCTGACAGACTACGAAAAGACACTTGCAGAAAGATTATGCATAGAAAAATACTCCACGCAGGAGTGGAATTTGCATGGCCGCATTTGGAGTGAATCTTTATTAAAAATAAAATGATTTCACTCTTGTGGATCTGAGGTTGGTTCTATTACAACGGGTTTGGGTACTCATATTTACTATTCTGCTTTGCACAACTTTGCTATGCAGCATTTTACCCGTGACTTATGGAAATTCAAGTATCGTCACAATATACTTTTTCGATGTAGGCCAGGGAGATGCCGCATTCATTGATACTGATGGCTTAGATGTACTTGTTGATGGAGGATCCCGGGATGCAGGCGCAAGTCTTTTAAGTTATTTAAGAGACCTTAACGTCTCGAAAATCGACATTGTTGTTGCCACTCACCCTCATGAGGACCATATTGGTGGGCTTGTGGCGGTGCTTAAATCAACTATAACAGTTGGCACAATTCTGTACAATGGACAGTCAGCAGATACAAAGGTTTATTCGGAGTTCATCAATCTAGCCCATGACAAGATGAAGATTGCCGAAAGAGGTCAGACATATATTCTTGATTTTAACGTGAACCTAACAATACTAAATCCCACTCACCCCCTTGAGTTTGGGGACATTAACAGCAACAGCATCGTATTTAGGCTTCAAGCTGGAAGTACTGCTTTTCTGTTCATGGGCGATGCAACGTGTGAAACTGAAGAAAGCATCATCCGTGCTGGCTTCAATCTTGCTGGTCAAGTGCTTAAGGTTGGTCATCATGGAAGCCGCTATGCCACTTCACAAGAATTTTTGGACATGATAAATCCAAAACACGCTATTATCAGCGCTGGATTAGGTAACCCATATGGGCACCCTCATCAGGAAACTCTCCAGAGGCTGAGTGAAAAGGGTGTGTTGATTTATGGCACATATGAATGTGGAACCATAGTCATTAACACGGACGGACAGGCAATAAAGGTTAACGTGGCGAAAGCTGCAGAAATTCCGGAATTTGGAATATCGCTTCAGGAGAGAATTATATATCTTGGACTGGCTTTTATTCTCGTTACAGCGTTTCTGTTAATCACCTATAGAGAGTCTAGAAAGAGAAGAGCCAAAAGAAGGAATTAAGCTCTTCCATTACGTTTTCTTATTACGTGTCCTTCTCTATCTATTTCTCCGCGACGGATTCTCGTTGTAGATATGGGGGCATGGTTCTCAGCAGGAACCATGTCGATTGTGATTATGCTTAAAGGCGGAAGCCCTCTCTTTAGCCTCTCCTCATTTATCTTTATTGCTGTTCGCTCCGTTTCTCTGCTCACTACTATGGCTTCAACGCATCCGCCGGAAAGTGTTACTCCATAGGGATCGCTGAGCGGTATTATTCTTGCTCTGTTAATAAACCCCTGTTTAATGAGGAAGTCTTTAAGTTCCGCCAATCTCTCCGTGTAGGATGCGGTTATGTGAGGCTTATTCATTTGTTTCACGAATTCATCCGTGCATAGTCCAATAAGAACCTGATCTCCAACTTCAAAGGCTTTCATTAAAAGTCTCCTATGTCCCTTATGGAGTTCGTCGAATGTTCCACCCACCACTACAACATTAAACTTTCTCTGCATTTTTACCCCAAAATTCTTGCTCCATGAACATCTACATGGGCTACCAGCACGCTATTTTTTGGAAGAATACTCTTAAAAGCTTGAGCTACTCTTTCAGCGTTATCCGGTGTGGTCAATGCGTGAACAGCCTCCCCAACCATGTTCTGAGCTGCTCCTATGGCTCCAGCTTTAACTGCTAAATCCATCAGTCTTTTAGTCATAGGAGTCATAAATCCTGATTTTTCAGCGAATTTTCTACAGCAATTCATGAAGTTTTCAAGAGATGGCTCAGCTATAATCTCCTCAAGGGTTCTTTTGCCCCACCTGTTGACAGCTAATTTTATTTCATTTGAAGATAAAACTTCCTTTGTTGGAATCGGTCCAAGAACTCCTGCTACAATAACATGGTCAGCTGATATAGGTATACGGTCTATTATAGATATCCCTGGAGCTCCAGGCTCTAGGGTAAGTACGCATCCGCCGATCATCAGAGGGCCCACTGTGCCTAAACCTGTTTTACATTTAACCTCTGCTATATGCGCTATCTTGCCAAGCTGGTTGTATGTCATGTTCAAATTGAGGGCCTTGGAAAGCGCAATGGCTGTGGTTAATGCTCCGGCGGCGCTTGAACCAAATCCCGCGCCGATAGGCACCTCAACAGTATGTTGAACTGTAACTTCATATTTGTCCTGAACCCTATCTAAAAGCATCTGTACTACAGTTCTGGTGGTTTCAGCTTTCAGCGTTTTTCTTCCGTTAATAAAAATTTTTATACGGTTGCTATCTGCTTCTGAAACGCTTATTTCCGTAGTTACGCCTTTCTGAAATCCGAATCCTCCTCCCCTGGAACCTACTCGCTCAAAATCATCAATTGGGCTGCCGTCAGGCAGGGTGTCACATATTTCAAAGAAGCTTGAGATTCCAGCTGGGCTATGGGCTTTCGCCGTTTTCATTCTTTACCTAGCTCTTCTGAGTTATGAAAGGAAATGCCTTGCGGCATGCTTTAATAATAGGCGGGCCAAGTGCCACAAGAAATGGTGCTTCCGTTGCAAAGGTCCAAACTAGCCAAAGGAAGCTTGCATAGAAAGGCGCGTTTCTCTCCCATCCAAGCGATAGTGGTAAAGGCAGAACTTGGCTGTAGGCCCATAATCCAAACCCTATCCATGCACTTCCTACAACAAGTCCTAGAACTGATGCAAATTGGTAGCTTCTCCATTGAGGCGTTAGCTGTCCTACCGCTATGGCGGTAATATAACTTCCTATGAATACTCCAATAAAAAGAATACCTATATCAAAGCTCAATATTGCTTCATTGAGTAAGTAAGCAATCATGAGTACGATTATGCTGCAAGCTCCTAGTCCAGCAGCAACATGTTTCCATTCAACATTTTTTCTGCTTATGTAGCCTATAATAAAGAATCCTAGAAAATTTGAAGGCACCCCTACTGTGAGGCTTAGGAGAGCTATGCCATGTCCAGGGTGAATCATGTCGGCAAAGAAAATTCCTATAGCTGCACCAAGCCCACCGACCCAAGGACCGAAAAGAGCTGCAAAAACAGCTGGAACTATGACTGCTGGCCAGAATCGAACAACTCCGACGACTGGGCTAACAATGCCTAAATTAGTCAAGTAGCCCACAATAGTGTATAACGCTGCACAGATCCCGATCATGGCGACTTGAAGTGTTTTCATTCGTTTCCCCCCCCACGTCGGTTCATAAAGAAATGGAAGATTCCTATTGCTTTAGATAAAGGTTTCCTATGGATTCTCTATACATGTTTAAACTTCAAGTATAACCTTGCTTTTGACAAACTGTTGAACAATCCGTATGCAGTTCTGCTTGTTTCATGGCTGACATGATACATTAAGCTCAATTGCGCTAATTAAGATTCGTAGTTTCAAGAGTCATGCCTGTCAAAATATTATGTGGCTACTTACGTGTAGCTTAAATATGAAACGTTCACTTAAAATTGGACAGTTACATTAGCTTGGGGCGAGGATGTCCGAGAACAAAGACTGGCGTCGCTTGTGCACGTTGTTGAAGCTTGCGGAGCTAGGTGCTCATAGGCGTGTGGCTAAAGTATCCACTGAGTTTTTGGCTCGCAAACTTGGGATCTCTCAACAATCAGCTTCACGCCGTCTTATAGAACTAGAACATACTGGATGGATAGAACGAACAATAACCCCCGAAGGCTGCCTTATCCGAATTACTGATAATGGATTTATACAACTTAAGAAGCTTTATTCAAATCTCCGCTTTCTTATGGAAAAATCCTATCCTCCATCCATAACCCTTGAGGGCATGGTTTTTACAGGACTCGGTGAGGGAGCCTACTATGTCAGTAGAGATCACTATAGAAAACAATTCATTGAGAAGCTTGGTTTCGACCCATACCCCGGCACCTTAAATCTGAAGCTTATAACAGAATACGACATCAAAACCTACTCTGAGCTCGGAGCCTATCCTGCAATAGAGATCGATGGCTTCATAGATGAGGACAGAACCTTCGGCCCTGTTAAGTGTTACCCTGCTACAATAGAAAACAAGTTTAAGGGAGCTTTGATATCGGCTATGAGAAGCCATTACAACTCATCAGTTATTGAGCTAATATCGCCTGTATGTCTAAGAAAAACCTTGGGTCTGAAGGATGGGAATAAGGTCAAGGTTGAAGTTCTAACTTTACCATAAAATCAACTAGCCTCCATGGATAATTTCATGGCTGGTAGGTTGTCTGAGACTTACGCTTAAATGAGAAAACATATCCCAGCACAAGCCCCGCGATTAATCCTCCAAAGTGTGCTAAAATGTTCACATTAGGCGCTGTCCCCGTTATCGTTAGTAAAAAGAAAGAGTATAATAAGGCACCAAATAACGATTGTCCTAAAGCGCGTCGGATGAATATCGTACACGCCCCGAAAAGCCCAAATATGGCGCCAGAGGCCCCTGCCGACAAAACCGTCGGACCCAAGGCTAGTGTCAGAATATTTCCTGTCAACCCGCTTAGAAAGTAGATTATAAGATACTCACCTTTGCTGAATAACTCTTCAGTCCTCAAACCAAACACTATGAGGAAAAATATGTTTCCCATCAGATGCACAATGTTAGTGTGGATAAACATGGCTGTGAATAGCCGCCAATATTCACCATTAAACACGAAGTTATTGAACTGCCCATAACTTAAAAGTACAAAATCACCCGTGACTGAGAAGTTTCCGCCAGCTAAAGAGGTGTAAGTATAAACCAAAAGGTTGGCTATAGCGATCAACAAAGTAATTACCATGCCCTTCATGATCCCAGAACTGTACATTCGCAATCATCTTTTATAGTGTTCAATTATCTTTTGTTTTATCTTTGAGGAACTGTCTAACTCGTCCTCACTAAATTTTCCTATTCTAACAATTTTAATTTTTAGCCCCTTTCTCTCTGCGTACTCTCTAACAGCTTTTTCTATGCCTTTTTGGTCATGGCCTACGGCTATTACGTCAGGCTTAATCTTATCTATAACCTTCTCCATGTTGAAGTCCTCATAACCCAGCAAAGCTTCGTCCACAACCTTCAAGGCTTCCACAAGAGCCCTGCGCTGGTTTTCAGACATTACTGGCTTTATGCCTTTTCGCTTCTCCACCGTAGTGTCTCTTGCAACAATAACGATCAGTTCAGCATCTCCACCCCCAGCCTTTTTCGCTTCCTCCAGATATCTTACATGTCCAAGGTGTAGCAGATCGAATACGCCTGAAGCTAAGACTACCCTTCTTTTACGTTCTTCCATGGTTTGCGCCATTCAAACTTCACCAATCCTAAGATTCTTAAAGCGTCAAGTAACCCTTCGCAGTATGCCACAGAAGCAAGACTTACTTCAAATCTCTTTTCCTCCTTATAATATTTAGCGTCGTGTAGATAACCTTTAGCTAAATCAACAACATGCATGGTAAGCTCTCTGGAAGGAAGTGATGGAACCTCACTGATTCTCAATTCACTTAAGACCTGCTCTGCGGATGCTATATACTTCGAGACAAGTTCCTCTAATGTCATTCAACAAGCCTCCTTATGCTTGCAGGTGCATTGGCGAAGGCTATAAGCGCTTCAGCTTCCATAAAATGAAGTTTT
>JAWCTJ010000038.1:0-12012 GCA_038868255.1 Bathyarchaeia archaeon
CTCGATTCTGCTTATTATCCCAACATTTTTGGACTGTCCACCTGTAACCACCAACTCCTTTTCACATCCAACTCTCTGGAGCAGGTTGCACATCCTAATGGCCATGGCTCTCATGTAAGCGGCTAAGACTTTCTCCTTTGTCCATCCTCTGCGGAGTAGCCCCATGGCTTCTGTTCTCGCGAAGGCCACGCAGGTGCAGCTCACCGGTTCTGGTTCCTCATCCACTTTAAGCGAAACGGCTCCCATCTCCTCTATTGGAATTTTCAGAAGATCCGCCAGAACCTCCATACCCCTTCCAGTTCCAGCTGCACACTTATCATTCATCAGGAAGGATAGCACTTTGCCTTTCTCGTCACATTTTATCGCTTTTATATCTTGTCCACCCACATCCAATATCGTTCTCACAGCGGGACCCCAAATGTAGTTTGCACCTTTTGCGTGGCACGCGATCTCCGTGAGCGTGTTATGTGCCATGGGAACATTGACCCGTCCATATCCCGTTCCAACGATGTAATGGATATCGCTTAACTTTAGCCCTGTGCCTTCAAGAGCCCACTCCATAACCTTTTTTGCACTGTCAGGGCTGCTGGAGCCCGTCCGCATAATGCTCACCGAGTATATTTCGCCGTCCACCATGATGGCCGCCTTAGAACTTACAGATCCTATATCCACGCCCGCCGTGATTATGCTTGAGCGATTAGGCCTTTTTTCCGGAAAAACCAGATGGTATTCACGCCATCTCCAATACTGCTGGTTCTCGTTACTCATTAAATGCTCCTCCCACCTTAGCCAGCGCATGTAAAGCCGCGCCCAAGGCTCCGGAGTGCTCAGGGTTGTCTGGAACAAAAATTTCAGTTTCAAGTCTGCGTTTCAAAGCTGCAATAAACCCCACATCCTTTGCCACTCCGCCCACAAGAAGCACGCTTGGTTTTAACCCAACCCTATGAACCATCGAGATTATTCTCTCAGCCAAGGCATCGTAAATGGCTCGGGCTATCTCATGCTTTGGCTCCTGTCTATGGATCAGGCTTACCACGTCGGTTTCTCCGAAAATTACGCATGTAGCACTAATTGAGGCGGTTCCCTTAGCTTTTAGAGATAGCTCACCCATATCCTCAATCTTGACCTCAAGCGCCCTAGCCATGGCCTCGAGAAAAGCTCCGGATCCTGCTGCGCACCTCTCGTTTAAGGCAAAGTCCAAAACGTTTCCCCGCTCATCACATACAACTACACGGGATTCCTCAGCTCCAATGTCAATGACGGTTCTGGCTGATGGAAGAAGATAAACACCTGCCTTAGCATCGGCAGCAACCATGCTAACGATGCTGTCAGCTCCGGGCGCCATATCAGCACCTACACCCGTCGCTGTGATGTGCCTGATATCGTCCCTTTTTATCCCCGCATCAGAAAGGGCTTCCTGGAGAGCTTGCTCTGCAGCTTTTGCCGGCTCAAATCCGGATGGTGACATACTCCGCGCCAGAATTTTCCCCTTATCGTCCAGAAGGACCACTTTGACATTTTGTATTCCCATGTCTATTCCTGCAACAGCCATTTAGCCCTGACACCTCTAGATTTCTATTCTTGCCTTCAACATTTCAAGGAAAGCCTCAACTCTCGTCTTTATCTGTCCCACGTCCTCCCTCGTATAGTCCGTGTCTAAATAGTAAGTTGGTACGTTGAGGCGGTCTAACGCCCGTTTTATGCGCATGTATTCCATTGCGTAAAGCATGCATCCTCTGTAGGTGTAATAGATTACGCCTTCCACCCGCCACTCCTTAACTCTGTTAATCAGCCAGTTAACTCTATCCTCATTTCCATCATCGGAGGTGAAGCATGGGCAGGTGGATGGCATGAGGTACCGTTCCGCCACGGCGGTGAACATATCTTCAAAGGTCCATTCATCAACGCCAACAGGGTCGTATAAGAAGCGATCTCCTGAGCAGAGCTCATCTGCAACTATTATCCCCTGAGGTTTGGCTTCTTCAACAAGGTTTGGAAGTTTCCAGTTATCCGGCCAAATCACCGGTGAGCCCGTAAGCATGACTCTAGGTGTGTCAGGCGGGCATGCTAAATTGTTTTCCTTAAGCCTTTTTTCAAGCTCCATGCATAAGCGTTCAGTATTTTCAGTCCATCTTTCCAGGTCATCCCACATGGCTGTTTGAGTCACCAGCATTGCATCCCTGCCCATTATTACGGGCTTCTCTTTCCTCAAGTTCTGCAGTCTCCTGAAGACGCGATTAGCCCTCTGCACGCGTTCTATGGCGCTTCTTAAACTTTTACTCGTTATCTTTGTTCCTGTGAGCTTCTCAATGTTAGCTTTAAGCGTTAGAAGCTCGTTTTTCCAAAATGAAAGAGACTGCTCAGTATCCTTCAATCTTGGAGGGCAAATGGTCCATACCTGCTTGTAGTCGCCCATGATTTCGCTAAGCTTGGTCATGCCGTCGCATGTAAGCGCTGTTATCAATGCATCGCTCTGCTCAAGGAAAGGTGAAAGTCCAATCATCTTCACGCCGACTGTGGAGCGTATTACAGGGCAAACTTCAACGGGCACTATCCTACTTCCAATCTTAGCCGGATCGTATAGTCCACAGCTAACCCGCACAGGAATGGCGTCGGCTGCGAGGATCAGCTCCAAGGGCGCGAAGACACAGGTGTACCCTATAACTTTCTTGCCTTCATCCCTTGCCTCAATTAACTCCCTCTCTCGCTTGCTGAAGTTAGCCATGTCATAGAAGTAGTCCATGGCTTCAGGTCTGCTGGGCCATCCGCGTTTCATCCTTTCAACATAGTCTGCAACAACCTTGACATAGTTTGCCTTAATGGAATTCCCCAGCTCCTCAATTTCTCTTTGAGAAATTTCCACAGCATACTTTTTTTCTTTATTGCCATCTTTAAAGTCCATTATTCTTCACCATTATTTGCTTTCAAGCCAATTTCTCGACTCGAATATGCTTTTTCCGGCAAATGTTACCTTTAAGCATCCCTCATAGGGGCACATTTCCACGCATCTTAAGCAAAGTATACATGCGGAGGTGGTAACGTCGCCTTCGTCTAATTCGTAAACCTCCCTTATCTGTGGTGGGCATACGCGTTTACATATGCCGCACTTAGTGCACTTCTCCTTTGTCTTATTCAATTTTATAAGCGCAATTCGCTTGAAGGGTTGGAAGCGGCTTAAAAGTCCAGTTAACCCGCCTAGGGGGCATAGTCTACACCAGAAACGCCTATAGGCTAAGGCGCCTACTGTGGCTATGCCCAGCACTAAAAGGTTGATTGAGGTTATGTAGTAGCCTGCCTCATAGAACATTCCTTTGGTGTGGGAGAATACGAAAGTGGAGTTCATGGCACCGATGCCGACCTCGCAGAGAACACACAGTGGCCTCATTGGGCAGACTTGGCAGTAGGGTGCTGAAACATATGAGTATATGAATCCGCCTTTCTGTGTGTCCTGAATCAGCTGGACACCGAATATTGCCTGGGAGCCTAAAATCACGCTTAAGATCATGAATACGGCTATTATCACGTATCTTAGCTGGCGAAGCCCTACATTCACCCTTTCAGGCATTTTGCGGTATGCCCTTCCGAAGGCTCTCCGGAGGTATGAAAGCAGATCCATGTACAGCCCGAAGGGGCATATCCAGCCGCAGAAGGCCCTCCCAACTACTATGGCCATCAGGATTACTAGTGCAAAGACTATGAGGAGTCTTTCCCATCCTGGAGTCGTGTATATTGTTCCCCAACCGAATCCTATGCCCGGCTCCCAGAAGGGATATAGATAAGCCTGCATCTGCCATATTGGGCAGGTTACAGTCCTTCCTGAAGGATACCAGCATGCTAGAACAGGAACTGAAAGCCCGTCTGGAAAGGGCCGCCCAAGAATGTCTGTTCCAATAACGATGTCTCTGGGTGCATAACCTACAGGCGGGAACTGGGGTAAGCCGAAGGGGCCCACGATTAACCCTAAGAAGATGAGTGGAACAGAAATCGCCTGTATGAAAAGCCTTAAAGAGGTAACTATCTTGGTTTTGTCCTTTACCCATATCCTAATAGCCAATATGCCCATAGATATTATTCCGGTAATAATTATCATTTCAAGAATCTTCGAGATCATTTCAGGGTTCATACTGCCCCCTCAACAAGCCATTCATTAGGCGGTCACCGCGCCTACTGCGGCGCCCAGTCCAAGTATAATCAATACACCTGCTCCAGCCCTGCTTATCCATTTGCTGAAGAGCGGAGCCTTGTTAAAGAGCCATCCTGAAACTCCTCCTATGAGGAAAAGAGGTGAAAAGGCTGTGCCAGCGCCGAAAAAGAATGCTGATAAGGTGGGACTCACCGTTGAAGTTGATAAAGAATACGTTAAAATTGCTATTAACGGTGGGCAGACGATTATGCCTCGGGCAAAACCCATTGCTAAGGCTCGAGCATCAATCTTTCCAGCAATCCCATAGGCAGGTGGGTTCCGCTCTTTTTTGCCATAAGGACATTGTGGTCTACCTTTTCCCAGAATTATGGTTATTCCAACTATTATCGTTAAAAGTCCAAAGGTAAGTGAAGCATATTTCTGGTATAACTGCACGGCGGTCTCATTTAGAAATAACTTGAAAGCATAAGCCAACCATCCAATAAACGTGTACGCGGCAACTCTTCCCATGTTATATGTTGCCGTTACAAATACGCCTCTGCGAAATCCTGCCCCTATGCCTGCTATGTAGCCTGTTAAGTATGGCAGGCACGCTGAGGCGCAGAACCCTAATCCATAGAATAGTCCAAAAAGAAGCGAAGCGATGTAAGCGTTTAAGGCGTCAGCGATCAGCATGTTATTGCCTTCAACGTGCCAATATTTTAGGGTTATTCATGCTTTCAAGCTATTTAAATGTAAAGCTTAGAAGTTACCCATGACATGTAAGCATTTAGGGCGTGGATGTTACTCGCGTGTTATATGTTCTAAGATAGTTCAGATGAACTTCATCGTATGGGTAGCTTTCAGTGGGCGGGTACGGGAAGCAGCTCATATTGTGGAAGGGTAATGGATCAACTGTGAAGCTGAGATAGGGTAATCCCTTAACCTTAAACCAGCAGCTGACGAAGAGGAAGTAGCTTCTTTTCATGCCGCTGGGCACTGGCGGGAGATCCGTTGGAAACAGCACTTGCAACTGGTCTCCTTGTCTTCCAATCACAAACATGTCATCAGCCTCAAGTACAAGCTCCGTTACATCACCGTATTTTGTGAAGTTTCCTGATGAGGTTGAGTTTGTAGGTAGTGCCTGAGAGAGGTATGCATGTGCAGGCTTAACCTCCATGATTATAATGTCCCTTTGAGGTGTGGTGTCTATTCCGATGAAGTCAAAGCGTGTGTCAAAGAAAGTGTGTATCCTGAGAGAGTAGTCGTTTGTTGGGAATAATCCTGTGAGGTCTACAATGAAAATGTCTGTGCCCACATCGCAAAGTGGGAACTGCCTGCTATCAGGCACCGGAATCCAGTTTCCATTCTCATCCTTAACCTCCATGTAGGGCGGCGGGAACGGTCTTACCCCGGGCTGATCAACGAACCTTGCAGCCCATGCGCCTTGAGCATCTCCAGGAGAATAGAATATGGTTCCGGCAACAACAAGCTTGATCTCGCTGGCTCTTGAAAGGTCTCCAAGGTTCAGCTCTAAGGTATCCCATTGAAACTCATTCCCTTCAGTGTATACGCCGTCAAGCCTAGAGATAAGAGGCAGCACATTCTCTCCTTTTCCGTTTACAGCTGAAACTGGGGTGAGCAGGTTCTTGCCGACGGTGTAGATTTTGCCCTGCCCCTCAAGGTTATAGATGTATGTGGCTTTTGTAGAGTAGACCTCCACGTCTTCCGGATGATCCACGACTATCATGGTGACAGAGTCCATGTAGAATATCTCATCCGCTTTCTGCACGAATAGAAAGTCATAGAAACCCTCTTTCGGAACAGGTTTAACCCTTTCAAGCTTAATGTAGTCCCATGGATAACTGTATGCAAAAACTATGGATCCATCCTCTTTAAAGTAATCAAGTATGCCAAGATACCCCGTACCATCAGAAACCTCCGTTATGTATATGTAGTCCGTCCCATTCCAAACGTGGAGGGCTGGACAGGAGGCAAGAATATGATAAGTTGCCACTACTGACGTGTAGTTCTGAATAGTTATCCTCCTTATCGGATCCGTGGAGCCATCTTCCCAGGATTTAAACTGCCATGTAGGCTGCGTCCGGCTTGGCGCATGCTCCTTGGGCATTGTAACCTCGCATATAGTTCCCACCTGAAGAAGCTCCGAATACGGCGTTTTCGCGGTTTTACCATTAACTGTAAATTCTACGCCTGGAGGCGATGATGTTATGCTTAGAGTATGCATGCCCTTAGGAACAACCCTAAACGCACCTCTAGCCGTACCTAACTTCACGTAATGGATTCCCTCCACCTCAGGGGTGAACGTGAATTCAATAGGTGCTTTTTCTCCGATGGCTAGATGAAAAGATCTACCTTCAACTTTTGTCCCATTTATTTCAAGGTACAGTGTAAAGTCCGAAACGGAACTGTTTTCATTCGTCACCTTCGCCGTTATTCTTACAGTTTCACCAGCCCAAACTTCATAGGGCCTGACCAGCATGTCTGAAACTTTTATGCCATCAGGCAACGTGGGGAATCTTGCGCGGAATCCCGCCGTCAGGTTTCCAACAGCAACTGTGTGGTTCCCCTCAGTTTTGGCTACAACTGAAAATTCAAGAACTGAAAATTCTCCGCCTCTCAGACTTACAGTCCTGTTTTCAAAGGGTTCACCGTCAAAGATTAAAGTTACAGTATAATTTCCAGCTTCATCTCCAATGTTAGTTACATTAACCGATACGGTTACAGGCTCATCAACATATACTTCATCGGGATGAACAAACAAGTCTCTCAGCGAGAACTCAGCTGGCCTAAGCGAAGTAACCTGTAAAGTCTGAAGGTAGGCATATCCCAAAACCGCGAGGACAACAATGATAACATTAACAATAAAAAGAACATGAATCCTTTTAACCGCTGTTCTGCCTATCATGCACTCATCAGAAGCATCTCTCCTGATTTAAAATTTTTGTTACTTCTCCTGCTGGCGGACTCGCGCACTCAAGATCTCAATCACAGTTCAGCGGGGCCAGACTCGTCACAGTCCGCCATGTAAAGTTAATAATCGCCACTGTGATAAAAAGGTTATAGCTTGTGAGCGTTAATGGCTTTATGCTCAAGCACATACGCGTTGTTCCATTAGCCGCTGAAAGCCTAGGCGTAAGATCCATGTGCTGCCTAGTGGAGTCGCCGGACATACGGATATTACTGGATGCAGGTGTCTCTCTTTGTCCGAACCGTTTTGGGCTTGTCCCCCACCCGCTGGAGTACCAGGCCATAATCAAATGCAGAGCGCGCATAGCTAAAGAGGCTGAGGGGGCTGAAGTGGTCACCGTTAGCCATTACCATTACGACCATTATACACCATCCTTTGAGGATTGGCTCTGTAATTGGACCGAGGAAGAGGAAACATCAAGGCAAATCTACCAAGATAAAACTGTTATTGCAAAGAACCCTCGGGAAAAGATTAACTTCAGTCAGAGACGGCGAGGATGGCTCTTCAAGAAAACCATAAGCGAATATGCCAGAAGCTTTGAAATTGCTGATGGACGAAGCTTCACCTTTGGACGGACAATTCTGAAATTTTCAGAGCCTGTTTTCCACGGTTCCGAGAACTCCCCCATGGGATGGGTTCTCATGACCACAATAGAGTACGAAGGTGAAAAGTTTCTTCACGCCCCAGACGTTCAAGGACCCATCTCCCAAGTTACGCTGGAAATGATTCTCGGTATTAAACCGAATCTTGCCATGATAGGGGGACCTCCGCTTTACCTAGCTGGCTTCAGGGTTCCTGAGGAAGAAATCCAGCATGCCCTGAAAAACATTGAAAGAATCGTGGAAAACGTGCCAGCTGTTGTATTGGAGCATCATATGCTGCGTGATGAGGGATGGCGGGAGAAAGCCGTTAAAATTTTCGAGGCGGCTGAACAGGCTGGACATAAAGTGCTTACTGCAGCTGAGCTGGCTGGGGAAAGGAACACATTATTGGAGGCTGCTAGGAAGCGGTTATATGCTGAGAACCCGCCCAGCAGGGAGTTTGAGAGGTGGATGCGATCAAACCGAACGGGTAAAAGACGCGCTAAGCCGCCGTTATGATGAGTCCCTGCTAAAGGTATAATGATTCAAAGAGCTTAGCCCTTTTACCAAAGGTCTTCCTATAAAATAGAACGAGCCTGTTTATGGCCATCTCCATGATGGCTATAAGCTCTCCCATGGGCATATCCATGTCCTTAACCTCTTCGCCCAAGAGTATTGCTGCTTCCGAGGAGATCTCCTCGTCGCCCTGCCAGTAGGCAACCCTGAATCTTACGCCGTTAAGAGGTGCTAGTTCAATGCTCCATGTGGCGCTGGAATGGTTAACCCATACTCCCCCAATTTTCTCCGCGGCTATTCGAATTTCATCAGGGTCAACCCCATCCATTTCAGCTACCAAAAAATTGACTATCCTCCGCTCATATAGCTGCGCGGCTTCACCTCCAGGCAGCTGTGGTAGCTTGACTAATTTTCCCATGCGGTTTACCAAGCGTCCATCAAGAGCCCTTTCAAGAGCATTAGCCACATAAGTGATCAGCCGTGTATAATCCTCGCTTCTACCTAATGGATCATTAACATGCACTTTCACCTCGCCCTTTTCCAAGGTAACCCTATAATTTACTCCAAGAATATGCACTTCAAATCCCATTGGGCACACCTCAAGGAGCTTTCCACTTACAATTTGAGATATTTGCGGCGCATCCTTCCTAAACAATCCGCTGATTAATCTGGCTAGTCTAGGATCCGCATCTAAAAGCACCATTAAACATCACATCTTTAGGGCTATTTTAATTCACGTGTCCACCCATATTACAGAGAGGCTTTAATAGATTCTCCCATGAGTAATTTTAAGTGGCAGCTACTGGAGGTTTACCTGGATGAATCTGGAAGAGATGAAGCGGGAGATAGAAAAGCTGGTCTTAGAGAAAGGATTCTATAACGCAAAGGAGGATATTCCTAAGAAGCTGCTTTTCGCCTTCATAGAGTTGGCTGAGGCCAGTGACGCATGGAAGAAGGGCAGAAGCGAAGAGGAAATAGCTGAAGAGCTAATTGATGTTATATTCTATGTTTTGGACGCGAGTAGGCTTGCATGTCCATCAATAGACATGGATAAAATGTTCATGTATAAGCTGGAGAAAAACAAGAGCCGCCCATACCAGTACGGCGAAGGACACCGCCAAAAGCAATAAGTTCTATTCGGTTAAGAAGCCTTTATCCTTCAATAGTTGAATCTGGTTCTTCTTGTAGCGCCAAATGACGTCGCCGCGTGTTTGAAATTGGAAATCCCATGGAGAAACCAGAACCATATCTCCCTGTCTAATCCATGTTCTCCTCTTCATTTTCCCGCGGATCCTACAGTTCCGAATGCAGCCATCTTGGCATTTAACCAAAATTCTGTCAAATCCAAGCATTCTTTCAGCGGTTCCCAGCACGTCGCTGCCCTTTGGCAGAACGATATTGCTGAGTTCATCTTCGCTGATGATTTTTCTTTTACCCAAAAGGTTCACGCACCCTTAAGCTAGCCTCTGTATTGGGGCTTTCTGTTGTTCCCAGCAGCTGCTGCAGTAAACGGGTCTGTCATGGCGCGGCTTGAAGGGAACCTTGCATTCCACGCCGCATTCAGCGCATACTGCCTTGTACTCTGCTTGGGCTTCGTAGAATTTTGGTTGAGTACTGCTTTCAAGTTCCCTTATATCGGTTTTTGTTAATGCCTTTATCTTTTTAAGCTCTGAGATTTCGCTGTAGCTTACAAGGGTTATAGCTGTTCCTCCACGTCCAACCCTGGCGGTTCTGCCGATTCTATGAAAGTAAACCAGCGCATCTAAAGGGACATCATAGTTAATTATGTGTGTTATATCTTGGATGTCTAAACCTCTTGCAGCCACATCTGTGGCGACCAGCATGCGGATTTTGCCTTTTCTGAAAGATTCAAGGGTGAATTCTCTCTGCGCTTGCGTAAAGCCTCCATGTAGAGGTTTCGCCTTTTGACCCTTCAAGCTTAATCTTTTAGCAAGCATGCTGGCGCCGTCGCGTGTTCTGCAGAATATTATAGCCCTTCCAATGTGGTTTTTCTCTAGGATGCTGCATAAAGCCTGAAATTTGCCTTTAGGGTTAACTATCATGTAGTATTGGCTTATTCTGGTTTGCGCTATCTCATCCTTGCTTACAAGTATCTTTTCAGGGTTTCGCATGTACCTGTCGCATAGGTTCATCACCGTCTGATCTATTGTTGCCGAGAAAAGGCTTGTCTGCCTATTTGACGGGACCTTTGAAAGTATGAATTCCACGTCTTCCCTGAAGCCCATGTCAAGCATCCTATCAGCTTCGTCGAGGACGACGATTCTCACGCCTGTTAGATCCAGTGTTCCACGTTTAATATGGTCGATGACGCGGCCAGGCGTGCCAACGACAACGTGAACACCCCTTTTTAACGCGTCCACCTGTCTCTGAATAGATGATCCACCGTATATTGGTAATACCTTAAGCGGAGTAAACCTTCCTATTCGGCTGATGTGATCAGCGACTTGAACCGCAAGCTCTCGAGTTGGATCCAAAACCAAAGCCTGAACCTTCTTGCTCTTGAAGTCTATGCGCTCAATAAGTGGGATGCCGAACGCGGCGGTTTTGCCGGTGCCCGTTTGGGCCTGTCCAATAACGTCCTTGCCTTCAAGCAGCGGAATTATTGCTTGAGCCTGAATTGGAAAAAGATCTGTGAATCCAAGCTCCTCTATGCCGTCTAGCACGGTGCTGCTTAGGGGCAAGTCTTTGAAGTATTTTATCTGACTCATTTCATTACCTCCTTTAATGCAAAATTTCATACGCGCTTTTCGAAAGCCTCAAAAGCCCTCATAAAGCCCCGTATGAGCCTTTGCGTCCACCTACAATTTGCAGCCCGCTATAAAAGCTTTTAATGTAAAACCCTCTTTTCCCGCATGTTTTCTATGTTTTAAAGATCTTTCCCTTTTGTTATTTTTATGGCAGTTGCCTTGAAAATGCTGCTAAGACACACCCTATGAGTTCCACATTTCCTTTCACCGTAAGAGCCTATCGAAGGCGTTGAAATCCTGCGGCACAACACCCATCCTCTTTTCCACTTCGGCCTAACCCTTGATTATGTCGAAGCCCAGAATTCTTGCGAAGCCGTTTGTCGGTCTTATTAGGCATAGGAGTTCCACGGTGATGGTTTCACCAGCTGCGTTAGGAGCCACGAATGTGAAGATCTTGTTGCAGTAGGCGTCAAATAATGTAATGTACTGTCCACCGCGGTTATGTCCCTACAACGCTTATCAGATTCTCCACTTCTATAACCTTTTTATTAGACATATAAAACCCAAAATTCCATAAGCTAATAGTTTGATCTCTTGCAAAGCCATGCTTACCGCAGACACTTCTTGAACCATTCAACGCTCAAGTTTATCACACGGTTTAAATGTTCCTGCTTCGAGAATACATGGTCCGCGCCAGCTACTATTTCAAGTTTCTTTAGTGCAGGCGTATGTTCATAAAGCCTTAAAGCATGCTCCACAGGGACGATTTGGTCATGGCTGCCGTGGATTATGAGTATGGGTGGAGCTCTACTTATGACTTCCAGCAGATCATATCTGCTTAGGTCTTCATAGAAGCTTTTCTTCAATCTGTTCCCGGATGGCAGGATTAAGTATTCACCGTTAACCCTTGAAATTGCGGGCATGGTGTATGGCGCTGCAAGGGTTGTGAGGGCTTTAACGGTTTTTTCCTGCGCCGCTATAGCAATCATCCCGCCGAAGCTTGAACCTACCGCTCCAATCCGGTCCAGATCAATTCCTCCATTTTCAGCTAGGAATTTCACGGCCGCCCTATAGTCTGCTATTCGGGTTGTC
>JAWCTJ010000039.1:0-11971 GCA_038868255.1 Bathyarchaeia archaeon
TCCGCCGCCATCCTAGCCACAGTCTGGCTGGGCGTTTTCGCGGCTGTGAATCCCCAAACCTCAAGGATGCTCATGCCCTACGCCGCCCTTTATTTGGCTTCTACGTTATCGCCTAAGATAATTTACCCGCTGGCAGGGGAGCCCCTGGCGGACTTCGCCGTCTTCATTGTGGGTCCAGCAGCGAAAGCCATAGGCATCCCTGTGCTGCAGTCAGGGAGAAGCCTTACGTTTACCGCCCTAAATGGGGAAGCCATCAGCTTCACGATCTCCCCGGACTGCTCAAGCATATCCTCAATAACGGTTTTCCTCCTGCTCTGCGGGCTCATGCACTTGGACCTTAAAAAACGTGCTTCAGTAACCCTTCTTTTCGCCGTAATGGGTGCGGCAGTTCTAACGTTGCTTAACGCCCTGCGCATAGTTATATTGCTCTGGGTTGGCTATGTCGGCGGAGACTGGACCCTTTGGAACGTTCACGGATGGCTGGGCTACGCAATAATGATAGGCTTCTACGCCTTAGCCGCAAAAATATACCTTTCAATTGAATATAACCGAAAACCCGCAGGTTATAAAATTTAAACAAAAATTGCAAAAACATGCATTTCAAAAAACATTTTTAATATAAAATTCCCATGCAACTTTTGATTTTGATGCAGACTCGTTGAAATCGAATACGGTATTCGGAATGCAAAACATATCGCAAATGGATATAACCTTTTTATATATCATCCCCGGGATTATGGGAAGGTTCCATAGACCCTCCGTGAAAACTTTAAAGGCTGAAGGTGTGCTGAGGCACGTTGAAGGGACAGATTGGCTTGGCGTTCGCCGCCCTATTCTTGGCTGTTCTGTTAGCCGGCTCACTCTCAATGCAGTCAGAAGTGCTTACGGTAAGATTTTTCCCCACCGTAACCAAGGAGAACGAGCCTCTCGTGATAACGGCCACCCTGAACAATGTTAGGCTTAGGCCCCAGAAATACCTTTTAGGGCTGTATGTGGACGGCGAACAAGTAGCCACAACAGAGGCCCTGCTTGAGCCCGCCGCCACCCAGTCCTTCACTTACACCCGAGCCTCGCCAAAAACCGGGGAAGCCCTAAGGATTTACGTTGAGGCTGTAAACTTGGACACAGGCGAAAAGTACCGGGAGTACCTTAACATTCCCCAGAGTCCACCGGAGCTTTGGATCAGCTTCTCAGCCTTCTCAAGCTTCGCCACATCCCTAACCTCAACAACCTCCACAACATCCCTCGCCACAATAACATACTACCTGAACACCATGGGCATGGCGGCGCAGGAAACCTCAGGCCAACCAGCCATAAACACCGGGATAATCGTAAGCATAGTCCTAATCCTCCTCCTAGTCTTTATTGAGCTGACGGATCCCGCCTACGGCAAAATAGGAAGGAAACTATCCGCCCTAAGGGATAGATACGGAACCCTATCCGCCAGCCTACTCCTTATATTCGCAGGCATCGTACTAACAAAAGTAGTGATGATAATTGCAGCTTAAAAGGGCGGCAGCCCCGCTACTTGCCCTTTTAATCCCTGCAGTTCTACTATCCAATGTTGTATTGCCTGCTTTCGGATGGAACCCCCAGACCACCGATCTCCAAGGAACAAACAGTTCATCAAACAGCTATCCCAACAATAATGCAAATAACCGTTTTGACATATACACCACCACATCAGTCTGCGGCATCCAGGCAGGAGAGGATTTCACCAGTCCTGAAAGCATCGCATTCCTTATAAAGCTGGATATGGCCCGGCTTGCTCAAAATCGCTTTACCATTTCAAGAATGCGCAGTGGCGATCAATACGAAATATACTTCAGCATAGATGGGAAAGATTTTTGCATACTATTCCGTGCATCCGGAGCCTCACAGGGCACATGCACCCTCTTCAATAAAACAGGCAGCTCATGGACTTCAAGAGCATCCCTAACCGCAACCAACATAGCTTCTGGACGGGCCTATAACACGGCAGATTATAAAATAGGGTTCATCCTGACAAACGCTGGAGCAACCACCCCTGGATCTGTGAAATTCATAATCAGCAAACAATACCTCTATGATCTTGGAGCCCGCGGAAACCTTGTAACGGGAATTTATGCCACCACACGCTCAAGCGGTACAGGAATCCCTGGAACAGGCACACAGATGGACCGTTGCCCCGCTTCTGGCTACGCCTCATGGACGCTTCAGGGCGACATACCTGACCTGCCAGCGGGCATACTCTTATTAGCCCTTCCCCTAATAGCCATATACGCCTACCTTAAACGCTCCGGGAGCGTAACAGCCTATGGCCTCAAAATCCACAGCTGAAGGCTCAAGAAGAATTAAAGGGTTAATCCTCTTAATCATAGCAGCGCTTGTATTGGCCATAGGCTACTCCATATACCGTCAGGCAATTCGCTCCACAGAGGAAAAAGCTATAGAAGCGGGCCTAATAGAATCCGGAGACACGCCAACCATGTACTTCAACCTAAAAAACACCGGAAGCGAAACCGCAAATTACACGTACCTGGTGAAATTAAACGCTACAGAAACATTGGACGACGGTCTAGTAATAAATGTACCTCCACAACAAACCTTCCACTACACCCTAGTCCTATCACGTCCGGAGCAAGGCACTCTTTCTATAACTCTTGAAATCTTCAAAGGTAATAAGGTTGAGCATCCCCCAATGTACCGTCAAACGTGGTTTATCAAGGCCTCCGCATAAAATGCGATTATTCCCGGGAATTGCAAAACACATCATCAATCAATTATCATCTCCATTTATATAATTAAATCCGAATAAATAATATATGCAGGGACACGAGTATTGAGCTTTAAAAGGAAAGCAACTCATTTTACAGCCATTCTGCTGGCGATTTTACTATTCAGCCATATTCATCAAGTTTCAGCATGGGACCCATCTGCACAGGACCTTCAAGGGACAAACAGCTCATCCAACAATGATGTAGGAGGAAGTAATGTGCGCTATGACATCTACACCGACACCACGATCTATGGCATTCAGGTGGGCGAAGACAGCGACAGCATAGCCTTCCTAATAAAACTGGCACCGGCAACAAGAAGATATTTCACAGTCAATTCGATGATTTATGGAGACCAGTACGAGGTGCAATTCACCATAGGCGAAAAATCCTTCTCCCTACTGTTTAGGGCAACAGGACGCCGCAGGGGCGTGTGCAGTCTCTACTATAAAAACACAAGTGAAACTTCATGGAGCTCAAGCGAATACTTCACCCGTACAAATATCGCGTCAGGAACAACCTACACTTCATCAAGCGGAAACATAGGATTCACATTGAGAGACGCATCATCCACAACCTATGGATCCGTTAAACTAATAGTAAAAAAGGACCTCCTCTACAATCTTGGCGCCAGGGGAAGCATGGTTACAGGCATATTTGCCATCACACTTGCCGGCGGTAACGGGCAGCCTGGGGGCGGAGTAGCCACGCCTAATGATCGCTGCCCCGCTTCTGGCTACGCCTCATGGACGCTTCAGGGCGACATACCTGACCTTCCCGCAGGCGTACTTGTCCTTACCATACCTCTAATAGCGATTTATGCATATTTCAGGCGTTCAAGAAAACCTTTCCTGACCCAACCATTTATTCCTTAAACCAATAATCGCTGAATACGATGATGCCATAAGGTTTTTCATGAGCCTGCGTTGCCTGAATTGTGGATTCTGGAACTTATGGTTTTTCTTTCCAGTCCCCTTGCAGAGCCTTTCCAAGCCTTTTCCAGCATCTTTCCACTTATCATCCCTTGTACAGGTACTCTGCCCTTGAGGGCTAGGGCTGCGATTATGGCTATTCTAAGGTATATGCTGGCACCCATCAGCAGCGAGGTTATTGGAAATGTGAAAAATCCCGCGTTGAAGGTCCAGGCGCGGGTGAACCCCTTAAGGCCCAGCTGGAACATGTACCAGCCATAGAGGTCCGGCGCCTTACCAAACAGCAATAGGCTAATGGGATAATAAAACAAGTCATTCATGAGGCTTGCCGTGAGGCCTAGGCATAGCACAAGCTTCCATTCCCTTATCCCCCATATGAGGATGACGGGAATGAACGAGATGAAGTAGGTTACCCCCAGCCAGGCATGATACCCTGGAACGTTCGATCCTGGAACAACTAGGTCAATGTAGTTAATGTAGAAAAGCCCGTAGACTATGCTGAATATGAAAAGTTTAGAAACTGGGGAAGCAAGCCCAGCCCGCTTCACCTGTCTCCACTCGCCCCACCTCCCCAGCACAATGCGTCAAGCACGATGGGGCTTTTAAGCAGAAGCACATCAGGCGAGAGGCGGCCCATGCGGCCCCTAAAACCAACATTCACAATAACCATCACATGAGACGCAAGGGCCACGTCTCCGCTTCCAACCTTAGAAGCCGCCACGGCGAGAACCCTGCGTAGAAAACCCTCCGGGACCTCCTCAGGCTTGAAGGTTACACATACTGTTGCGTATCGCTCCTCCCCTTCTAACACGTGGGCTGAGGCACCTTGCACCTGTTGGAGGGAGCGACACTTCGACATACCTGCTATGCACTCCCAGGGCACTTTTGGATCTTCAAGATGTATCGCGTATTCAGATTTAATATACTTTTCCCAGATACTGTACAACACGTCTACAAAACCCCAATTGTCCAACAAAACTACAGATAAAACTGCAGTTGACACTCTCCATGGTAAAAGCCCAAAAAGGGCGCAACTTATTTTACACTAAACCCTTCAATTAATGCTATAGCTGGGGCTTATGGCTTGGGGCTCATGGGCTTTAAATACCTAAGCATGAGGCGTTTTCTGGCGCTGATGCTTGTCGTCACAGTATCCTCCATGCTCTTCTCCATCACATCCCTAAGCCTCCTAGGCTTCTACAGGGGTTTCACAGCCTATCTGGGCGAGGAGGAAAACGTAGTAGCCATCTATGACCGGGCGAGCAGTACACCATATACGGGGCTTGTGCCAACTCATCTTGCTGAGAAATTGGCGCGCCAAGATGGGGTTTCCGCATGCAGTCCAGAAGCGCTTGTGCCCTGCGTCATAAATGGGCAGGCATTTTTCATTCGTGGAGTGCTGCCTGAGGAATTCATGAAAATCACCGCTTTAGAGATCCTGGACGGCGAGATGCTCAGCTCCGCTGACCTTAGCTATGCAGTTTTGGGCTTAAGGGCTGCAGAAAGGCTTGGTTTAAAAGTTAACGACCGCATCACAGTTTTCAGTGTAATGGCTGACAGGTGCCTCGAGCTAACCGTTAAGGGCGTGTACCAGTCGAACTCGCCGATGGATGATGAGGTGCTTACACCCCTGCATGTTGGACAGTGGCTTAGGGGGGCAGGCTACGGCTATGTCACGCTGATAAGGGTTAAGACTGAAAGGCTTTCCGATGCCCTTTACATGGAGATAGAAGAGGAGGCAGTGCAGGATCAAACCTCAACGGTTGAGGAGACATCTAAGCCCATGCAGGAAATGATCACTCCAAGGGTTATCGTGCGCTTCAAACCTGAAAACATCGGGGTTGATGAGGTTCAGCGCTTCATGAAAAATTACATGGACAGATATGGACTAACAAGGGAGGTTATGCTCATCTTCTCAGCCGTGGTTTTCTTCTTCTCCAGCCTAAGCATAACTGCCGCTGCAAGAACCCTTATAGCCCATCATAAAGGCGAAATAAGCATCCTGAGATCCATCGGCGCCTCAAGGCGGACTCTAAAGTGGGACCTGCTGGCTAAGCTTTTACCCTGGTGTATAATCGCCTCGCTTATAGGCGTCGCCGTGGCAGCCCTAACCATGCTGCTTATCCAGAGCCGCATACACCTGGAAATCCTATCCCATACACTTGTTTTACACCTTGACCCTGCTGTGGTTGCCCTTCCACCCATACTTTCCTCAGCGCTGGTTTCAGCATACATAATCAAGGCGGAACTGGAATTATGAAGCACTCCATCTCCTCAGCGCTTATACTGCTTCTAGCCCTCGCTCTGAGGCTTTATCCCACATTATCCAGCGGGATGCCCTTCTCCACAGATGGCTGGGGCCCGATAAGAAACGCTGAGGGCATAATCGCCTATTCGCCCGTGGACTTAAGCAACGAAACAGTCTTCGACGGCTATCACAACTATTGGCCAGCGGTAAGCCTCTTCGGCGCTTTTCTTACCCATGTAACCGGGCTTGAACCAGTAAGCGCAATGTCCACGGGGATCCCCACAGTATCCGCCCTAACCGTGCTCATATTCTACACTCTTGTTAAGAGGCTCAGCGGCAACAGCGGATTAGCCCTTGTCTCCGCGCTTCTGCTGGCAGTTATATACCCCCACTCCATGTTCACAGCGGGAGTTACAAAGGAGACCTATGCCACTCCAATATACCTCACGGTGATGCTGCTTTTCCTAGGATATGGAAAAATCAGAGAAACCCTCCTGTTCACAATAGCCTCCATCGCGTTGGTTATGGCGCATCACCTAACAGCCCTGGCAGCTGCCGCCGTGCTCTTCACCATAGCCGCAGGCTTGGCTGCAAGCAACTTTAAAACAGGTAGAAGCATCGAAAAGTCAAACTTCACGCCAGCTATGGTGTTGGCAGTCGCTGCTGGGCTGTACCTTGAATTCTACGCCTACAAGGGTTTGATTGCAAGGATAACCCTGACTCCGAGCGATGTGTTTTCAGCATTGTCATATCAGGTTGTTGCATTCGCCGCAGCCCTCTATCTCATCCTGAGAAAACCCAAGCCCTCAAGGTTTAAGAGCGCTTTAAAATGCATAGCCATACCTCTCACTGTGCTATTTATAGTATTGCTCTGCACGAGAAGGGCTATAATTCCAGGCGCCCCCACTCTTCCAGCCCACTATCTGGCTTATGCTGCACCGTTTATTGCAGCCGCGCCCCTAACGGTTCTCGGCGCCGGAGAAATCATGAAAAGCCGAAACTCCAAATGCCTTATCCCCGCCTTCTGGATCTCCACCCTCTTGGGGCTTGAGGGATACGCCATATTCGGCGCTCCACCCTTAGGGCTATCCCTTATGTACCGGATTTTAAACTTGATAACCGTTCCCCTGGCAATATTATGCGCAGCAGGGATTTACAGGATTGCCTCAGGCGGCTCCAGTAGGGGATTATGGAAAATCGCAGCTTCAGCCCTCCTAATCTTCATAGCTGCCTCAAACATCTATAATGTGTATGCATCTGTCGCCCTAAAGGAGCGCTACATGGGATACTTCTGGACATATACACAGCAGGAATTCTCAGCTGCAAAGTGGCTGTCGAAAAACGCTAATCAGACAGTAGCTGGAGATGTAAAGGTCTATTACATGCTAAGGGAGTATTTCAGCTTGAAAGTTGACGCTGCTCAAGCCCTAAAGTACCTTTACGGCGAAACCTCCAGCCCTCCATCCTTGCTCGTAATATATGATTTAATGGCTGATAACGGCTTTGTGATCTATGGGGGATACAGCGTAGATCTTCCAGGAGGCTGGGCTGAGAAAACAGTCTGCTTAAGCCAGATTTACTCTAACAGCTTCGTCAAAATTTACATGGGATGAACCCTATTATGCATGATGGTGGAATCCCCTCCTTGACATCCCTAATAGAACTCCACAACGTGTGGAAAAACTACGGAGGCTCCGAAATCCTTAGAGGCGTAAACCTCACCGTGGATGAGGGTGAGTTCATCTCCATCAGAGGCAAGTCAGGAGTTGGAAAGACAACCCTGCTCAGAATCATCGGACTGCTTGAAACCCCGGACCATGGCGAGGTGAAGATTCTCGGTAAAAACCTAAGCCAACTGAGCGACGATGAAAAGTCAAGGCTTAGGCTTCGAGCTATAGGATTCGTCTTCCAATTCTTCAACCTCATCCCCTCGCTCACAGTTCTGGAAAATATTGAGCTTCCCCTCGCCCTAGCCGGAGTTAGAAAGCAGGAGCGCCTAAGAAGAGCCCGGGAGCTTCTCAACTACTTCGGCCTCGCAAACCTGGCCGAGCGCTTCCCAGAAACCCTGAGCGGCGGGGAGAGGCAGCGTATAGCCGTGATCCGAGCGCTAGTTAACAATCCAAAGATAATATTGGCCGACGAGCCAACCTCAAGCATAGATGAAGAAAACTCCCAACTCCTAATAGGATTGCTGAAGAGAATCAACGCTGAAAGGAAAGTGACAATACTGCTTACAACCACAGACCTCTATGAGGGCCTCCCCACAAACAGGGATTACATCCTTAAGGAAGGCCGCCTTCAAACACCTTAAACTAAAAAGCACAAGTCCTCACTTCCCAATCCATCCTCCGCCTAGCCCTTCTAGACGCCTTTTAGAAAGTTTTAAAATACAACACAAATTATAAAGGTACACTAAAAATGTAAGGGTTGGGAGGGATTCATGGTTGACCTTCACTGAGAAGTACGGCCCTCCCAGGAGCCTATGGCCCAAGTTTTGCATGGATTTTCCAGAAGCCCAGCAGTGGCCCTCTAAAATTAATGCGGCGGAGTTTCTCGTTGACAGGCAGGTTAAGATGGGAAAGGGCGGGAACACAGCCATCCTATATAGGGAAAGGAGAATCACCTTTGAAGAGCTTCAGCGGATGAGTAACAGCTTCGGCAACGCCCTGAAAAGCCTAGGCGTGGGCGCTGGAGACCGGGTGATGATAGGGTTGCCCAACATTCCAGAGTTCATAATAAGCGAGCTTGCCGCGTTAAAGCTGGGTGCAATATGCGTTCTCATACATCCATTATGGAGGGCTAGGGAAATATGCTATATAGCCGAGGACTCTGAAGCCGCGGTTTTCATCACAAACTCCAAGGTGCTTATGGAGGTTGAGAGGGCCGGCGCCCCTATGAAAACCATGAAGCACATAATCCTGGTGGACGGCTCAGGCGGCGCTCACTTGGCATTTGAAGATTTGATGAATCAGTTTAAGCATGCTGATTCCCTGGATCCCGTCATGGTGGATTTTGATGAAACCGCCTTTCTCCAGTACACCTCAGGCACAACGGGTCCTCCTAAGGGATGTATGCACACGCATGGAGCCTATCTTGTGGCTGGAGAATGCTTTGCAAGGAAGATTCTGGCTTCAAGTGAGCGTGATGTGTGGGGTGGCCCCGTAAGCATCGTTTTCTCCTTTGGGCATCACGCCTTCATAGCGGACCCATTCTATAATGGATCCGCCTCATCATTGTATGGCGAGGGAAAATTTGATCCAGCGTACATGTTTGAGCTTATAGAGGAACATCGGATAACCATCCTATGCGCTGTTCCAACCGCCTACAGGATAATGGTGGCGCAGACAGGGATGCGGGGAAAATACGATTTCAGCTCCCTTAGGGTATGCGTAACCGGCGGGGAGCATTGCCCAGCCCTTCTCCACAACAAAATTAGAGAGTTCTTCGGCTGTGAGGTGCTGAACCATATAGGATGCACTGAAATGCATAATGCCTTCATATCTGAAAGGTTTGACAGGGTTAACCCCGGATCGCTGGGCATTCCCGTGCCGGGATACACCGTTAGGGTGGTTGATGACTCTGGAAAGGATCTGCCTCCAGGCGAGATTGGGCATCTCGCTGTAATCGGCCCCACGGGCACAAGGTACTGGAAAAAACTGGACAAACAGGCTGAATCCGTCAGGGATGGGTGGAACTACACCGGAGACATGATTTACATGGATGAGAAGGGCTACTTCTGGTACGTTAGCAGAAGCGACGACATAATAAAGACTTCCGCGTATAGGGTGCAGCCTCATGAGATAGAGGAGGCATTGCTGAGCCATCCTGCTGTAAGTGAAGTTGCAGTCGTCGGAGTGCCTGATGCTGAACGCGGCCAAGCGATTGCAGCCTTCATTGTCCTTAAAAATGCCTATCAACCAAGCGACATGCTTAAGGATGAATTAAGAAACCACGTTAAGGCTCACATAGCTCCCTATAAAGTTCCTAAACTAATTGAGTTCACCAGGGACTTGCCTAAAACTGAAACTGGGAAAATAAAAAGAAGCGAGCTGAGGAAAAGGTTCACAGGGGAAAGTTGAAGAGGCTTTAAATATTCGTATGTGCGGCGCATAATTGCCATGGTTGAGATTCTATACTTGTGCTTTCCACCTTTCATATAAATCATGGCTTATTCCAAGGTGATCTAGAACACGCCCGACAACGTAGTTTACAAGGTCGCCTATGCTTTTTGGTTTTACATAAAAGGCTGGCATCGCCGGCAGGATGATGGCTCCCGCCTCGGCTAGAGTAAGCATGTTCCTCAGGTGGATAATGTTCAGCGGGGTTTCCCTCGGAACCAGAACGAGCTTTCTCCTCTCTTTTAGGCTTACATCCGCCGCCCTCAAGAGCAGGTTGCCGGCGTAGCCTGTCGCTATGCCTGAAAGCGTTTTCATGCTGCATGGGATTATAACCATGCCGTCATGCTGGAAAGATCCGCTTGAAACAGGCGCAGTTAAATCCTCCACGTCATAGCATCTACTGGCTAACTTAACGATCTCCTCTCTGCTTAAGCCACACTCAGCCTTGGCTATTTCCACAGCTGCACTCGTAATTATCAGGTGAGTTTCAACATTCAGCTCCCTTAAAACTTCCAGAGTTCTTACTCCATAAATAATTCCGCTGGCTCCTGAAATGCCTACAATAACCCTCATGTGAGGGACTTTTAACGGCTGAAGAATAAAAATTTTTGCAAAAGACTCCTATTCAAGTAATCCTAAGGCTCAGCCTTTTATAGGAATCTGTAAAATATATGATTTGGTTAAGATGTCCTTTAAGGAAGCTGAAATTCTAAAGGAGCGGGCTGAAGCCTTCCTGGAAAATGCTGAGAGACTGGTTGCTGAGGGAAAATATGACTTGGCAGCTTTCTGTGTTGAGCAGTATTGCCAGCTCGCACTAAAGTATAAGCTCTTGTTGAAAACGGGGACTTATCCGAGAATTCACTCAATTATTGGTCTACTGCGTCTGCTATCCGGTATCTCAAAGGATGCAGAAATTTTCGTTGAAGATGCAAACAACATCCTGTATTTAACTAAAATCGAGGATGCATATATAGGCGCAAGATATCTTCCCAGACCCTACGAGGAGACAGAGGTGAAAGGCATGTTGAAATTTGCCAAAGAGGTGTTTAAGAAGGTTGTCGAGAGAATTTAGCTTATATTTAGAGTTTGGGAAAAAGAGGCTTAAGCAGCTTAAAAATTATAAACGTGTGGCTAGGGAGATAAAAAAACTAGCTCAGAAATACCTCGGGAACGTGGATGTTTATGTTTTCGGTTCAGTGATAGAAGGTAAGCCTGCAGCATCAAGTGACATTGATGTTCTGATAGTTAAAGATGAAATAGGCTCCGACGAAGCTTGCAAGTTTAAAACCTTAATACATGGATTAATAGACGCGCCTGTGGAGCTTCATGTAGTTTCAACCTACGATTTTGAGAACTGGTATAAGCGATTCATCGATAAGCTGGAGAAAGTAGCCTAAAACTTCTGAAGCCACCAGTTTATCTGCTGATCCAGCCTTTTTGTTTTCAGGCTTTTCCTTCTTAATGTCGCAGGGTAGCCTCCGACAGTCCGGTAGGCTTTTGCGGCTAAAGCGTCAGCTTCCCCCTTTTGGAAGTCTCGCCATGATGGGTTATGCCTAAAGTTCGCTGGTCTTATCCATTCCGGCGTGAAGTCGTCGATCTGGTTTGGTTTTATGCATATGCATACGACGTCCAGTTGACGGTGCAGGCTTAGCGGACATGTGAAAACTCTTCCAGCATCCATTCTATTTTCAACTTGCACGTTCGCCACCTTTAACTCTTCAATTATTTTCGACGCTGCTTTTATGTTCACGTACTCCACAATGGCATAGGCAAGGTCCAGCGGGTGGGCTTTGCTGATGACTGCTTCGGATATGGCCTCTTCATGAATGTGGATGTGGCACCCGTTTCCAGACCACTTTAAATAAACTGACTTTTCTACCCCCTCGCTTTCCAGTATGCGGAGGATCTCCTTTGCCG
>JAWCTJ010000040.1:0-11850 GCA_038868255.1 Bathyarchaeia archaeon
GCCATAGATCCTGAAACTGGAGAAATGCAGCCTTTTCAAGAGCTTATGCATAGAAGGCGAAAGTACGGCATTGAAAAGGCAATGGAGGAGTATCCAGTTTCACTTTTCATGTTTGACGCGCTCTATGTTGACGGAAAAGATCTAACCCTTGAACCCTACCCGGTGAGACGCAAGTTCCTCGAGGAAGTAATAAAGGAAAGCGAGAGGATTCAAATAGCCAAGTCCATAACGACCAATGATGTAAAAGAACTGGAAACCTTCTTCCTAGAGGCTATAGAGGAGGGATGTGAAGGACTTGTATGCAAATCTATCCATGGAGACTCCGTTTACCAGGCTGGAGCACGAGGCTGGCTCTGGATAAAGTATAAGCGCGATTATAAAAGTGAGATGACGGACACCGTTGACCTAGTTGTTGTAGGAGCATTCTACGGCAGAGGTAAGAGAGCTGGCACTTACGGATCCCTTCTTCTGTCAGCATATAACCCTGAAAATGACACGTTTGAAACTGTGACAAAATGTGGTACGGGTTTCACGGACGAGGACTTGATGAAGCTTCCAGAGTTGATGAAGAAACATGTTGTAGGACATAGGCACGCAAGAGTGAATACCCTCATCGAAGCTGATGTTTGGTTTGAGCCCGCAGTTGTGATAGAGGTTTTAGGGGCTGAGATAACGCTAAGCCCGATTCATACCTGTGCTATGGATCTCATACGAAAAGGCTGCGGCCTAGCCATTAGGTTTCCAAGGTTTACAGGCAATTACAGGCTTGACAAAGCAGCTGAAGATGCCACAACTGTAAATGAGATAGCGGAAATGTACCAGAGGCAACTTAAGAAAATAGCTGAGGTTTAAATGCACCTTAAGCGAGATTCAACAATTTTGTAAAGGCGTTCGCGCAGCGCCTCTCCAGTAAGGTTCAGCGGATAAAAGTTTCTCAGTGCCTCAGCGAGCTCTTTATCCTCTAATACGTCCATGAACCATCTTTCGAAGTCACCGCGGTAAAAGTGGAACTCAAGGGATTTAGCGTTAATCTCGCTTATTACATCCATAAACTCCTCTAACGAGGAAGCGCTCTTACCAGTGTAATTCCCAATTGATGTGAAGAAGTAAAAGGCTTTATCCCTTGGAACCTTCTTCATGGCTTTGGGTTTTATTTTTTCTGACAAGTCTACTTCTCTCCAATATTACCAAGTTCCTTGTGAAAGTTATTTGACAACGGAAACTGGGCTTGTTTGCATTTTCTTACGATTATGGAGGTACGTATCCGAAGTACACCCTTAAGGGGCGCTACGGACTTTGCGATAAAATCGTGAAGTCCCTCCTGGTCATCAGCCACAACTTTAGCTATTATCTGCAACTCCTCAGAAAGACATGTATAGACCTCAAGAACCTGCGGGGCTTCACAAAGCCTCTTAACGATGCTTTCGCTTTCTTTAGGATCCGTATAGACCGTCATTAAAGCCATAACCTTTTTTGCGCCGGCCTTTTCCTCATCAATTAGGGTGGTATACTTCTTTATAATGCCATAATCCTCCAGCTTTTTTATTCGGTCATAGACTGTTGAGTGGGCAACTCCTAAACGTTTACCTATTGTTGCATACGTCTGCCTAGAATCATCAATTAGAGCCTCGAGAATTTTGATGTCCACAGGGTCTAAAACAATGGAGTTGTTCTTTATCTTCACGCTGAGACTTCCGAAACTTGGTAGCTTTGATTTTATTATTTATTGTTTATTGCCGAAAAAATGTAGAAAAATGAGGTAAAAAATGGATAAATGACAAAAACATAATAAAATCAGATCGCCCCCAACATTGTTTGATGTCCAGCGGATTTATGTGTGAAAAATTGCGACAGTGATATTAAATTCATTTTTACCTTCAATTTTTCAATTTTACAATTTTTTATTCTACATTTTTTCGGATAATGTAGCAATTAAGTTTAAATCTGTGTGTTCAGGATGTTGCTGTTGGGGGGCTTAGCAGTAGAATCTACAGTTCACAGCATGAAAACCTTCAGGGCATGGAACATTCTGAAGAAGTTTAAAGAGTCATGTAAAATGCTAGGTTGGAGGACTTCTGAGACTGATGATTGGATCGAGATAAATAATGAGTACCACAGTTTTCTCTTAACCAGGAACGTTCATCCCGCATCCTTCAAAAACATAGTTTACAGCAAGAAATGTGTTGTTAGGGAAGGGTTATCTTACAGGGTTGTGGAGGCCAAATATACGGCTTGGGTGTTCTCTGAAGCTCCATCGCGCGACCTAATTGACCTTGTCCTTGAAGATCTTGAATTATCAAAAAGAGTGGCGATATATGACTTAAGCCCACTGATGGAAGGGAGGAAACTCTGCATAAAGTTTAACAAAACAGAAAGCCGTGTTTTCCAGGAATTTGAAAATTACTTGAGAAAGGAGTTTGATGTTAAACTTAAAGCATGCATCAAAAAGCCATACTCGGGCAGATATAGGATAATGGAAAGTGCAGCTTAGAATGTTCGCGTCAGCAAAGAATTGATAAATACAAAGTGCCAACAAATATTACTGTGCCTTAAATGTCCGAAGAAGTTGAAGAGATTAAGAGGCTTCTAGCCTTCAAGAAGAGAATGGAGAAGAGAATTGAGAAACTCCAGTCAGAGCTTAAGGAAACTCAGTTGATGCTTGAAACATTAAATTCAATATTACTTTCAAAGGGATTTAAACGTGCAGAAATTACGAAGCCACCATCAACCCAAGAGGCACCTGTACTGGCTGAAGAGGCTAAGCCCCCCTTAACGCCACCCGAAGGATTTAAGGAAATTGTCCCTTTAAAGTCATCTAACGGAGAGGAAATAGCGAAAATTTACGTTGGAGAAAAACATATGCGGGTGGTTTTAGACCCAAGCATAGCCCTAAACGTTAACACACCACCCTTCAACCAGTTCCTTATAGAAAGAGTTTTTTCAAAAATGCAGGAAAAGGATGGTGAGTTACTAAAGGCTGGGAAGCTTAAACCCGATGAGGTTTTCAGCTATAGCATAATCAGGGACGGAGACATCCTGAAGGAAATATCTATCAGAAACTTTGATGCGGAGCGTCTAAAAGACCTCAAATCAAGCATAAAATGGACCCTTGAAAAGATGCTTGAAAAACAAGGATAAGCCTAACTGGGTCTCCCGATTCATCATGTTAGATGTTTTTCTAGAGCTGCTTTAATTTGATGCTTAGGCATATAGCCCACTAGTCTATCAACCTCCTCACCGTTCCTCATTATTACCAATGTGGGAATACTGTAGATTTTGAAGCGTTGAGCCGTCCTCGGGTTTTCATCTACGTTGACCTTTCCGAACAAAATTTTATCAGCATACTCATTTGCTAATTCCTCAATTACTGGAGCCAGCATTCTACAGGGCATACACCATCCTGCCCAAAAATCCACAACAACAAGCGGATTCTTTTTGATAAATTCATCAAAGTTTAAGTCGGTAACTTGCAAAATGTTTCCAACCATTTTCATCTCACCTCAATTTCAATAACTTCATATTTGAATTAACGCACCTTAACGCTTTATCCTTTTCCTCCAGGACTGGCTTACCTTACAATTTGGATGCTTCCTTCGAAATATTCTGAATTTCCCTGATTTTTACATAAGCCTCTCTGGGATCTGAAATTTCCGCCACAGCCATTTCGAATGGACAAGCTCCGCCTTCCGGGCTAGTAACCATATCAACAAGTTCAGCTGCCTCAAATGTAACCTTGCTCTTTTCAAGCATCATTTTTGCTTTCAAACTTAGCGTTTGTGCATATACGGCTTTAATGCCCACGTAGATGAACAGGAGCGCCAGAGCCTTACCAACAATTCTATCTGCAACTGAGGCACCGGCAAGCTTTGCTCCGAACTTATCAATAGCATTTAAAAACGCAGATATCCCCTTTGCACTGCTTTTTAAAAGCACTTTCCCATCTTTTACGATACACAGTGACAGATTTTCATTGTAAAGAAAATTTTTAGCCACTTCTATATCTTTCATGCCATGTTCAACCCGCTTGTATATAACCCGTATACAGCGATTAATGATTGCTTAAAGAGTTTATACCAAATCCATCCTAAGAAGGTATTTGCGGTTTAGGACAAAGACTTTATGGAGAATTATGTACTAGTTTAATCTGTGAGAAGTATGGATAAAATTGTAAGAGTAAGCGTCACTTTTCCGCCGGATTTGCTTAGGGAGTTTGACGAAGTTATAAAGAAGGCAGGGTATGAGAACCGTTCTAAGGCGGTTCAGGATGCTGTTAGGCTCTTTATTTCTGAGCGAAAGTGGCTACATGAGGGGGAGGGTAAGCAGGCTGGGGTCTTAATGTTGCTTTATGATCATGAAGTTAGAGGGCTGGAGGAGTCCCTTACAGACATACAGCATCATCACTTTAGTGTGATATCTTCAACGATGCATATACATTTGACAGGTAGGGATTGCCTTGAGGCTATTGCCGTTAAGGGAGATAGCGGGGAAATTCGTAAACTCAGCGATGAGCTAGCCTCAAAAAGGGGTGTGAAGCTGCTTAAGGCTATGATTGTCCCCCTTTAGAATTGTGGCCTTCTACCTTTTTGATCTCAAACATTCTTTCTAGGGCTTTGCGTGCCTTAATTGCTATAGCGTCAGGAACTTTAACCACATGTTTTTCCTCTTTGAGGGATATGTAGATTCGCTCAAGCGTGTTCAACTTCATGTTCGGGCAAACAGCCTCCTCGTAGGCTATGAGGAACTGCTTGTCAGGATTATCCTTTTTAAGCCTATGTAGAAGCCCCTCCTCCGTGGCTACAATGAAGCTTCTTGCAGAACTTAAGCTGACATACCTACACATTTGGGAAGTGCTTCCCACAAAATCCGCGATCCTTCGCATCTCCGCGGTGCATTCAGGATGAACCATGACGAGGGCATCAGGATGTTGTGCTTTGAGAGCGCACACGTCTTCAGGATGGAAAAGCAAGTGTGTTGGGCAGAAACCGCGCTCAGGTATTGGGATGATGGTTTTCCCCGTTTTCTCCTGAACATATTCTGCAAGGTTACGATCAGGGCCGAAGAGCACTGTTTCAGCGTCTATGGATTCTATAACCTCCACAGCGTTAGCTGAGGTGCAACATATGTCACAGTAGGCCTTAGCCGCAGCTAACGTATTCACATACAGCACCAGCGGAACAAGCGGGTAGAGAGCTCTCCACCTCTTGATCTCTTCCACAGTAAGCATCTGCGCCATGGGGCAACGGGCTCCAAGGGATGGTAGCAAAACCTTCTTGTCAGGGTTCAATATTGCTGCAGACTCCGCCATAAAGTCCACAGCTGCAAACACTATTATTTCAGCATCTTTTTCCTCCATGGCTTTTCGGCTTAACTCTATGCTGTCGCCGACATAATCCGCAATATCCTGAACCTCGGGCCTCTGATAATTATGGGCTAGGATTATCGCTTTTTTCTCTTTCTTAAGCTTCAGTATCTCCTTAACAATATCCATTTGCTCAGCCTTCGGCACCTGTCATTAAGCTTTTTCAGATGATCATGGCGGCTTATATTTATTTGCTAATTCTTCATCATTAGATGTTACACTGGGCGATGTTTGCGCTGTATAGGCACTCAGCACATGTGTGTTCATTACCTTGGCAGTCAAGCTCGTTAGTTTTCACGTAATAGCACCCCAATGATGAGTATGCGCAGTCCCCACACCAAGGTATCCTTGAAACCATGTTTTCCCTGACTTTTCTAAAGGCTATGTAGCGGGTTTTATTCCAAATGGCTTCAAGGCTTTCTTTATTGAGATCTCCAAAGGATGCTTCGTAGATGTGCTTTCCGTGAGCGTTAACATATGTTGGATGGGGATACATCAGCTCTTGACAGGGAAAAACTAGGCCATCGTATCTAACAGCCAGAGCATTCCTTCCAATGTACGGGCAACTTCGTCTTTTTGCATCGGGATATATGCTTGGAAGCCTTAAGTTAATTTGGTATTCATGGGCGATTTTTTCGCTTTGACGGAAAATCTCCTCAACCTCGCTGATTCTTTCGATTTTTTCTCTTAAGATGAAAAGCAGGGGAAGATTAATCCAATATCCATTTTCTTCAGCGCTTTTCCAAAACTCGGACAGAATGTTGCTTGATTCAGGTCGAGTAACTGTGCCATAAGCCAAGCCGAAAAGCTCCACTGTTGCCTTATGTATCATGGTCCATCCGTAACCTAATGATGGTCTAGCTATTTCAATGGAACGTTTGCTTATGGTGGCGTAAACGGTTTTAGCGAAAATTTCCTCACTGTAGGGTATAGCGTGAGAAGCGATGATGAAGTCCACGTTATTTTCTGCAGAAATTTTCACAAGATCTGGCAGATCTCTTAAGTTGTCCTCTGTTATAACCGATTCAACACCAAGTTCAATTTCTCTTTTGGATTGATGCTTAATCCCAGCCATGTAATGGAAGTTTTTGATCACTTTTAAGGGCTCCATCCCGCTCCGCAGATCACCCAATTTTTCTATGTTAAAGGTGTCTATTGAAAAGGAAATAGAGTCTACACCTATTTCCTTCACCACCTTATCAGCCACCATCGGGTTTAATAATGAACCATTTGTGCTTAGAACTATTTGCGCATCGCTTGGAAGATGTCTATTGGCTATTCTCAACATTTCAAGGATGTTTGGATTCGTGAAAGGTTCGCCGAATCCATAAAGTACAAGCCGCTGTATTCTAGGAAACTCTGATTTTGCAAGTTTCATGTAAAGATTAAGGTTCATGTCTGAAGGTTTAGCATTCCAAACATGCCTTATACACACTTGACATTTCAGATTGCATTTGTTTGTAACTTCCAACTGCAGAGTTTCAGGGTAGTCTCGGTTCATGGAGTAGGTTCCTAGAAAGGCTATCCACCGGCTATTGGCGGGAATATGGCGATAACATCGTTATCTTTTATCATCACTTCATCTTTCAAGTCCTTTATGTTTCTTCCATTTATCATTATTATCATGTCAGACCTAATTTTTCCTTTCTCAACATCAAAGACTTCATTGATAAAGTCGGATCCCAGAATCTTTGATGCGTTTCCAATGAGATTCTCTAATGTACCATCTGATTTTACAGTTAATTCTCTAGTTTTGTATTTATGGCGGAGAGTTGCAAACAGCATGATTTTTGCGGTCACCTCTGTCAATGGTGACTCCTCTCAAAAATGGGGGAAATGGGAATGCGCCATGTCTCCCTTTATAATTCGATCTCGAGTTCCTTCAGCTTCTCCTTCGTGGGGATTCCGTTTATCCACCCTCTAAGGGTGTAGTATTCATCCTTCATCTTTTCAAGTTCAACTACGTGGTCCTTGGCAGGCCCCTCAGGCATGGGCTCCGTGAGTAAGCGTTTAGGCAGAGTGTCATCTTTGCCGTCGAATCCGTACTTGGTGATTACAACTCTTTCCAGGTTGTATATTCTCTCTCCGATACGGAGAATATCGTCCTCATCCAGGTTCCATCCAGTTACCGCTGATAGAAGCTCCGCGTAATCTCTAGCGCTGAGAGCAAATGTTGTGAATAAGCAGTTTACGGTTGAGTTTACGACACATGTGAAATCCTGGAATATTTTAACCCATTTTGCTTTACCCTCAGGTTTCAGCGGATCAATTTTTTCAGGTATTCCCAACACTTCAGGCGATATCGTGTATCCGGTTACATGGCAGCCTCCCCTGTTTGCAGTAGCATAGTTCAACCCTATGCCCTTTATAGCCCTAGGATCGTAGGCAGGCATCTCAAGTCCCTTAACGCTCATTGAAAGTTCAGGATGCCCGTAAATCTCGCACAGCCTCTTTGATCCTAACGCAAGATATTTCCCGAATCCGGTTCCGTAGGCTGTGCGCCAGACAGCCTCAACCAGCGCTGCAGGATTCCCAAAACGGAGATCCAGCCCCTGCAGATCATCAGCTGGAACATAGCCTCTCTCGTTTAGCTCCATAGCAGCCGCTATGGTGGAGCCCATGCTTATTGGATCAAGCCCAAGCTCGTCGCAGAGGTGGTTTGCCTTTACGACAGCGTCTAAGTCCTTAACCCCTGTGCTGCTTCCAAGAGCCCACACGGACTCATACTCAGGGCCTTCTGAGCCAAGAACTTGAAATGGGCCGGACTTCACGCTTGTAACTCTTCCGCAGCCTATGGGGCATCCCCAGCAGGCTCTTCGACTAACAAGGTAGGTTTCGGCGAGGGTTTCACCGCTTATTTTCTCCGCATCAGGGTTTACGCCTGTCTGCCAGTTCTTGTAGGGTAGTCCGCCAGCCGCGTTTATAATGTTTATCAGAATTGCAGTGCCATAAGTGGGCAGCCCCTGGCCGGTCACGGGGTTCTTCCGCAAAGCGTCGAGGCATCTTTTTGAGACTTCGCTGAAAAGTTCAGGATTGGCAACGGGAACTTTCTGGTCTCCGGAAACAACGATTGCCTTAAGCTTTTTTGATCCCATTACGGCTCCTAGACCTGTTCTTCCAGCAGCCCTATGTTCATCGTTAACTATGCATGCCATGCGTGCAAGGTTCTCGCCGGCTGGCCCTATACAAGCCACGCTTGTATTTTTGCCTCCAACTTTACGCTTTAGTATGCGGCATGTATCGAAAACGTTTTTGCCCCATATGCCGGAGGCATCCAGTATTTCAGGCTCACCGTTAACAATCGACAGATAAACGGGGGTGTCAGATACGCCCTCAATTATAATCATGTCGAATCCTGCAAACTTCAGAAATGGCCCCCACTCACCCCCAGAGTTGGCGCTTCCTACAGAGCCTGTCAAAGGCGACCTAAGAGCCATCACATGATATCTTCCAGAAGCTGGAAAGCCTGGAACCCCTGTTCCCGGACCTGTAGCAAAGATTAGAACATTTTCAGGTCCAAGCGGATCAATCTCGGATGGAGCTAAACCCTTATACTCATACTCCTTAAGATACTGGTATAGAAGGTGTGTTGCGTATCCTTTACCTCCTAAATATCTCCTGGCAACATCTTCAGAGAGGTTTTCCCTTCTTAAGGTGCCCGTTGACATATCAACCTTCAGAATTTTTCCCATAAAACCGCCGAGCAAAACGCTCCCTCCATTCTTAGGCTCAATATAAATATCACTAAAAATATACTTTTCCGTTGTACTTATAATTTTATCAAACGCAAACGTTAGGTGTTGTAGACTGCACCACCTCTTCAGATCCAAATCTTTCCTTCCACTTTCCAAAACATTTTGGAGGCGGATAACCGAACTCACAGTTGAAGTCGCAGGAGAAGAAATATGAAAGCCATTTCTGGGCGGCTTCAGGGCCTATTATGCAGCGGTTTTGCTCGCAGCATTAATGTGCGAGAGCCGGGTGGTTTTCTTCCATTAAACGCATTTGCGTATTTCTGGACTTTTCACGGAAATAAGCACGTATGCCTCTGGCGGATACGTTGTAGGTTGGTAAGATGCCCTCCAATTTTCTGCTTGTATCAGTCCGCCACCACTGTGGAACAGCATGAGGGAGGGGTAGGCTTGGAACGGCTAGTAAAAAGCTCTTGGAAATTATATCTCCACAATCATCTTGATTTGCACCCTGGCCGCCTTAATAACAAGGAACCAAAATCGTTACATCCATTATCTGAGCATTTAATTATGCGAGGTTAATTCCTAAGTTTTAACCGCTGACAGGGAATATGGGCTAAAACTTTATTGCTGGATTTAGACGCATGATATTTATGGGGGCTTTGGTTGAATTTACGTTTCGAACTGCTTTTGCTACTTTTACTTATTCCCCCATTGGTTTCGCTGCCGTCTTCCTTGGCCGCTGGTGATTACTGGGTTGTTTTAACGTCTATGCCCACCCCTAGAGCATCCATAGGGGTTGTAGCGGTTAATGGCAAAATTTACGCTATAGGAGGAAGCTATGGTCACAACGGTGAGGTTGAGGCGTATGACCCTATTAGAAACGTTTGGACCAGCGCGACGTCGATGCCAACTCCAAGATCCTTCTTTGGGATAGCTGTTTTTGACGGCAAGATTTACACTTTTGGTGGGGACGCTGGGAACTGGAATACAGGGGAGAAAATAACTAATGTGGTTGAAGTTTATGATCTCGCCATTGATGCATGGGAGAGGAAATCATTTATGCCAACAGCTAAAATGTCCCTTTCTGCCAGCGTGGTAAATGGCAAGATATACGTTATTGGAGGTAGAGTTGGTAGTCTAGCAGGCTCATGTGTATCCTCAGTTGAGATTTATGACCCACTGACTGACAATTGGACAACAGCGTCCCCCCTCCCAATCTCCGTAAGCTATCATGTGTCCGTAGTCCTTGATGGTAAAATCTACGTGATCGGCGGCTGCGCTGGAAACAACGTTAGCGTGAACATAGTACAAATATACGACCCTGAAACCGACAGCTGGAGCCTTGGCCAACCTTTACCCGTAGGGGTAGACCTCGCCGCGGCATGCGTAACGCCTGGCGTATTCGCGCCAAAGCGAATTTATGTAATAGGAGGCAAGACCAACATTGATGCCGTAAACATAGTTCAAATCTACGATCCAGAGACTGGAAAATGGAGCATCGGCTCATCAATGCCAACCCCAAGGTATGCACTTGGCGCAGCTTCCGTCAATGACATTATCTATGCAGTAGGAGGCCGCATAGGTTGGACGCTTCAAGAGACAGGGGCAAAACGAGATGTATGTACCGGATGGCCATACGAATCCTCCCCCTCCGCCGCAGCCCATGAGAGCCTGTATTGGAGCAGATGGGACGGTGAGTCCTGAGGATGCGCCAATAAAGCGTTTTGGAAGTCTCTATGTTCTTGAAGGCGATCTCTTTGGCTCAATAGCCATCCATAGAGATAACGTGATCATAGATGGGGCAGGCTATGCTCTCCGTGGTAATGGTGAGGGTACAGGCATAGAACTATATGGAAGAACAAATGTAACCATTAGAAACCTACAAATAACAGGATTTGAAAAGGCTATAAGCGCTCAACAGGTTAGCAATAGCACTTTCTGTTGCAATGCACTAGAAGGCAATACGATGGGTTTATGGTTTATAGGCTGTGGAGACAACAAAATAATCTTTAACATGATTCGAAATAACAGGGAAGGAATATGCCTATTTTATAATTCAGACGGCAACATTGTTACTATGAACAGCATATTTGGAGATAGTGTGCTTCCATGGATGAGCATCAATAACATAATTGACATGAATTACTGGAGCACGTATAATGGTACTGATTACGATGGTGACGGTATAGGCGATCAACCACATGTGTTCTTCACCGCCAACTCCATCACCTTCTTAGATTGGCACCCGTTGATGAAGTCCCGGGTTCCTTGGGAGCTACCATATTCATTAGCAGACTCATGGAATGGACCTCTCTCCTCGCCGGTTACGATTCTCTCTCCAATTAATGGTACATGTTATAGGATTAGTCAAATTCCCCTTGTGGTTGCATTCAAAGCTTGTGTTGGCGGCAACCTACAATACTCAATCTTCTATAGCCTAGACGGAGACCGAAATGTCGCCTTAGCCGTAATTCAATGTCCAAGAGACCCTTACAGTTTAACCGCAGTCATAATCGGCATATCTGCCTTATGGAACATTACTGAGGGAACACATGAACTAGCCACATTCACAGAATGCTATCGAACAGATGTAGCCCAAACAATCGGAACAAGTCTACAAAGAGTGCGTTTTACAGTAGAGACCAAGCACACAGATAGCTTAGAGATACAACATGAAAGCAACGAAGAACCGCGCCAAACTATGCCCTCCATACTGATCCTTATCGCCGTTATAGCCGCCGCCTTTGCTATTATACTCTTCATCAGCCGCATTAGGGTTCAACAGCATTCTGAGAG
>JAWCTJ010000041.1:0-11707 GCA_038868255.1 Bathyarchaeia archaeon
AACTCGGGTTCTTTACGCCGTCAAAGATCTTCCGCAGAATAACCCCTACGTGGTAGCTATACGGGCTGTTCAGACGGAGGATTTTCTTACAGCACAGGTCTCGGAAATACCCTGGGAAACCCTGGAGAGGGCTGCAGCAAGGATAATTGAAAAATGCTCCTTGTTATCCACCGTGTACTATGATGTAACTCCGAAGCCGCCGGCGACAATAGAAATGGAGTAAACTGGCTAAAAACCCTAAAATATGGTGTTCTAAATTTATATGCTGGGTGATTATGTTCCGGGTTCGAGTTAACAAGATAGAGTCCATCTGTGACATGGACGGTAACCTTGGGAAGCGCATTGAACTTGTAGAGGATCGTTCTACATCCCAGTTCATAATCAGACCTCAAAGCGAGGAAGCCCGAGTTGTCCAGGAGGTTTTCCAAGCGCTTCAACAGCAGTTACCTATATTCCAAGCAAGAGCACAGTTCACAATTCCGAAGATAATTCTATTCTTAACTGAGCAGGAATATGAGGAGCTGGGGATAGACTTCGACGTCAACCAAGTGTATGACATAATATTGGATGGGCAGTCTATAAAGTTCAAGAAAACCTCATAATTCCCTCTCTAGCCGCACTTAACGCTGTCTTATACCTTGGATGGAAGGATAATACGAACATCATGCTCCGAAGGGCTCTGTAAACGCGCTCAGCATTGTCATTTTGGTTCTTGTCGCAGTATAGTGGAACAGGCTCTTCTTCTCCATTCTGATAGTAAACGTAAATAGGCGCATTCCTTCCCTTTATAGTTATGAATTCAACATCTAAGTTCAAATTTTTAGCCGTCTTCTCCACGGCAACACTCACCGTTCTAAGCCTTTTTCTCTCGCATATGGGCTTTGAGGAATAAACCACAAGTCTCCCACGGGTTTTCCCCAGCAAACTCACCACCAAAATCAGCCTCAGCTATATTGCTTTTAAAGCGGACGGTTAAACGAAAACATTCCATCATGGAGAGAGAGTTAAATTAAAGTGAAGCGCCACGTAAGATGATGAAGTTTCATGGAGGGCGTTTAAGCATTGAAGGTTAGGGCGCATGTTTATGTAAGCGGTTTGGTTCAAGGCGTATTCTTCAGGTCGGCGACAAGGCGGGAAGCCAGAAAACATGGAGTGACCGGTTGGGTGCGTAATCTACCTGACGGAAGAGTTGAAGCTGTATTTGAAGGCGAGGAAGATGCTGTCAAGAAACTTGTAGAATTCTGCAAGCACGGTCCGACCGGCGCCTTAGTAAGGAACATTGATGTTAAATGGGAAGACTATAAAGGCGAGTTTGAAAGCTTCGAGATAATATACTAGGAAATATTTATTCTAGAATTTCTTTTTAGGTATTCTAAAGTGGGATTCTTTCCCGGCGCTTATATATTCGCCTCCAACTTCCCTTATTATTGAAGCTATCCTTGCGAAGTTTTCTGAGCCCAGAAACTGACGGGGCTTTATCATGATATACTCACCCTTATCCTCGAAGCTGAGGAGCGGTTCTAAATCTTCTGGGAATACCTTCTTAACGTCACTTATACCAACTTCCTTCCCCACTTCATACGTAGGGGTTGGTGGAGCAGATATAGGCGTGGGTGCGATTTGAGAAACTGCAATGGACTTAAGCGACGTTGAAACAGTTCTGAGGTCCTCTGCAACGCTGTTTAAAACCACAAGCAAATCGTCAATTTTTTCTATTAGTTTCTCAAGCCTCTCCCTCTCCAAACTCATATTCGAACAGCCTCTCTTCAAATCTCTTTATACCCTTTCCACAGTATTTAATTATTGTCCGCAATCTAAAGCAGGCGTTGATGGAAAGGTGTAAAGCCTGAATGATCGAGATTGATGGAAGTCAGAAAAGCGGGAGCGGCACAATACTGAGGCTTTCAGTTGCATTTGCGGCAATTTTAGGGCAGCCTCTCCACATTTATAATATCCGTCACAACCGCCCTAACCCTGGACTTAGACCGCAGCATCTTGAGGCTGTATTAACCGCTGCTAGGCTCTGTAATGCCCACGTGGAGGGCGCTACTCTAAACTCTCGTGAGATCAAATTTAAGCCGGGGGATATAAAAGGCGGATACTTTGAGGCTGAAATCGGCACCGCTGGAAGCATCTCTATGCTCATAATGACGGTGCTGCCGATATGCCTCTTCGCGGGGGACTCCGTATACATGAGAATATCCAAAGGCGGCACCGACGTCTCAGGAGCACCAACAATAAATTACATGCGTCATGTTTTTCTGCCAGTTCTGAGGCGTATGGGGGCCAAAATCGACATCACAGTTCAAAGGTACGGTTATTATCCAAAAGGTATGGGTGAAGTAATATTAACGGTTCAACCATGTAAAGAGTTGAAGCATTTGTTTCTAGAGATTTTTGGAAGTATAAAGGCGATTGAAGGTGTATCTTTATGCACTTTCTTAGCTGACAGGAGAGTTGCGGAGCGTCAAGCAGTCGCCGCGAACAAATTTCTAAAGGAGAACGGATACACCGCGGACATCAAAACGGTGAATGACATGTCTAATCCATTACAGAAAGGCAGCTCCATAGTTCTATGGGCTGAAACTGACACAGGCGCCATCCTGGGGGCTGATGCAATCGGAGAGATCAATAAGGCCAGCGAGACTGTTGGAAGGGAAGCAGCTGAAAAACTTTTAGCCGAAATCTCCTCGAAAGCAACGGTTGATACGCATTTAGCAGACATGCTTGTGCCATACGTTGCCCTAGCAAAGGGAAAATCCGCGTATTTGACGAGAAACTTTTCAGATCATCTTGAGACGAACATATGGCTTGCCGAGAAGTTTCTAGGCGTCAAATTCAGAGTTGAGAAGAAGAATGGGCTTTACAAGGTTGAGAAGGAGGGCTAACTCTGAGGGCCCGCATTAGGGGGATATACACAACTGCTCTAACCAAGCTTCTTCTGGAAAACGGTTTCCAGATAGTTCAGCCGTCACAGGCTATTAAGATGCGGTTTTCTATCCAGGAAAATAATGAACCACCGGACATAAACATAAAGGATCGACGTGACCTCCAAGGAGTTGTCGCATTAGGCTCATCTGACGCCATATTCCATTTCAAGTCGGTTCTTCAAAATGAACTTGAGGATGTGCTGATCCGCGAGTGGGGTATAAGCGTAGACGGAGTATACAAGGGGCGCATTGTAAGTAGGGATGAAAACAACGTTTATGTAGATCTAGGTGAAGCCATTGGTGCGCTTCCAAAATATGAGGACCCTGGAATGGATCAAAAGGAAGTAGTTGTGCAGGTTGAGCGAAGAGGAATTGGTAAAAAAATCCCTGTTTTGACAACTAAAATCAAATTCATCGGCGAATGCGCCATAATGGTTCCAGGAGGAAAGATTGGGGTTAGCTTGAAAATTCGGGACGTAAACAAGCGGCTGGAGCTCATAGCTCTTGGTAGATCCCTCCGGATTGATGATTGGGGAATAATTTGGCGCGAAGCTGCGGCTCTAAAGTCGAAAGAAGCTTTGGAACTGGAAGTTTTAAGGCTTGTTGAAAAATCTAAGATTTTAAGCGAGAGAACTTCATCGGCGTCTGCTCCGGCTTTGCTTGTTGAGGGTTTAAGGTTCGCCAATGTAGAGTTTCCAGCCTCCTCAAAACATGCCTTAGATAGGCTTAGGTCAACTGTGACCCCAACCTTGAATGGCCACCACTTCTATAAGAGCTGTGGCGGCCCAGTTTCAGCTGCATTGGAGATGGCTGAGAGACTGCTTGAGAAAGGTCAAAGCAGGGATGAAATTTGTGATTTGTTCAGGAGGCATATTGAAAGCATGTTCCCAACAGTAGGTTTTAGTGTTCATGTAGAGCATGTTAAGCCGAGCGGAGCTATTTTTCACCTTGGTCAAGCGACAATTGAAGCCCTAAATGCTGATGGAATACGGTACTCTAGAATTATGCGGGCTAATGGGGTTTACGATGGGCTTGGCGTTAATAAGGAGAAAGGTGACAGGGCTGTCAGTGATGTGAAGTTTGGCGAATGGTACATTGTTACAAGCTATTTTTCAAGTGAAGATGTGTGGAAGGGAGCGTACGTGAACATAAACACGCCGGTTGAGCTGTATCCAAAAGTCATACGTTACGTGGACTTGGAGGTTGATGTTTGCATACGTCCAGACGGTGATGTTAAGCTTTTAGATATGGAAAAGTTGGAAAAGGCCTACCGTAGGGGAATCGTGGGTGATAAGCTTATTGGAAGGGTTAAGGAAACACTTAACATGGTTACTAGTAAGGATTTTATCCAAAATTTGCTGGCTAAATTTATTTAGGCTTGTGGGCTTAACTTTTTAGCAAGACGAGAGAACGAAAATTGAGCGTTGATTTACTACTAAAGGATCTAAAAGCCTATGTGGATGGGCGTGTGCTCGAGTGTTGCATCGCAATTGATAATGGACGAATTTTTAAGATCGGAAAGGAGCTGGTTATGCCTAGAGCTGCATCTCAGACAAGCCTCCAAGGGCTTCTGGTTCTGCCTGGAATGATAGATGTTCATGTACACCTGAGGGATGAGGGTAAAGCCTACAAGGAGGACTTCTACAGCGGTACAGCTGCTGCAGCCGCAGGGGGAATAACGACAGTCCTAGATATGCCTAACAATAATCCTGTTACAATGAGCGTTGAATCCTTGAAGAATAGAATAATGGCAGCCGTGGATAGGATTCTGGTGAATGTAGGATTCTACTCAGAATTTCCTAAAACCCTGGAAGAAATTGAGGCAATAATCCGTGAGGGATGTGTGGCTTTTAAACTGTTTCTAGGTGGGCAAGTTGGAGGGGTCAATGTAAAAGATGATAATGCTATTGCTGAAGCTTTCAAGAGGATCGACGGGAAGGTTCCTGTTTCAGTTCACGCTGAGGACTATGAAATCTTGGAGAAGTCTATTAAACAGCTCAAAGAGATGAACCGCAGCGACATAGCAGCCTTCCTCACAGCTCATTCAGAAGAAGCTGAAATTAAAGCTGTCCAACGGATCATCAGGATTTCTAAGCTAACAGGTGTTCACGTGCATTTTTGCCACGTAAGTTCCAGTGAAGCCTTAGGATTAATTGCCGAGGCTAAAAGGGCTGGTTTACCGGTGACTTGCGAGGCAACCCCGCATCACATGTTCCTGTCTGTTGAAGATGTTCTGCAAATGGGCTCTATAGCCTTAACATTACCTCCTCTGCGTGGAAAAAGCCACAGGGATGCCCTTTGGCTTGGCGTTCTCTCAGGACTTGTTGACGTGGTTGCTTCAGATCATGCTCCGCATACATTTGAAGAGAAGGTCGCTGAGAATGTGTGGAATGTTAAAGCGGGTGTTCCTGGACTTGAAACAACGCTTCCGCTTCTTCTTACACAGGTTAACAAAGGATTCATGTCGATAGCTGATGTTGTTAGGCTTATGGCTGAAAATCCCGCTAAGATATTTGGGCTAAAGGATAGGGGTCACATTAGGAAGGGGTATAAGGCTGATCTTGTGGTGGTGGATTTGAGGCGGGAATGCTGTGTTGATGCTTCTGGGTTTAATTCAAAAGCCAAGTACTCACCATTTGACGGCTGGAAAATTAGGGGGAAGCCGATGAAGACTTTTGTTAACGGCTCTCTTGTGATGGATGAAGGAGAGATTGTGGGCGACACAGGATGTGGCGAAATAATTAGGGGGCAATGTTATGAAGTTTATCGCTGATGGTATGCTTGGAAAACTTACAAGATGGCTTCGCATGTTGGGCCATAATGTCAAGTATTCAAACAGTTTAGATGATACGCAGCTTCTCATGATAGCTAAAAAAGAAAGGAGAGTTCTTCTTACCAAGGATCTGGAGCTTTATCAGCGCGCCTTGACTCGTGGAATCAAGGCCTTTTATGTTGACGGGCGGACTGAAGCTGAGAATTTGGCTAAATTGTCCAAGAAATTTGGAATAAGCTTAGAAGTGGATATGGCTGTATCAAGGTGCCCGAAATGCAACGCTAGGGTGCGTCCCATCCAGAAAGAGAAGGTTGCAGGTAGGGTTGAAAGATCTACTTTTTCCCGTTACAGCGAGTTTTGGGAATGCCCAAAATGTGAGCAAATTTACTGGCAGGGGGCCCACTGGGCTAGAATAAGAAAAACACTTGAAGAAGCAAAAAATTCAAAATAAACTGGAGATGAAAAATTCCGGCAGTTGCCTTTGCTTCCTTTCTATTCTAGAAGCCATTTGATAGGTATGTCTTGATATGTGCCGTCCGGTAGTGTTCTTCTAACAGTTATTGGCAGCACACCCGCCTCGAGCTCATTTAGTGCGATGTCGATTGGGCTGAGTGTGGATCCTTCTGGGACGTCAACAAGTATTGGTGCACCCATTGATATCTGTAAGGCTCTAGCCCCCACTATTCTTGCTTTTTCGAATCGTGTGAGTTTCGGTGGACCTACGAAGATTTTCTTCTCTTTGGACGTATGCTACTACTCCCCAGCACCATATTCGCCTTCAGGACCCTTAGGCGGCACTGAGGGAGTTTTGGCTTTGCCCGCTGCTATTATATCGTCAATTTTCAGTATCATTGTCGCTGCTTCGGTTGCAGACTTTATAACCTGTTTCTTGACGGATAAGGGTTCAAAGACTCCAACCTTAGCCATATCCTCGACCTTTCCTTCGATAACCTCTATTCCAGCCCATACTTCGCCTTTTTCGTGTCTTGCTCTTAGTTCAGATAATATGTCTATGGGATCCAGCCCAGCGTTCTCCGTTAGGGTCGTTGGGATAACCTCTAAGGCTTCAGCGAAGCTTTTAATTGCAAGCTGTTCTTTGCCGGGGAAGGATTCCGCATACTTTTTAAGTATTCGAGCCGCTTCGAGTTCCGGTGCTCCTCCGCCAGCTAGAACTTTTGGTTCTTCAAGTATATCCTTGACCACGCAGAGGGCGTCATGTATTGAACGTTCAGCCTCATCTACTATGCGCTCTGTCCCTCCTCTAATTAGAATTGTTACAGAGCGCGGGTTCTTGCAGCCCTCTACAAAGGTCATTTTGTCATCGCCGATCTTGTGTTCCTCCACAAGACTTGCATAACCGAGATCTGCGGATGTTGCATCATCAAGGTTTGTTATGATTCTTCCACCTGTGGCCTTAGAAAGCTTTTCCATGTCTGACTTCTTGATTCTCCTAACGGCGAGAATTCCCTTCTTTGCCAGGAAGTGCTGGGCTATATCATCTATGCCTTTCTGGCATAGAACTACATTAGCCCCTATCGAGGCGATCCTCTCAACCATCTCCCTCAGCATTTCTTCTTCTTGCTTTAGGAAAGCTTCCATCTGCTCTGGTGTTTCAATGTTTAACTTGGCATCAAACTCTGTTTTTTCAATTTCTAAGGAAGTGTCAAGAAGGGCTATCTTGGCGTTTTCAACGCGCTTTGGCATTCCTGGATGTACAACTTCCTTGTCCAGCACTATACCATTAATCAGTCTTGTGTTCTTTAGGGACTCGCCTGGTTTCTTCTCAACCTTGACATCGTCTATGTCGACTTTATATCCTCCATCCTTCTTTTCTGCAACCTGCAAAACAGCTTCAACAGCTATTTCCGCTAAGTATTCCTTGTGTTCAGCTACTAGTTTGCTTGCCATTGAGGTCATCGCAGCCTTTTTCAGGTGTTCTTTAGAACTCAAGTTAACGGGGATGGCTATTTTTTCAAGGGTTTCAAGAACTTTTTCCATGGCCTTCTTGTAGCCGTCAATGATCACTGTAGGATGTATGTTCTTTGCAATTAAGTCCTCGGCTTTTCCAAGCAGTTCTCCAGCGAAAATTACTGAAGTGGTTGTTCCGTCTCCTGCTTCATTATCCTGCGTCTTCGCCACCTCAACCATCATTTTTGCTGCTGGATGTTGGACGTCCATTTCATCCAGAATTGTGCGTCCGTCGCTTGTTATTGTCACATCTCCGAAGCTATCTACAAGCATTTTGTCCATGCCTCTTGGGCCAAGGGAACTCTTTACAGCCTCAGCTATTACTCGTGCAGCCATTATGTTTGCATGCTGGGCTTCCCTACCTTTTGTGCGACTTGATCCTTCTTTTAATATCAAAACTGGGATTCCTGTTGATGGTGATGACAAGCTATCACTCTCCCTAAACGCGTCTCAAACAAAAACGGCATTACAATATAAATTTATCGTTTCTGATGATTGGATTCGATGATGGTGGCTTTTCATTTTCTCATTTTCCACTGTTTTTGTTTATATTCTATTGGGCTATTTTTTAAAAACAGTCCTTAAGGATTCTATTAGAGCAGGTACTATTTGATACATGTCGCCTACGACTATGTAGTCGGCCATTTCAAATATCGGCGCGTTGGGGTCGTTATTGATCGCAACTATGACCTTTGAGTCTCTAATTCCAGCTATGTGTTGGATCATTCCTGATATTCCGCATCCAATGTATATTTCAGGTTTAATCTTCTTTCCTGATAGTCCGATCCACTCATGGAACCATTTTCTATCTTCTGCTAGTGGTCTTGTTGCGCCAACTTGTCCACCTAGGATGTTAGCTAACTCCTCCAGCATCTTAAAATCATCTTTTTTAGCGACTCCACGTCCACCGCAGATCACAACGCTGGCTTCTTCAATGCGGGCCTTTGCGGTTTCTGCGGTTCTAATCTCAACAACCTCGGTTTTTGGTTCCTCAAGCTCAAGGCTCTCATACACGATTTCTGCCTTTTTTTCCGATGGCTTAGGCTTATCAAAAGTTCTAGGTGGTACTGTTGCAATCTGCGGCTTAATCTGGTAGGTAGTTAGTGCTATACCGCTCCCGCCATACACAACTCTAGCGGCGGTTATTTTTCCATCATCATTTATATCCAATCTGAAAACATCCTGCACGAGCCCTACCTTCAGCCTCGTTGCAAGTCTTGCAGCGAGTTCTCTACCCCTTCTAGTAGAGCCTATCAGAATTATTTCGGGAGGCTGTTTAGACGCTAAGTGCATTAAAGCGCTGAGGTAGGGTTCAGTTTGAAGATTCCTACAGTTGGGGCTATCTACCACATAAACCCTGTCAGTTCCATACTTCGCTAACTCTTCAGCCTGTTCCTTAACGTTGTACCCGATGACTATAGCGGCAAGTTCTGTTTGAAGCTTATTCGCCAACTCCCTACCCTTGCTCAGCATTTCCATTGCCAAGTCCAAGTTTTCCGAGAAGACCCATACCCCTTTAAAAGCACTCATTATGGTTAACCTCCAAGCACTCCGTCCCTTATTAGAGTCTTTATAAGGTTCTCAGCAATTTCCTTAGGGTTCTCGCCTGAGATCTTAACCTTTTTACGTTCCACTTTGGGTGCTGAAACATCCATCACCTTAATGGTTGTAGGCAGATCCGCTGAGATCCCCAGATCCGCAGGTGTTATGGTTTTGAGCTCCTTTCTTGAAGCCTTAATAACATCCATAAGCGTCGGCACCCTTGGAACATTAATCTCCTTTGTGACTGTGATTAGTGCAGGCATCTTAACTCTAACAACCTCGATGCATTCATCGAGGCTTCTCTCTGCTTTAAGAACATCTCCTTCAAGTTCCAGCTTGTTCACATAGGTTACTACTGGAACCTTTAGCAGCTCACCCAGCCTAGGACCTACCTGCCCAGAGTAACTGTCGATGCTTGCCTCCCCGCATAGTATGAGGTCGAAGGATCCGATCTTCTTTATGACTTCTGCAAGTATAAGGGCGGTTCCCATAGTGTCAGCATTTTGTAATGCTGAGGCTTGAACCATGTAGGCTTTGTCGGCGCCCATTGCCAATGCTTCTCTAAGGGCGGTTGAAGCGTTTTCCGCCGTTGCTGTTAATGCTATAACCTCGCCCCCATGTTTTTCTCTTATTTTTACGGCTTCCTCAAGGGCGTTTTTGTCAAAGTCGCTTATCTTTCGCGGTGCATCAGCTGTTAAAAGCTTGCGGGTTGCAGCATCAACCTTTATTTGTGAAACATCAACTGCATACTTGAGGCATACAATCATTCTGGGCATATGCATGCAACTCCATTTAGTCAAAATTTTAGGGGTTTGGTAAAAAATGGAGGATTTACTTGTACGGTACGAACTCTTTCCCTAGAAGTTCCCTTCCAACCACTATCTTCTGTATGTTCTGTGCACCCTCGGCGCCGACAACATAGGACATTACACCGCGCCATGCAGCCTCAAACAGGTACTCTTTCGTGTAGCCGGCAGCGCCGAACCATATCATGGCTCTTTCAGCTGCCTTAAGCGCCAAAAATGGGCCCTTCCACTTTGCCAGGGATATCCATTTGGCTATTTCAGTGGGCTTGAAAGTTTTTGCCTCCGAGACTTTAACTGGAAGCCCTTCTTCCCTGTATCTTATGTCCTGCATCCATGCTGCTTTCATTGTGAGAAGCCTAAGTGCCTCCAGTTCCATGTAGATTTCAGCGATTTCAAACTGTATGGCTTCATACTTTGCGAGAGGTGTTCCAAAGGCTACTCTCTGCTTCAGGTAGGGTATAGCATCATCCAGAATCCTTTTAATCACGCCGGCGCAGCTGGCTCCAATCATAAGTCTTGCATTGTCGAATCCTTCCATTGTGTAGTAGAACCCTTTTCCCTCTTCTCCAAGCCTATAGCTATCTGGTATTTTCACGTCCTTAAGCACAAAGCCCCCGGTTGAAATCGCCATTCTGCCTGCGTCCCTATAGGGTTCCACCACCTCAACTCCCTCAGCGTCTATTGGCACGAAGAATGCTGTCATGTTCCTATGAGGTGCTTCAGGCATGAGAGGCCCGGTTCTAGCGTTAACCCAGTAGCCCCCTCCCCACTTCTTGCACTCCTCTGTACCGCTTATGAACGTTTTTTCGCCGTTAAGAATCCAGTAATCTCCTTCCTTTCTGGCAGTTGTTCTATGCCTTGCAACGTCTGAGCCTCCGGTGGGTTCTGTTGTGCCTATGCCTACGAACTTCTCGCCCTTTATGGCTGGCTTAATGTACTTCTCCCTAACCTCCTCTGAGCAGTACCTGTTTATTGTGAATCCCCATCCTGTCTCCACGGCCATAAAGCCCGCAGCAGTCGCTATTGTGGGATCATAATAACCTATTACTTCAGCGATCAATGCTTGAGTTTTCCAGTCCAATCCAAGTCCACCATGCTCTTGGGGCACGGTGCCCATGATGACGCCTAACTGGGCTAGACCCTCCACAATGTCCTTTGGATATGGATGCCCTTTATCATCCATCTCTCTAACACGTTCAGGCGTTAGATGTCGCTCACACCATTCCTTCACCGCTTTAACCATCAGTTTCTGCTCTTCGGTTTCCGAAAAATCAAACATACCATTTCCCCACCACTTCCACTTGGAGATGCATCTTCTCCCTAAGCGGATATAAATAGTTATCGATCAAATGTTAAAAACAGCCTTTTTATTTTACAAGACAAAATTGACAGTAGTAAGGGCCTATTCAGGTTGTTTACATGTTAAATGCCTATCCTTTTACGATTTCCGCCAAGCCAACTGCTGTCTTTGGTATTATCGCTGAAGACTTTGTGGAGAGGCATCTTCTGAAATCAGCACTCGGCATCTATGATGTGAAATGCTATCACTTTGTCCGGTCGAAGTTTCTCCCGGAATATGTGAGCTTGCATGATATGTATCTATTTACGGTCGAGAGGCGCTGTTGCATAAGACGAAATCATCTATTTTAGCTGGTTTTGCAATACTTGACGCGGAAGGAGCCAGCGAG
>JAWCTJ010000042.1:0-11680 GCA_038868255.1 Bathyarchaeia archaeon
GCTCTATAAGGGATGGGGGTGTCTAAGTGGAAAGGCTTGGAGAAATCATCCCGGTTTCTGAGAGCCCCTCCTCTCTCCCTCCGATATCATTAACATTAAGTTCCAAGCCCCACAATTAAGAAGCACCCTCATATCCCTTAAGCCTTTTTACGGTCTCACTGACTATTTCCGCGATTCTATCTTCATCCCTTAAAACATCCACATAAGGAACCTTTAAACCTAGACTTTCTAGACTGTGAGGGCCTGTGAAGGCAATGATAGGTTTGAAGTTTTTAAGAGCTTCTAATGCCTCCTCAGTTGACTTAACGGCTACAATTTTTGGGATCTTCTCGTTCTTTCCTAAGATATCCCTAAATCCCTCAACGAGTACGATGTCATTTCCGCGGCATACCTCCAAAATCTTCTCTAAGGACGATGCATAAACATCTCCTTTTTCGATTATGAAAATTTCTTTTGGGGCTATGCCTACGATTGTCTTTGCTCCGGACGCTGCAAATCTCCATGTATCCTTGCCCTTTTCATCCACTGTGAAATCTTTTTCAGGTATGTGTTTAACAGCTGCAACTTTATATCCCCTCCTTATAAGCCCTCTTATTATAGCTTCCATGGTTGCTGTCTTTCCTGAGTTTTTGCTTCCAATAACGGCCAAGACAATCATTTTATCCTGCACCTTTGTTCATTTCCTCATCAAAGATCTTTCGTAAGGCAGCTCTTTCCATACCTAGCTTTTCTGATAAATCCTTAACCCATCCTATATAGTTCCTAAATATATTCTGCAATATCTCTATCTTCTCCTTATCGCGCAGTTCTTTTTCCTCAGCCAGCAGCAAGGCGAACCACTTACCTATGTCAGAAAGCCTGTAAACTTTAACCCACGTAACACGGCCCATCTTTTCGCTCTTCTCCATATCCTCGTACAAAATTCCCAGCCTTGTGAAGGTCTTCAAATTTTCGATTATAGTTTTGTTTGAGTATGAAAGGTTCTTCACAACATCTTTCTGGTATATCTTGTTAGATATTCCGTTCTTGAGGGCATACTTTAGTATGTCCAAAGAGGCTTTCGAGCCGAAAATGGCGCTTAGTATTTTGTCCTTTCGTTCCGATGGAAGAAATACTACATAGGGATAAATTTCGCTACTCATCCACTGCACCTTTTTGTTAGACCATAAGTAGGTGCTCATCTTAAAAGATTGTCTTTTCAGACGCTAGACTTTTTAAATTCTCAGCTAAAGTTATCCCCGGTGTCATTGTGATGCATATAAAAAAATGGCTTCCGCTTGACGGCGACACTATCATGACCCAAGAGGGTTTCCTCCTAAATGTCTTCGGATATGAGCATCCAGAAGGCCGTGTCTTCTCCTTTCTGAAGTATATTCCCTCAACATTTAAGGATCTCTTCAACATCCGCCTCTTGGAGAGAACATGGAGGTACAGGGGAATCGAGCTTTTCCGAGCGGAGAAGCTATACACCGCAAAGAACTATAAGACATTCCTAGAAGTTTTCAAAAAGAACTTCCCTGATTACGTTTATTTTTGTCCCTTTAGGAAGAAGGAAATTATAAGTACGCCGATAACGCATGTTAAGGAAGTTTTTGTTCCGAGGGAACGTCTACAAGCGTTATTGAAGACGGAATGTAGAGATAAATTGCAGAACCTAACCCTCAACTTTATAGCGCTTGTTTCAGAGGCGTCCGGCGTCCCGCTGGATGATTTTGGCGTACATGGCTCTATCGCCCTAAATATGCACAGCGAAGAATCCGACATAGACATAGTCATATACGGCGGGGAGAATTTCCGCAAGGTTGAATCCGCCATAAACACGCTAGTAAAAGACGGGGTACTGAGTTATGTCTTCAATAATAGGATCGACGCTGCAAGGCGGTTCAAAGGACGATACATGGATAGAATTTTCATGTATACCGCTGTGCGTAAACCAGAGGAAATAAACATGAAATATGGCGAGCACGATTATCATCCTATAGCTCCTGTAAAATTCAAGTGTAAAGTGAACGATGACAGCCAATCAATGTTCCGGCCTGCAACATATGGAATTGAAAACTATTCACCTTCTGATCAGCGGTCAGAACTTCCGAAGAATATGATTCCCCAACGAGTTGTTTCCATGATAGGATGTTACAGAAACGTAGCAAGGAAAGGCGAGGAAATCAAAGTTTCAGGTATGCTGGAACGTGTGGAAAATACTAAGACAGGTGATACTTTCTATCAGGTTGTAGTTGGTTCAGCAGTAAGCGAGGAGGAGTACATATGGCCCATTTAGAACTTCGAGATCGTGATGGGATAGTAACCTCTGAGGGGTTGATCTTCAGAGTTTTTGGTTACATGCATCCGCCAAAGGGCTTCATTTGCGATGCCGAATATGCTTCGTCAGAGCTGTTTCAATCTAAAAATCCAAAGGCTTTCAGAAGTGATGGTGAACGGATTTACTATAAATTCTATGAGGATGAAGGCTGGAAATTCATACAGAAAAACTATCCTCAACATATGATACTCCACGAGCCGCTTGGCAAAAAAGTCGTGGGTGTGCAGTATAACAGCATCGCTGAAGTAAGAAAGCCTGAGGAAGCTCTTCGAAAATTAGTTTATTCAGGATCTAAAGATGCGCTTATCCAAGCTCTTCAAAGGGTCTTAAAGGCAACCGTAGAGGAATCAGGTTTATTTATCGGCGACTTCGGTGTTTTCGGGTCTTTGCTTCACGGTTTTTATAATCCACAGTTCTCAGACATTGACATTGTTGTCTACGGAAGAAGTAATCTGGAAAAGATACGTAGCATCTTGAGAGAATTTTATATGGAAAGTGAATCCTGTTTTCGCAACGAATTTGCAGATGATACCTCTTTAAGAGGTAAACCTTGGCGTTTCAAAAACATAAGCCCGAGAGAGTTTATCTGGCACCAAAGGCGCAAGTTAATATATGCTTTATTTGATGATGAGGCATCTGGACGTACCATAAAGGTTGAGTTTGAACCTGTAAAGGCTTGGAACGAAATAAAAAATGAATACCTAGAAATAAAAAGAATCATCTGGAAAGGATGGGTCAAAGCCATTTTACGCGTCTTGGATGATGCGGATGGCCCATTTATGCCATCCGTATACCGCGTAGAGCCTATTGAAGTTATTGACGGCCCAAGGTGTAATGACATAATTAGGGTAGTATCCTACCTTGAGGAATTTAGACTGCAGTGCTTGAAGGATGAGATAGTCTATGTGGAAGGAAACCTTGAAGAGGTTGAAACAAAAAGCGGTTTATTTCACCAAGTAACCTTAACCTACGGGCCTAGATATTATGAACAAGCTCTTAAAGTTGTGAAGCCACGTTAGGGTTACTGAGTCTTCAGTATCATGCTGTCTGACGGCTTATTTCCTATCAAAAGTCTGTAGTACTCAACAGCTCGCATACGATCTTTAACATTTTCAATTTTTCCCGTGGCAATCACTTTTTCATCTTTTCTTGCTTGTTCACAGAATCTTCCGCGGAAAGATACAATTTCGCTTATTGGATGGAGTTTTGGGCCCTCAATAATTTTAACATCCTCAATCCTGTATTTACATGGTGTAAAAATAGCTTCGGAGTCGTCTATAACTGTCGCTTCAATTTTCGCATAACCACAATTCCTATATTGCACATCACCATATTTCTCTTCAATTTCATTCCAATCCTTGATGAATCGTATGAAGTAATCCCTTCCCATGAATTTTCCCTGAAAGGTCTTCCTAGATTCAACGATCACGAAGTCGCTGAAATTCATTTTAGTGTCTTTCGAACGAAATTCAAACAAAGTTTTTAATTCATCAACATCATAAGGCTTGAAGGGCGTGTCTCCTTCCTGCAAAAGTTTTTGTAGTGTGGAATGAACTTTTCTGCAATTTTCAGATCCATAAATCACCGGGTCGATATCTGAATTTTCTGTATGCATTTTTACAAGAAGCGATCCTGAAATTCCCATCTTGCTCCACGAGACACCGGATTTTTCCCTCAGAATTGTTAGAAGCTGAAGGGCTATAAATTCTAAATCGTCAAGATTTCCGCCAGTTCTAAGTGTTTTTAGTCGGGCAGTTGGTTTGTAAATTTTCTTAACGTTGCCCCACTGGACTGCGCATAAGGTTTCATCAAAAATTGGATCGTAAAAAATGTAATGAGGAAGTTTTTCTCTTAAGTACTCAATACGCTCTGAAAGACTGTAAATCTTACCATAACTTGTACTTCCACGTTTTCTTGGTCCCTCTAGAGTTGGGATGAATCGTGGGAATGCTATCACTTTATCTTCGGGATGTACAAGCCCCTTTACGTCAAATATCACGTTTTCAACGGTCTCTATTAAATCACCCTCTCTAGCATGCATATTTCTATTCATCATTTAAGCCATCTTCATGAATTTTTGATGACAGCTTTTTAAATAATTCTCAATGTTTATAACCGCCATCATCATTAAGTAATTTTTCATCGTTAATGAAGAAAATCCACCGCCACTAGTTTCAAGTTTGCTTTTTTCAACGCAGTGAGCACTGCAGTGCCTATTATTGCCCCGGCAAGACAGTTAATCGAATCTGCTATTGCATAATAAATTGTCATAGGCGCCCAGTAAGGGTAAAGCTCTGGGACTCCCCAGCCTAGTACCCAGACTGCGATATTATTTCCAGTGGATACATCTCCTCCTATCCGTGCAATCCACGCTAGACACCATAGCGCCATTGGCATTCTAGACGGATCTCGTATCGCAATGGTCTTTATTATCCATTTGCGCACAGGCGGCGTTATTAAAAACGCCATAACAAGCCAGTACTGCCACGTAATGATTGGCATGGCCTCGTACCATGCAAAGGGATGAGCAAACCAAATTATCAATTCTATTACAAAAATCAATGAGGCTTCTTTCCACTTGTTAAAAAGGAATAGTCCGCTTATTAATGCTGCCATTGTTGGACTTAAAAAAGTCAATAGTCCTATGGACGTTGCGGGGTTCGCATATGGGATAAGCCATCCAACAACAAGGCCTGAAATCGTCCCCCAAAAAGGTCCTAACACTGGAGCAGTTAAACTAGAAAAGAGCACATTTGAAAAGGTTATGACTGCAGGGGTTCCCATCACCGGATAGGCTGGTATCCAGGAGCATGCTAGAACAATAGCTGCCCACATTCCTGTTAATGCAAGGAATGCTGTGTTTGTAAAGTATTTTTGAACCATAATATTTGCCTCAGTGTTATTTATTTCAGTTCGGTGTAATTTCTTACACAACATTAATAAAGCTTTCTGGTATTAAGTCTCCAAGGATCAGATAGGTGAAAGCATTGGAAAAGGCCATACGGATTGCGCAGTGCCTAGAACTCGCTATTCTCCTTGAGGTAAGCGCTGACAAACCTGGTAATGTGAATTTGGTTGTAGGTTTTGAGGGAACTAATCATGCACACTTCCTTGCATCCGCCGTTGCAGCCGCACCACACTTCAAAAGGGCTGCTGATCAAGGCATTAATGTTTCAAGTGGAAAGCTAAAGGTGATGAATGTAAAGGTGGGCTCCATCATTCGCGATTGTGTTGCTGACGTTAATGCTTGGCAGAGCGGTGGCAACACCCTTTTGGGCACCATACTTCTGCTTTGTCCTATGGCTGTTGCAGCTGGGATGTCAAGAATGAAGAATCAAAACGGTGTATTTGAGCTTTCAGAATTGCGAGAAAATTTGAGACTCGTTACTGAGTACTCTACGCCGGAGGATGCTGTAGCTGTTTATGAGGCCATAGCGATTGCTAAGCCTGGCGGCTTGGGTAAGGCGCCGGATTTAGACGTTAAAGATCCGAATTCTATAAATCGAATATTAAAGGAGCGGATCAGCCTCTATAGGGTCTTTCAAATAGCCTCAAGCTATGATCAAGTTTGTTCAGAATGGGTTAAAAATTACCCGATAACCTTCGAATTTGCTTACCCTTACCTTATGGAACAGATAAGTGAGAATAGAGATCCAAGCGTGGCGATAACCCACACTTTTCTCAAGGTTTTGTCCGAGTATCCTGATACTTTTATAGCCAGAAAAGTTGGATTGGAAAAGGCTAAGGAGGTCTCTGCAATGGCTGGTGACATACTACGTTATGGTGGGTTGAAAACACCAGTCGGCAGGGAAAAGCTGCGCGAATTTGACACCTACTTAAGAAGGCATGATAGCAAACTGAATCCTGGAACCACGGCTGATATCATCGCCGCAACTTTGGCATTAAGCTTACTTGGCGGTTATAGGCCATAACTATTAGGTTGCTTTATGCTTTAATCCGTAGAATCCTGCTATTCCAGAGAGATAAATTAATTAACATTGAATTTACTGTATGAGTTTTCAAGAACCAAAACTTAATGACTATAATGATGAGGTTAAAAGATGGATGAGAAACCAAAACTTAAGGTAACACTTGTCACGGGGCGGACAATAGAACAGGGTGCTGGAAAGGAACATGGTAAATTTTCTAAGAAGTACGTTGAAAGTGTCTCCACATGCTATATGGACCCTGAGGACATGAAGAAGTTGGCTGTGAAAGACAAAACTAACATTTTAGTCTCCACAAGATATGGCTCAGTTGTGGTGAAAGCGGCAAAATCCTTGAGAGCACCACATCCAAGCATCATTTATATACCGTATGGCCCATGGGTAAATGTACTCGTCGATCCTGAAACTAACAGCATTGGAATGCCAACGCTTAAGGGCATTCCAGCTGAAGTTGAACCTGCACCAGACAAACCTATCTTAAGCTTGGAAGAACTCCTTAAACAGCAGTTCAGGAAGGATTAACATGACCGTTGTCAAGGCTGTAACATGTCCCGTTTGCGGTTGCCTCTGCGACGACATAGAGCTCACAATTGAAAAAGGGCGAGTGGTCAAGGTCAAGAATGGCTGTGCTATGTGTGAGGCTAAATTCCAGAGTCACGCCAGTGATCATAGGCCAACGAAGCCCATGATAAGAAAGGATGGCAAACTTGTGGAGGTTTCTCTCGAAGAAGCCATCCGAAAAGCTTCTGAGATACTTGCCGGCGCCAGCTACCCTGTACTTTACGGATGGAGCTCTACAAGCTGCGAAGCCACAAAAGTTGGCATCGAGCTAGCTGAGGAAATAGGCGGCGTGATAGACAACACTTCCGTTGTCTGCCATGGCCCATCAATTCTAGCTGTTCAACAAGTGGGTATTCCCTCATGCACTCTCGGTCAAGTAAGGCATAGGGCTGATCTCATCATTTATTGGGGTTGCGATCCTTGGAGTGCCCATCCAAGACATATTGAACGCTACACGGCGTTTTCTGAGGGCAGATTCGAGAAGAGCGCATGGAAAACTTATCTAAACAAGATAAAAGCGCTTGTCGGTCGCAAGAAAATTGAAAGCGCCATTAGACGTCTAGCCATAAAGAGCAAGGAACCAACTCCAAGTCTTATTGAAAAGAGCCCGCCCAAATATCTTTCAAAGGAAGGAAGAAAGCTCATAGTCATAGATGTTCGAAGAACAAAGACGGCTGAAATGGCTGACTACTTCATACAAGTGGAACCTGGCAAGGACTATGAACTGCTTAAGGCCATGAGGGCGCTTGTTCGGGATCAAGAGATCGAAGTTGATAGAGTTGCAGGGGTTCCAGTAGAGTATTTAGAAGATATCGTTGACGCCATGGTAAGTTGTGACTTCGGAGCATTATTCTTCGGCTTAGGTCTAACCATGAGCAGTGCCAAGCTTAAGAACATTGAGGAGGCCATAAGGCTTACTCGTGACCTAAACATGCGGACAAAATTTATCATAATGCCGATGAGAGGGCATTTTAATGTTACGGGTGCTAATGTTGTTTCTACCTGGGAAACAGGATACCCCTACGCTGTGGATTTCTCTTTAGGGTATCCAAGATATAATCCTGGGGAAACTACTGTTGTTGACATACTTTTAAGGAAAGATTCAGATGCTGCGCTGGTGATCGCCTCAGATCCTGTTTCAAACTTTCCACTTAAAGCGTCCGAGCACCTTGTGCAAAAACCATTGATCGTCATAGACGCTCATATGAATGTAACCGCAAGCATGGCTGATGTTTTCATTCCAGCTGCTATGGTAGGCGTAGAAGCTGAAGGTACAGCCTATCGCATGGATCATGTACCTATTCCCTTGAAGAAGGTTGTAGATCCTCCTGAAGGTGTGCTTTCAGACGAGGAGATCTTGAAGCGAATACTATCAGAAGTTAGGAAGGTCAAGAAAGAAAGGATGGAGGCGGCGTAAATGGAGCTTCTAGTAAAGAATGGGTATGTATTCGATCCGTTAAACGGAATTAACGGAGAAAAAATGGATATTGCTATTAAAAGTGGAAAAATCGTTGAGAAAGTCGGTAAAAAAGCCAAAGTAATTGATGCTTCCGGCATGACAGTAATGCCTGGTGGAGTTGACATTCACAGTCACATTGCTGGTGGCAAGGTTAACTCTGGAAGAATGCTGAGGCCTGAGGACCACTTCAAGGATGTTGAGAAAAAAACAATGGTTACAAGATCAGGTGTAGGCTACTCAATACCCTCCACCTTTACAACCGGCTACCGCTATGCCCGAATGGGCTGGACAACAGTAATGGATCCCGCCATGCCGCCTCTAGAAGCTAAGCACACTCATGAAGAGCTAAGTGATACGCCAATAATCGACAAGGCAAGCTATCCGCTGCTCGGAGACTGGTGGTTTGTTCTCGAATATCTTAGGGACGGAAGAATTGAAGAATGTGCTAGGCATGTAGCTTGGATGATGAAGACTACAAAGGGTTACGCGATTAAACTTGTAAATCCAGGTGGACTTGAAGCTTGGGGATTTGGGCGAAATGTCCACAGTATAGACGATCCAGTACCCAACTTTGGAATTACACCTCGCGAGATCATACATGGGCTATGCAAAGTTAACAAGCTTCTCCACTTACCCCACACAATACACCTTCATACAAACAACCTTGGCGTACCTGGAAACTACCTAACTACGCTGGAAACGATGAGATGTGTTGAAGATTTATTCGACGGCGAAAAGCCTGTCATGCACATAACTCACTGCCAGTTTTCAGCCTTTAAAGGTGACGACTGGAGAACTTTTGATACAGGGGCTGAAGAAATAGCCGAGTATATGAATGCTCACTCTCACGTAACGATGGATATGGGGCAAGTTATATTCACGGACACAACAACAATGACTGCTGATGGGCCTTTCCAGTACACTCTCTACACACTCAGCGGGAACAAGTGGGTAAACCATGATGTGGAAACTGAAACAAGCTCTGGCATAGTACCTTTTCATTACAGACCGAAAAGTGCGGTTCACGCGACTCAATGGTCAATAGGACTTGAACTAGCCCTTTTAATTAGGGATCCATGGAAGATTTTCCTAAGCACTGATCATCCAAATGCCGGTCCATTTATAGGATACCCACAGGTCATAGCGTGGCTGATGAGCCGTAAAGCCCGTGAAGAAACATTGAAGAAACTGCATCCAAAAGCTAGGAAAAAAAGCCTTTTGCCATCAATAAATCGTGAATTAAGCCTGTATGACATTGCAGTTGTTACTCGTGCTGGACAAGCACTAGCTTTAGGTCTAACGTTCAAGGGACATTTAGGTGTAGGCGCGGATGCCGACATTGCAATATACAATATTAATCCTGAAAAACTTGACCCTTCTAGGGACTACGAAGCTATAATAAAAGCCTTCGGGTGTACCGCTTACACGATTAAAAGCGGCGAAATCGTGGTGAAGGATGGGGAAGTCCTTAAACATGTGCCAGGCGCAACCCTTTGGGTTAATGTAGAAACCTGTAAGCCGTGTGAGATGGAAGTGGACGAGAAACTGAAGAGGCGGTTCAGAGAGTACTGGACCGTAGAGTATGAGAATTATCCCGTTGACGAGCATTACTTGGCAATTTCACGTAAAATAAATGTGAAGGCTGAGGTATGATGATTGTCCTAACTCCGATAAGAGAATTTAAAGTTCCAGTGTTGGCAGAGTGCATAAGTCCAGATGTTTTTGAAGGAAAAAACTCGGCTCAAATAGGCCAGCTGCTTATCTATGAAGGTAACAGGGAGAAGAAGTTACAAGAGCTCTTCAAGGTTGAAGAAGCCAAAACAGCTGAAGGAATCGCAGAACCCGCAATAACTATACAAGGAGACGTAAGCAGGATCAAATACATAGGCGCCAGAATGACAAAGGGTGAAATAATTATAAATGGCAGTGTGGGCATGCACCTCGGTGAAGAAATGAAAGGAGGAAAAATAACAGTTCACGGAAATGCTGGCGGATGGGCAGGTTCTGCAATGAAAGGCGGAGTCATAGATATCCGTGGAGACGCAGGGGATTATTTGGCCACACCCTACCGTGGGAGCACTCAAGGGATGTCCGGCGGAAAAATAATCGTCCACGGAAACGCAGGAGTGGACGCTGGAGCCTACATGAGAAAAGGCATTATAAAGGTGTACGGAAATGCAGGGCAATTCGCAGGCATGGGCATGCATGATGGTATGATCTACGTAAAAGGCAACTGTGACGGAAGAGCTGGTTCATGCATGACTGGTGGAACCATCGTGATAAGCGGATTCATCGAATCCATACTGCCATCGTTCACTTTCGATGGCTTAAAAAAGAAAGTTAAGATAGAAGAAAGCGAAGTGGTAGAGACGCCCTTCTACCTCTTTATCGGCGATCTGGCTGAGAATGGTAAAGGCAAACTATATGTTTCTAAGACAAATAATCCTCAACTAAGTCATTATGAAAGATTTCTCTAGGCAGGGTATCAAATTGAGTGAAGCATTAAGCGTAAACCTGTTGGCTTGGAGGATCCTGGAGAAAATATTGCAAAAACCGGACTATTATGGAGTCAAGATAGAAAAGATGCAGAATGGCGCTATAATTGTAGATGCAGGTATTGAAGCCAGAGGAGGTTTCGAGGCTGGAAGGTTGATAACGGAAATCTGTCTTGGCGGTTGCGGGAAAGCCAAGATAAGCATGATGCATTACGGCGAGCTTGAACTTCCATCTATCTTCGTATACACTGATCACCCGGCGATATCGACATTAGGCTCGCAGTTTGCAGGCTGGAACATAAAGAGTGAAGATTATTCAGCCATAGGCTCCGGACCAGCTCGGGCTCTATCCTTAAAACCCAAGGAAATATATGAAGAAATTGGATATCATGATCAGTGTGATAGGGCTATAGTGGTTTTGGAAACTGACAAGCGCCCTCCGGGCAAGCTTATCCAGCGGATAGCTGAAGACTGTAACATCAGATGCGAAAACCTTGCAGTAATATTAACTCCAACCGCCAGCGTAGCCGGCTCAACGCAAGTAGCTGGAAGAATCGTTGAGACAGGTCTCCATAAGCTCTCAAAGTTAGGACTTGACCCAAATTTTGTTCTCTATGCTTGGGGATACGCCCCCATACCGCCGGTTCATCCCAAGTTCGTCAAGGCAATGGCACGAACAAACGATGCAATACTATATGGAGGAGTAAGCTACTACGTAGTTAACTGCGATGATGAGGTAAAACTGGAGGAAATTGTGCAGAAAGCACCCTCAAAGTTCTCAAAGGACTACGGGAAATCATTTTTCGATATTTTTAAGGGAGCTGGCTATGACTTTTACAAAATAGATCCTAACATATTCGCGCCGGCTGTGCTGATCATAAACAACATCAAGACAGGA
>JAWCTJ010000043.1:0-11607 GCA_038868255.1 Bathyarchaeia archaeon
AGCTTAAGTTCTATGTCAGGGTCGTTTATCATGGGCCTATAGCTTCTATCTTGGCCCCAGACCTTGTATCCTGCTCGCTCTAAAATGTCAAAGGTCGCCTTCTGCAGAGAGCCCGCTGGAACAGCAAACTTCACCTTAACCAAAACACCTTTCACCCCGCAGAAAACCCAGATCGTCAGGAGCTGCCCAGAAGGCAATGAAGCAAACTAGTCGTTTTCCCTTTGGATTGTTGATGAAAGCAATCGCCTTCTGTGAATGCAACCCCTCATCTGGACCACTTGCTTAAAAAACTTTAAAGCCTTGCTTATAAGTGTATCTATGTTTCTAGTTTTGTAAAGGAACTATGGCATCTTGAAGGTGGCTCCTGTTGAGGCTGACTGCACAAAGTTACAGTACCGCACCAGGTAACCCTTTCTGATCCTTGGTTCTTTAGGTTTCAATTCCTTCAAGCGGCTTTCCAGCTGCTCCTTGGTTAGTTCAACGTTTATCGTCCTTTTGGGGATATCTATTTTTATGATATCTCCGTCTCTGATCGCCGCTATCGGACCACCTTCCGCCGCCTCCGGCGAAACATGTCCTATGCATAAACCTCGTGTAGCACCTGAAAATCTCCCGTCAGTTATTAGTGCGACAGATTCAGTGAGACCCATTCCCGCAAGTATCGCTGTGGGTGAAAGCATTTCGGGCATGCCTGGGCCGCCTCTGGGCCCCTCATACCTTATGATTACAACTTCGCCTGGAAGTATTTTTCCGCAGCGTAAGGCCTCAACCACCTCCATTTCCGAGTCGAAAACTCTGGCTTTTCCTTTGAAGACAAGCATTTTCTCTGGAACCGCTGCCGTCTTAAGTATCGCACCCTGCGGAGCTAGGTTTCCCCAAAGCACAGCTATTCCGCCTTCTCTGTGAACTGGGTTTTCGATAGGTCGTATGACTTCACGGTTCAAAATTTCAGCGTTTGCTATGTTTTCTCCTACGTTTTTCCCCGTTACGGTTAAGGCGTCTAAGTTAATGAGTGGGCTCAATTCTTTCATAAGGGCTGGGATGCCACCGGCAGCATCCAAGTCTTCGAGAGCGTAGGGTCCTCCGGGGATCATGCTGCATAGATGCGGTACTTTTCTGCTTATCTCATCAAAAAGGGATAATGGCAGTTGAATGTTCGCCTCTCTTGCTATGGCCGTCAAATGGAGTACAGTGTTTGTTGAGCCACCGAGCGCCATGTCCACGGCTATAGCGTTTTCAATGGCTTTAGGAGTTATGATGTCTGAGGGTTTCAAGTTTTCTTTAACCATCTCCACAATTCTTTCACCAGATTGCTTAGCTATTCGGAGTTTCTTGGAGCTAACTGCGAGGGCTGTGGCGCAGTAAGGCATAGTCATACCTAGAGCTTCAGAAACACATGCCATGGTGTTGGCTGTGTACATGCCGTTGCATGACCCACATCCTGGGCAAGCATTATCTTCGAGTTTTTTAAGTTCTTCCATGGAAATTTTCCTTGCAAGAACTCCTCCCACCGCTTCATAAACCGAAGAAAACCCCACGCGTTTTCCATTAGCGATTCCCGAAAGCATGGGTCCTCCGGTAACCAAAATAGCTGGTATGTCAAGTCTCGCTGCAGCCATAAGCATGCCCGGCGTAATCTTATCACAGTTTGAAACTAGAACTAGCCCGTCGAATCTATGTGCTTGAACCATAACCTCAATGGAGTCCGCAATCAGCTCCCTCGAGGGCAGCGAATACCTCATGCCTATATGATTCATGGCTATTCCATCACAAACCGCTATAGTGTTGAATTCGAAGGGGGTTCCCCCTGCTGCTATAATACCTGATTTGACGGCTTCCGCCACCGCATTAAGATGTACATGTCCTGGAACAACGTTCGTATAGCTGTTTGCGACCCCTATGAAAGGCCGGCTTATCTCCTTGTCCGTAAGTCCCAATGCTTTAAGCAGTGATCTATGTGGTGCTCTTTCTACTCCGATCTTTATTTCATCGCTTCTCAAATCACTTACCTCAGCTGTTTGCATCTGAGAAGAAACCAAAAGCTTTATATTTAATTATCGCAATGTCATGTTGCGCGTGGGTTATAAATGGCAACGGGGTATTGCTTTATTTAACTGCTTCCCTGAAAGAGTCAGATTTTTAGACACAACGCTCAGAGACGGTGAACAAACCCCTGGAGTTTCTCTGACGCCTGAAAGTAAGCTTTTAATTGCTAAGCAGCTGGATGAACTTGGAGTCGATGTCATAGAAGCAGGATTCGCATCATCTTCCAACGGGGAAATGGAAGCTATAAAACGAATAGCTCGTGAAGGATTGAACGCGGAAATCTGCAGTTGCTCAAGAGGTGTTAAATCGGACATAGACGCCGTCATAGAAAGCGAAGCGGACAGCATACACCTAGTAATTCCAACATCAGACCTGCACCTACAATATAAACTAAGGAAAACCAGAGAGGAGCTTTTAGAAATTGTTAAAGATTGTGTTCAATACGCCAAAGATCATGGATTAATTGTAGAACTTTCAGCTGAAGATGCCACAAGATCTGACGTACAGTATCTGAAACAAGTTTTTGCAGCTGGGCTTTCTGTTGGAGCCGACAGAATTTGTGTATGCGATACCGTAGGAGTGTTAACCGTTGAAAAAGCTTACAAGCTTTTTTCGGATATTAGAAGCACTTTTCCAAACACCTTGCTGAGTGTTCACTGCCATAACGATATGGGATTAGCCGTAGCCAACTCTATAGCTGCGTTAGGAGCCGGAGCCAACCAAGTTCATGCGACAATTAATGGTTTAGGGGAAAGGGCTGGTAACGCTTCTCTCGAAGAAATAGCTGTTGCCCTGAAAGTTCTTTACGGCGTCAAAACTGGAATAAAAACAGCGCTTTTATACAGTACTTCAAAGCTTGTGGCTAGACTAACAGGCGTTTATCCGCAACCTAACAAGGCCATCGTAGGCGAGAACGCCTTCGCCCATGAATCAGGTATCCACGCCCATGGAGTGCTATCACATCCTGCAACATACGAACCAATACCTCCAGAAGTCGTTGGAGCCGTGAGGCGTGTAGTCGTCGGTAAACACGCTGGTTCTCATGGAGTCAAAGCGGTGCTAGAAGAAATGGGGTTAAGTCCTAATGCTGAACAGCTTGAAGAAATATTCCGGCAGGTTAAGGAATTAGGTGATAAAGGAAAAAGAGTAACTGATGTGGATTTACTGGCCATAGCTGAGCAGGTGATGGGCTTAAAAAGCACTAGGCCGATAATACTGGAGGAGATAACTGTTGTAACGGGCAACAGGGTCACCCCTACGGCCTCGGTGAGGCTGAGGATCCAGGATAGGCCTGTTATCGGTACAGGCATCGGCGTAGGCCCTGTGGACGCGGCAATAAGCGCTGTTAAAAACGCAGTCTCAGAGGTCGAACCCATTATCCTTGAACAGTACAACGTTAAGGCGATAACTGGAGGCACTGACGCCATGGTTGAGGTTTTTGTACGCCTGCGAAAAGGCGACCTAACAGTGACCTCAGTAGGAGTTAGGGAAGACATAGTCATGGCCAGCGTTGAAGCAGTGCTGAACGGAATGAACGCGCTGGTAGCTATAAACAGCAAAGCGTCAAACAATAAACCCTTGACGACGTAAGCTTTAAATGGACTTTATCGAAAAAGCGAAAACTTTTTAAATGGGGACTGCTAAGGCTTGAAGAGCTGCTCAATGAGGTATGCAGATGAGGGATCGCTTCCTTCAATAAAAATCCCGAAATTCTGCGGATGACACTTTGTTATTTGACAGTTCTCACGTTCCCAATACCCTGTGAAAATGTGCTGTGGAGGTGCTTGTTGTGGCAAAAATGACCGGCGCCCGCGCTCTTATAGAATCGCTGAAGCAACAAAAAGTTGAAGTGATATTTGGAATAATAGGCGGAGCCATATTGCCCGTGTACGATGCCCTTTACAACTCAGACATAAGGCACATATTATCAAGACACGAACAATGCGCTGCTCATGCGGCTGACGGGTATGCCCGAGCATCAGGGCGACCTGGTGTTTGCATGGCTACTTCCGGTCCAGGAGCCACAAACTTGGTCACGGGCATTGCTAATGCCTACATGGACTCTTCACCTGTCATTGCCTTCACAGGGCAAGTTAGCACTTTCAGCCGCAACTCATCTTACATGATAGGAAAAGACGCCTTCCAAGAAGCTGACATAATCGGGATAACAACACCAATAACCAAGTTTAACTATCAGATTAGAAGCGCCGCCGAGATCCCTAAGATAGTCCGATCAGCTTTTTACATAGCAACCTCAGGGCGTCCTGGGCCAGTACTAGTAGATTTGCCTAAAAACGTTCAGATGGACACGGCTGAAATGGATTTTTCAAGCAGCATGGCATTCAGAGGGTATAAACCCGTAACGGACCCTCATCCCCTTCAAATAAAAAGAGCTGCTGAAATACTGCTGTCAGCGGAAAGACCCGTAATACTGGCGGGAGGCGGAGTCATAATATCCAATGCTTTCCAGGAACTTTTGAACCTGTCAGAGCTTCTTCTAGCCCCTGTAGCAACAACATTGATGGGTAAAGGCTGTTTCCCCGAAAATCATCCGTTGTCTTTAGGTCACATCGGAATGCACGGAAATCCCGTTGCAAACAAGATGATACTGGAGGCCGATGTTCTATTAGCTGTGGGGACAAGATTTTCAGATAGGACAACTGGAAGACTTGACACATTCTGCAAAGACGCGAAAATCATACACGTCGACATAGATCCTGCTGAGATAGGTAAGAACTTAGATGTTGACCTGCCTATAGTAGCTGACGCGAAAAAAGCATTAGCCGCCATACATGCAGCGTTGTCTGAAAAAATTTCGAACCCTAAGGGAAATTCGAGTTGGCTCCAAAAAATTAAAGATGCGAAAGAAGCGTATGAATTAAGTTCCGCCAATAACAACGGTGGTTTAAGACCTAAGATACTGCTAAAGGAGCTTAGGCAACTGCTGCCAGAAGACGCGATACTCACTACAGAAGTTGGGCAAAACCAAATGTGGGCTGCTTTACACTTCAAGGTAATCAAGCCGAGAACATATATAACGTCCGGCGGCTTGGGAACTATGGGATTCGGGTTCCCAGCAGCCCTCGGCGCCAAGGTGGCCTGTCCCGACAGGATTGTTGTTGATGTGGCGGGGGATGGAAGTTTCTTAATGACTGAGCAGGAATTAGCTTGTTCGGTTGAGGAAAAAATACCTGTAACTGTAATTGTTTTGAATAATTCCGTACTGGGCATGGTGGCTCAATGGCAAAGATTATTCTACGATAGGAGATATATCGCCGTTAAACTTGGTCGAGTGCCTGACATGGTTAAATTAGCTGAGGCTTATGGCGCCAGGGGAATAAGAGTTGGCTCCGTAGAAGAATTTAGAAAAGCCGTCAAAGAAGCTATAAACAGCGAGGTTACAACGGTCATAGATGTCCCTATATCGCCTGAAGAGGATGTTCTGCCGATAGTTCCTCCAGAACGTGGATTGAACGAGATGCTGATAGGGTGAAGCGAAATGGGAGAAGTTAGAACCTGCATAATCGCCGCCCTCGTAGAAAACAGGCCTGGTGTACTCTACAGCGTAGCAAACATGTTTCGTCGAAGAAACTTCAACATAGATAGCATCACCGTGGGCGCTGTGAACGGTGACCTTGCACGGATGACTATAACCATAAAAGGAGATGAAAAAACTGTTGAGCAGCTTGTTAAACAACTGAGAAAGTTAATTGACGTTGTGAAAGTGAGCATACTAGATCCTACGAGTACGGTGACGAGAGAACTAGCACTCATAAAGATTAATGCGCCTGAAGCAAGGGTTAGAGCCGACGTGCTTCATTATGTAGACATCTTTAGGGGGCATGTGGTAGATGCGTCTCCTGAAACTTTAATTGTTGAAATCACAGGGGGACCAGACAAGATTGACGCGTTCATCGAGTTGATGAAAACATTCGGTGTTAAAGAACTTGTTAGAACAGGCATAGCAGCTTTATCTAGAGGATCTAAATCAATAGATGTCAACTTTAACCCTGAAGAGGGTGAGACTTGAAAATGGTTAAAGTGTATTACGACTCCGATGTGAGTTTAGAGCCCTTAAATGGAAAAACCGTTGCAGTAATAGGCTACGGAAGTCAGGGTAAAGCTCAAGCGCAGAACATGAGGGACTCAGGGGTGAACGTTATACTTGGACTTAGACCTGAAGGTGCTTCGTGGACTGCAGCTGTGAACGACGGCTTTAAAGTTTACCCTGTGCCTGAAGCTGTTAAAAGGGCTGATATAGTGCATATGCTGATACCGGACCTGGAACAGCCTCAAGTCTACAAAAACCAGGTAGCCCCTTACATGCATGGTGGAAAAGCGCTTTGTTTCTCACATGGGTTTAACATTCACTTTAAGCAGATAGTTCCGCCGCCATATGTCGACGTCATAATGGTTGCACCTAAATCGCCGGGACCTAGACTTCGCGGAACATACCTTGAAGGCTTCGGAGTGCCTGCGCTTGTCGCTGTATATCAGAATTCCTCTGGAAAGGCCTTGCAAACAGCTTTGGCGATTGCAAAAAGCTTGGGGTGTACAAGAGCAGGAGTTTTAGAAACAACTTTTAAGGAAGAAACCGAAACAGACCTTGTCGGTGAACAGGCCGTTCTAGTAGGAGGCCTTATAGAGCTCATTAAGAAGGGTTTCGAGGTGCTTGTGGAGGCGGGATACCAGCCTGAGCTTGCCTACTTCGAGGTTTGCAATGAAGCCAAGTTGATAATGGATCTAATATACCAGAAAGGCTTCATAGGTATGCTTCAAGCAGTTTCAGACACCGCCAAATATGGCGGAATGACTGTGGGACCCAAGGTTATAGATGACCACGTGAAAAACAACATGAAAAAAGTTGTAGAAAGGGTTCAAAACGGAGAATTCGCAAGAGAATGGACAGGAAAAGCAGAAAAATCCAAGGAAGTGCTTGAAGCCATGATGAAAGAGATTGAGAAACATCCAATTGAGAAGGTGGGCAAGTTCATAAGGAAAATGGCTGGAATCGAGAAATAAGGGAAAGAAGAGTAATGAATATAACTGAAAAAATTTTGGCAAAAGCCTCAAAACGGAAAGCAGTCAGCCCAAAAGAGATTGTTGAGGTAAATGTGGACGCAGTGATGGTTAATGACCTAACCGGACCTTTAGCTGTCAACTCATTCCGAAAGATAGGCATAGAAAAGGTATGGGATCCTGAGAAAATAGCCATAGTGCTGGACCACCTCTCTCCTGCAAGCTCCGAAAAGGCAGCAGAACTTCATAAAATACTGCGTGAATTCGCTGAAGAACAGGGCATCCCTGGCTTGTATGATGTTGGAGAAGGCGTATGCCACCAAGTAATGGTGGAAAAAGGCTACGTGAAACCAGGGGCTTTAATCGTTGGCGCTGACTCTCACACTTGCACATATGGCGCCTTCGGCGCCTTTTCCACAGGGATAGGATCCACAGAGGCAGCTGCCGTCTTCGCTACGGGAAAAATATGGTTAAGAGTGCCTGAGGCTTTCAGAATAAATGTGAATGGCTTTTTACAGAATTATGTAACGCCCAAAGATCTGATATTGCACATCATAGGCCAGATAGGTGCCGACGGAGCAATATACAAGAGCATAGAGTTCACTGGGCCAACAATAAGAAATATGAGTGCTGATGGTCGAATGACCCTATGTAACATGGTTGTTGAAATGGGCGCGAAAAACGGAATAATAGAGCCTGATGAAACCACAATTAAATATCTAAAGCTTCAATCGGCTGAAATGATAAAGAGCGACCCAGACACCCACTACGAAAGAGTTTTAGAAATGGATGTTTCAGGCTTGGAGCCTCAAGTTGCCTGTCCCCACTCTGTGGATAACGTAAAACCAGTAAGTGATGTTTCATGCGTGGAAATCGATCAGGGCTTCATTGGGTCATGTACCAACGGACGCATCGAAGACCTGAGACTAGCTGCACGGGTTTTAAGGGGAAAGAAGGTTAAGAAAGGCGTTAGACTGCTTGTTGTACCTGCATCAAAAGAAGTATACATGCAAGCTTTACGAGAGGGATTAATAGAAATCCTCATAGAGGCTGGCGCAGTTATCTGCAACCCTACCTGTGGACCGTGTCTCGGCGGGCATTTAGGGCTGCTGGCTGCGGATGAAGTATGCATAAGCTCATCGAACAGAAACTTCATTGGGAGAATGGGTAGTGTGAAAGCTAAAATATACTTGGCCTCACCGGCTACTGTGGCAGCTTCAGCCGTAACTGGAAAAATAACTGACCCAAGGATATTGGAGGCATAGCCATGACTGTTTCAGGAAGGGTCATTAAGTTTGGCGACAATATTGACACAGACGTTATCATACCCGCAAAACACTTGGTATTGTTAGATCCGAATGAGCTTGCCCGCCATGCGATGGAAGGTTTGGATCCCAGGTTCTATGAAAAGGCAAGAAGCGGCATAATACTCGCTGCAGGCAAAAATTTTGGGTGCGGTTCAAGCCGAGAGCAGGCTCCTATAGCGCTGAAATATGCTGGAGTAAAATGCGTGATAGCCGAATCCTTCGCTAGGATCTTCTATAGAAATGCAATAAACATAGGTTTGCCCGTTGTTGAATGTGAAAATGTGTCCGGCAGAATTGCAGAAGGCGACGAGTTAATAGTGGACTTAGAAAATGGCTTTGTAAAAAATTTAACAAAGAATACTACTTTCCAAGTCACCAAGCTTCCCCCATTTATAATGCAGATTCTCCAGGACGGCAGTTTAATTGAAAATTTAAGGAGGCGGCTTTGCATAAGATGAGTGCCTATAAAATCGTCATAATCCCCGGCGACGGAATTGGCCCAGAGCTGACGGAGGCTACGTTGAAGGTTTTAGAGGCTGTACATAAAAGGTTTGGGCTGAACCTAAACATGGTTGAGGCAGAAGCCGGTGATGATTGCTTTAACAAGTGCGGTGTAGCCCTGCCAGAGGAAACGATCCAAAAAATAAAAAGTTCTCACACATGTTTGAAAGGCCCTGTAGGTGAAACCGCAGCTGACGTCATAGTTAAACTTAGATTGATGTTTGACTTGTATGCGAATATTAGGCCGATAAAGGCTTATCTGCCGAAAATATCCGTTAGGCCGGATATAGATTTTGTTTTCGTAAGAGAGAACACTGAAGACGTTTATCGGGGACTCGAGTTTTCACTAGGCGACGCTGCTGTTTGTATGCGCATAATATCCCGCCGCGGCTCAGAAAGGATAGCCCGAAAAGCCTTTGAAATTGCCAGGCGAAGAAACAAAAAGAAAAAGGTGACGGCTATTCATAAGGCAAATGTCATGCGTTTAACCTGCGGGCTCTTCGCCAACGTGTGTAGAGAAGTGGCTAAACAATATCCTGATGTAGCCTTTGAAGAACAGTATGTGGATGCAGCTGCCATGCGCCTAATTAAAGAGCCGCAGAACTACGACGTCATAGTAACCACAAACATGTTTGGCGATATTCTCTCAGACGAAGCTGCTCAGCTAGTGGGAGGTTTAGGAATGGCTCCAGGCGCAAACGTGGGCGACAACTTTGCAATTTTCGAACCTATCCACGGGTCTGCTCCCACACGGGCTGGAAAACAGACCGCAAACCCCTGTTCAATGATTTTGGCGGCTAAGATGATGCTTGAATGGTTAGGCGAGCAGCATGGTGATGCGGCGTGCACCATGGCTGCTTTGGCTGTGGAAAAAGCCGTAACCAATACTTTAAATTCAGAAAGGGTTGTACCTGACCTAGGAGGAAACGCCAAAACCATAGAAATGGGCGAAGCCATAGCTGAAGAAATAATTAATGCTAAGCGGTGCTTGAAATGACCTATATCCGCATTTTTGACACCACTTTACGTGACGGAGAACAAACCCCCGGCGTTTCACTTAGTATTGATGAGAAAATTGAGATAGCACGTCAGCTCGACCAGCTCGGGGTCGACGCTATAGAGGCTGGCTCTCCCATGTCCTCCGAGGGTGAAAAGGAAGCTGTCAAGGAAATAGCCAAAGCCGGATTAAAGGCTGAGGTGTGCGCCCTTGCAAGAGCAGTCCGCGGGGACATAGATGCCGCTATTCAATGTGATGTGGATTCCGTCCACACCTTCATCTCGGCATCAGACATACAGATCAAGCATGCTTTAGGCTTAAACCGCCAAGAGGTCTTGCAAGCCGCGGTTGAATCGGTAGAGTACATTAAAAGTCACGGTTTAACATGTGAATTCTCCCCCATGGATGCCACAAGGGCTGACATAGGCTTCCTCAAGGAGCTTTGCAAAGCGGCTGAGGAAGCAGGAGCCGACAGGATAAACATTCCCGACACTGTGGGGGTAATGACCCCCACATCCATGCAGAAGCTTATAGGCGAAATAAAATCTGTGGTGAAGATCCCGGTCAGCGTTCATTGCCATGACGATTTCGGAATGGCTGTGGCCAACTCTGTTGCAGGAGTTGAAGCCGGAGCCACGCAGGTCCACGTGACCGTTAATGGGATAGGCGAAAGAGCTGGGAACGCCGCCCTTGAGGAGGTTGTTATGGCACTGCACGCTCTATACAAGTATAAAACCGGAATAAACACAGGCCTACTTTACGCTACTTCAAAGCTTGTTTCAAGATTGACGGGGATCCCGGTTCCGCCGAACAAGGCAATAGTAGGGGAAAACGCGTTCTCCCACAAATCGGGAATACATACACGCGGCGTAACCGTTGAACCTTTAACTTTCGAGCCTATAAGCCCCGAGCTTGTGGGACAGCACAGGCGCCTTGAAGCCGGAAAGCTAGCGGGAAGACAGGGAATAAAGGCTCAGCTAGAAGAGGCGGGGATCCACCCAAACCAGGAACAGCTTAGAAACATTGTTAAGAGAGTTAAAGAGCTAGGCGATAAAGGTAAAGTAGTCACAGATGCTGATTTGATGGCTATTGCCAGAGCCGTAATGGGTGAAACGGTTCAGGAAGAAAAGATTGTTCTGCTAAAGGACCTTGCAGTGGTAACAGGGATGAACATTGTTCCCATGGCCTCTGTTAAGCTCATAGTGGAAGGAAAAGAATACATTTCCGCTGAAACAGGCGTAGGGCCCGTAGACGCGGCTATAAGAGCTATCCAGAAGACCATAGGCAGCTTAGCCGATGTGAGACTTCGCGAGTATAGGCTGGAAGCCTTAACAGGGGGCTCCGACGCTGTTGCCGAAGTTATTGTTAAGGTTGAAGATAAAGAAGGCAACATAGTATCCGCAAGAGGCGTTAACGAGGATATCGTGAGAGCAAGTGTAGAGGCAATGATCGAGGGTATAAACAGATGTCTATTGAAAAGGAAAACCGTGAGGAAATAATCACATGCGAGTGGCTTTCCAAGGAGAAATAGGCGCTTACAGTGAAATTGCAGTGTACAAGTATTTCGGTTTAAACGTGGATATAAAACCGTGCGTACACCTTTCAGATGTATTCAGAAGCGTTGAGATAGGTGATGTGGATTCCGGCGTCGTGCCTGTGGAAAACTCGCTTGAAGGTAGCGTAAACCAGACTTATGACTTGTTCCTTGTACACGACCTAAAGGTAGGTGGGGAGGTA
>JAWCTJ010000044.1:0-11269 GCA_038868255.1 Bathyarchaeia archaeon
TATGATAGGTCAAAGAGAATTGCAAAATTGCTTAAGGGCTTATCTGTCTCTAAATTTGGCGAAATAGTCCGCGCAATACCCCTCATGAAAGGTGCTGCTGAAACCGTTGAACAATTAAAAAACAAAAACTGCAAGGTTGGTATAATAAGCGATAGTTATACGTTGGCAACGGAAATCGTGGCCTGCAAGCTAAACATGGACTTTCACGTGGCGAACACGCTGGTGGTGAGAAACGGCGTTATAACAGGTCACCTGAAAATGCCCATGGGCTGGGAAAAAATTGGCTGCCAATGCAGGCAATCAGTTTGTAAACGCTACCACCTGTACCATGTAGCGGAGAAATATGGGATAAAAATGTCCAACACCGTCGCAGTGGGTGATTCCGACGCTGATCTCTGCATGCTGGAAAGTGCAGGGATCGGAATACTGTTCAATCCTCGAGAAAACAACATTAAAAATGTTAACTATATCGTGCACGGTAAAGATCTGCGTCTGATCATGGATTATCTGAACAGTCCTGCTTGAAACTCAAATAGCCTTTTCTACTTTAAGCTCTTCTTTTTCGTCAATTTGGGCAAGGATTTTCGGGTCACCGAGCACTTTACCAATGACATTTACAGGGCTATATGGTTTTATGACTTCCGGCGATGGGCTGGATAAAGTTGGACCGTAGAAAAGGCAAAGCGCCGGCCCCTCAGGCCAGTAGGCCACATCACCATATTCAACTACATCCTTAGCGTTTTCATAGCCGACATCAAAGGGAACTGAGAAATACAGCTCCTGCCCCCAGAACTCCGCCCTAGACTTGAATGGAAGCGCCTTTATCAAAGCCTCAACGGTTCTAGGCGCTAGATTAGTATCCAATTCGCACTCAACAATAATCCCTGACTCAGAAATTATCTTTATTTTCACATTACCCGCCATGAAAGCCCCTCATTTCTCTAAAATGCCTAAGCATCAAATTAATAAGGTTTAAGGTCACTTTAGGCATCATCATAATTAGTGGGTGCTAAAAATGAGCATACCTAAGAAAGTTGAGCTTTTAGAGGAGCATGTGCTTTTCCACGGCAAAAGGCTTCTTTTAGCTCAGAGGGTTTACGAACTTGATGGCACTAAATTTACGGCAGAGGTTGTAAAATTCGGCCAAGCCGCAGCTATCGTGCCAATTAAGGACGACGGGAAAGTCGTCATGATTAGACAGTTTAGGTCCTCATTAAATAAGTGGATACTTGAGGTGCCCGCGGGTAAAGTGGATCCTGGAGAAAGCCCCGAGGAAGCTGCCCGTAGAGAGCTAATCGAGGAAGTAGGCTATAAGGCTGGTGAGATTGTAAAGTTAGCATCCATATACATGAGTCCAGGATACAGCGACGAAATTCTACATATATTCCTAGCAAAAGGACTAATCCATGTAGAGCGAAACCTTGACCCAGACGAGCTCATAGAAGTGGTTGAAGTTAAAATTGAAGAAGCCATCAACATGGTTCTAAGCGAGGAAATTGCAGATTCAAAAACACTCTCAGCATTGTTTTTGGCAAATGAACGCTTGAAAGGCGCCCACTAGTCCGATAGAATAATACCCCTCCCATAAGGTATTAAGCTTCTAATCTCCTCAAGCGAAGCTTCAAGTACTTTTTTCTGAAGTTCAGCAGGCACCTTCGAAGCTAACTCCCTTAAAATTATCCTGAAGAGTTCTTTTCCCTCAATGTCACCTGGAGCCACTACCACATAGGCCTGCGTTTTAGCTTTCACAGCGTCAACAGGACCGCTTATAAAAGACAAACCTTTAGTCTCCTCGTCGAAGAAGACTCCAACAGCAATTTTCAGTGGCATGTTCCTCATCCAGTTCCGTTTCCCTCTAACGACGAATGCTCCTCTTGGGACATACTCGCCTGACTCACCGGATTTGCTTAGCTGCTCCGGATAAACCCAATAAACATCAACGGCGGCAAAGCTCTCACGCCAGCCTCTAGACAGAGTGGCTGCAAACTCTCCAGCCTCTCTCAGACACTGTTCGCTGGGGCTCCTGCCTTCAGTCTTAACAACGACGAAGGGTGCCCCCGTAATATCCGCGTGAAAGACTATGTCCCCTGGTCTTGTGTACTTTTTGATTAATGCCTCATTATTTGCGGCATCCTTACCTGCAACCACTAAGAAGCCATCCGATGACATAAACCACCTGAATTTTTCAAACCATTTTTTCTGTTTAATTCTCCGTTTGGCAAGCTCTTCAAAGACCTCTGCAGACTTAACCAGCTTTTCCTCTTCAATCTCCCTTAAACGTGCCTCTAACGCTTCGATTTTCTTCCTTGTATTTTCAAGTGCTTCCTTGGCTCCTTCGAGTTTGCGCTTAGCGGCCTTTGACTCCTCGTAGAACCTGGATGCGTTCGAGTACAAGTCCGCCCGTAAGTCTATCTGAAACTTCAAGTCGTCAACGCTTATGGTGATGAGCATCTTACCCTTATCTAGAGATTCAAATAAAACATGCTTTTCACCTAAGCGTTTACTCTCCGTAAGTTCTGATACAACCTCATCTAGACTTTTATCAAAGCGCCCAGCACTCGAGAACTTGTCCAAAAGCGTCTGAATCTCAGCAGAATACGCATATATTGTGTCACCTATACGCTTCATCCTTTCGGCTCTCTGCTTTATTTCCTGAAGAGCCTTTTCCTGCTCATTCATAACTCTCCTAAGGCGCTCTATCTCCTTCCGAATCTCCTTTTCATTTTCTTCCGTCGCTTGCGATTTTTCCAAAGCGGCAACTCTTGAGTAAAACTCGTCTAAAGCCTCATTGAAACTGCTGTAAACCTGATGTCTTAGCCCTTCATAACGCTTAAGCCTTAAAGGGGTTGCATCAACAAAACCGCCAGCTTCATCTAAAATTACACATGGCTCAAGCGTGCCGCTTGTAACTTGCAGAAGCATTTCATTCAAGCAGTTGTATATTGCTTCTACATGCGATGGGTTTAGGCTGCTGCAGCGGGTTGTCTTCTCTATTCCGGTTCTAAGTAAAACTTCCTCAGCATATATTCCACCTAATCCTAAAAAGCGTGTAAGCGCCCTGACAACCTCCATATCGCCAAAACCGCTAAGCCCTCGGAGGAGTTCCTCCTTGCTAACTTTAAATGGATTATGTCCAGCAGGCGGAGGGAAAAGGAAAGGTTCACCTCTCAGTATGTTTCGATCCCTCATACGCTTATAAACCAGCGCCTGAAGGATCTTGCCGTCCTCTCCGACAAGTATAACATTGCCTTCACCAAATAATTCAAGGGCAAGTTTGAAGTTTCCAGCGCCGCTTCTGAAATGCAAAATAGCTATTCTCTCAAACTCATATTGCTCCACATCAACAATCCATCCCCCTTTAAGGTGTTTTCTAAGGGCCATGCAGAAAGAAGGCGGCGTCAAAGGCTTCTCTTGGATGTATGAAGTCAGGTTAAGGCGCTTTCCAGCTTCCAAAAGCAGCGCTAAGGATCTTCCATCCCTGTCGCGTAACTTAAAAAGTAAGCTTTTATCATCAATTTGATAGATGTTAATCAATCTGGAGTTTATAATGGGTTCTCTTAACTCTCGAATCACAGCGGCTAAATCGAAGCTTGTGAATTCCCTCTTTTGCAATCTGAATCCTTTCCAGTAGATGTTTAACAATTTATGAGTAGGCTAATCTATAAATAGGCAACCTCTAGAATTAGTTGAGCGAAAGATAAGGAAGAATTTGGCATGAGACCCGTTGTGGTGCTGTACTGGTTAAGGTTTTTCCTAGGCATAGTTGCAGCCGTTGTATGCATAGGTTATGGAATTGCAACAAATACAATAACTGCAGAGCCGCAATCCTCGAATGTGCTAGTTACAGGTTTCAGCCTATCTATAATAGTCTACATCTTATCATACTGGATTATGAAGCCGATTTTTCTGCCGAAAATGATGGATAAGCCGAACAAAATTTTAACAACGGGAATATTCCTGTACTTCTTTACATGGATTGTGTTCTGGATATTGCTGTACACTCTGCTTGTAACAGCCTAAACGCTACTCTCATCCAAATACTCTTCCAGGCTTGTTTGGCTCTTCAAGGTATCAGGGCTTTTTTCCTTCGGTTGCTGTGGCAGATTCTCAGCCATTTTGCTCAGGTCAATTTTAATCAGTACCTGCATGAATTCAGCCCATGCTGCGAAGAATCCTCTGTCAAAATCACCGTGAAGCTTGTTCCTGACATGGCTTAAGAATTCCTTCCTATAGGCCTTAAGGGCTTCTTTATCGTTGAGATCTAGTTTTGCCAAGAAAGCGTAGGTGTCGCTGTTGCTTCCGTTAGCCTTCCTCGCTAGTAGCATACCATACAAAGCCTTGAAGTACCCCCTATTCCACTCTGTTTTATGCATTTTCTGTTTTATCGCTTCCAGCTCCCGCTCAGCCTCGGCAAACTGTCTATTAATTATGAGGTTGAAGAACCTTGCAACTAAGGCTATGGGTATAGGCATTTCAGCGCCCACTGGATTTTGGCTTTTCCTCTTCGGATACGTCCTCTATGCCGTTCTCCGTGATTTTAAATATTTCCTCGCCATCAGGTAGGTAGGGACTTGAAACTAGACGAGCAATCCTAACCGGTCCATGAGCCGTCTTTCTCAAGTAAACGCGTGTGTGGCTTGTGTGTCCCACTATGTGCCCACCCACGGGACTTATGGGATCCCCGAAGAACATGTCGGGCTTCGCCATAACCTGGTTCGTCACGACCGCTACAGCGTTAAAGGCTCTTGCCAACCGAATAAGCTTATGCATATGCTTATTCAATTTCTGTTGCCTTGAAGCAAGCATCTCACGTCCAATGTACTCACTTCTAAAATGAGCGGTTAGAGAATCAACTATTATTAATTTAACATTGTTCTCTTTTATCACTTCGTCCGCATTTTCCAAAAGGAACATCTGATGATCAGAAGTGTACGCCTCAGCATAGATGATGTTCCTAACAACTTCTTCAGGGTTGAGCCCAATATGCTTGGCCATCTGCACTATACGTTCAGTCCTGAAGGTGTTTTCCGTGTCAATGTATAGCGCTGCGCCTCCTAGTCCTCCTTTTTCAGGGGGCAACTGTACATTTACGCATAGTTGATGGCATACTTGGCTCTTCCCGCTTCCATATTCGCCGTAAAATTCCGTTATGGTCTGGGTTTCAAGCCCTCCTCCAAGAAGTCTATCCACCGCTTTGCTTCCGGTGGTTAAACGTAAAACGTTTTGACGCATTTTAAGAAGTTCATCAGCTCTTACAAAGGTCACACCTATCGAGGCTCGGGCTGCGCTAATTATGGCCGCAGCCTTTTTCTCGCTGATACCGGCGGGCTCCAGCTCGCGGACGGTGGCCATAGCTAAAGATTCAACAGTGTGAAATCCCAGCTCCTTAAGTTTTTGAGCAGTAGCGGGGCCTATTCCAGGCAAGTCCTCTAGATATTCAAGTCGTGACTTCTTAAGTTCCTCATTTTCCTCATGTTCTTCTGTCATAACAATACCATTCTGAAAGTTGCTTTACGCGGTATTTAAAGGAAACGAAAAAAGTGAACTTTAAAATCTAGAGAGGAGAATTAAAGTGAAAGCACTATTTCGTGTTCTAGGAAACCTTTAAGCCAAAAAACAGCAAAGACAGAAATCGCTCACGTGGTGAAATCTTGAACACAAATCTCGTCGAGGAAACAGCCTTCAACCTTTTGAAGCAGGCTGCTTTTCGCTTACCTGGGGACGTCAAAAAGGCCTTAAGGAGGGCATATGAGTCTGAGGAAAGCGAGGTCGGTAAAGCCCAGTTGGAGGCGATCTTCAAGAACATTGAGCTTGCTGAGGAAAATCAGGTGCCAATATGCCAAGACACAGGCACAATAACCTTCTATATCAATGTTGGCGCAGATTTTAAGGGACTTCAGGATGTTGAGGCGGCGCTAGTTCATGCAGTGCGAAGGGCCACGCGTCAGGTGCCTTTGAGACCTAACGCAGTAAATCCTATAAACGGTAGAAATAGCGGCGATAACACTGGACGCTTTTCACCTCAAACAGTCTGGGAGGTTGTAGCCGGAGATTTTTTGGAGTTAGCCGTTATGCTTAAGGGCGGAGGTTCAGAGAATGTTTCAGCCTTAAGTATGCTTCTGCCTGGTGAGGGAATAAAGGAGCTTAAAAAATTCGTGGTTGAAACCGTCGTTAGGGCTGGCGCGCAACCATGCCCACCTGTAATTTTGGGCGTAGCATTTGGCGGTAATGTGGACCTTGCGATGAAATTGGCTAAAAAGGCTCTTTTAAGGCCTTTAGGCGAGGCAAACTCTAACCCTGACTTGGCGCGGCTTGAGGCAGAGCTGCTGGATGCTGTGAATTCGACTGGGATAGGCCCCATGGGGCTGGGCGGTAGAATTACCGCGTTGGGGGTTAATGTTGACTACGCATATAGGCATCCTGCCACCTTCCCTGCAGCTGTGGCTTTCAGCTGCTGGGCTCTCAGGAGAGCGTCTGCGAGAATTAATAAGGATGGATCCGTTGAATACTTAACCCACGAGGATTGTGGATTATAGTATGACCATATATCATCTTAAAACGCCATTATCAGAAAGTGAGACTCGACAGCTGAAAGTTAATGATGTGCTCTACATAAGCGGTTTGGTTGTCACTGCGAGAGATCAGGCTCACAAGCGTCTCCTGGAACATGTTAGAACTGGGAGATCCCTGCCTATAGATATGCGCGGATTAGCCATCTACCACTGTGGCCCAGTTGTGAAGAGGGAGGACGATAAGTGGCTGGTGGTGGCTGCTGGTCCCACAACAAGCACTAGGATGGAGCCCTTCACGGCTGACCTCATAAGAGACTTAGGGATAAGAGTTATCATTGGAAAGGGCGGTATGGGCGTAAAAACAACGGAGGCCATGAGTAGGTATGGTGCAGTTTACGCGTCTTTTACAGGTGGTGCAGCTGTCTTAGCAGCAAGTCTTATAAAGTCTGTTAAGTGCGTGGAATGGCTTGATTTAGGCATGCCGGAGGCCTTATGGGTTCTTGAAGTGGAACGTTTCGGTCCCCTAATCGTTGCTATAGATTCTCATGGAAAGAATCTCTATATGGAAGTGGCCAGTGAGGTCGAGGCGAGAAGAAGCCAGATTTATAAGAAACTGGGGTTATAGGTTTCGCGTCATCAAGTAAGCGTCTTCTCCGTCAGAATAGTAACCGCGAATCACTCTGGCTATTTTAAATCCAAGCTTGGTATAGAGGTTTATCGCTGGAATATTGCTCACTCTAACCTCCAGGTAACATTGTTTGGCGTTATATAGGCGCATTCCTTCCATGGCCTTAGAGACAAGGGCGTGGCCTATGCCCATCCTTCTGCACTGTGGCATTACAGCCAACGAGACCACATGTCCCTTCTTTATAAAGCCTCCCAATCCATAATTAGACAGTCCCACTTCGATGCGGCACATAATGTACCCAACGATCTCATCATCCACTTCTGCCACGATAAAAGTTTCAGGAAATCTCTCATGCAAGTCCAGGAAAAACTGGTCAATGTAGTTTTCAGGGAGACATGTGCGGTTTATATATACAACCCTATCCAGATCCTTGGGATTGAACTTCCGCAATTTAAAGGTTTGCTGCAAACTCTTACTTCCACGATTTTTTTCATACAGAAATCTACGGTTGATTCTCCGCCATTTAAAACTTTTCTAATGCAACTAACGTTCTTTTGATGAATCCCATTTATGTGAATCCGCTGTCATAGCAACCCCTTATTCGCTTGTTTTAACCTCGGGCAACGTATGTTCTCCATATGGTATAACCCAAACCTTAGCGTTTTCGCCGGTGATTTTCAGTGCTTCCTTTAGCGCTTCATTCGCAGTCCTCGCTGTCTTAAGTCTGAAAATATTCACTGCGTAATAGTCAGGTATTGCGGAGACAAGAATTATTTGGACTTTCTGTAAAGCGCTAAGCAAGTAGTAAGCCATGTGTCCTCCAAGGGCGAAATTGCGTTTAATTTCCCGCTCCACAACCTTCAACTCCTTAAGCTTGATCATCCAATCGTAGAAGACCTTATTTCCATATCCGCCTATGCATTCGGCAACCAATATTAAAACGCCGCCACGTTTAACCGCTTCAATAACATTTTCAATCGCCATACATGCCTGGAAGAGGTTTGAATCCCAAGGGTGTCCTCCAGGGCTTACCACAACCACATCAGCTCTACGATCTATAGTGACGCGGTAAACCTCATTGACAAACTTTACCCCCTCAAGGAAGGACTGCTTCAAACTTCCTGCGAAGGCTCTCACAATATTGCCTTTTTCATCTACTGAAACATTCAGGGCGAAGTCAACCTTCACTAGTTTCGCTGCTTCCATAATTTCATTGTGAATAGGGTTTCCCTCTAAAACGCCCGCCTTGGCGTTTGGACTTAGTATCATGGCGTGACTTGCTTTTATTGTCTCATCACCTGCAACCCCTGGGAGAACACCTTTACCTCCTCCCCTATAACCAGCATAGCAATGGAATCCCAATCTTCCAACCAATACCTTAACGTTAGCGTCTGCAAAAAGCTTGCTAATCCGGACCTTTGTTCCATGAGCGGTTGTTCCAACATAGGCTAAATCAGGGGTCTTAGGGTCGTGAAATACAATTCTAATTCGCCCTGTTATATCCTCGCCTAAAATCTTCAGAACTTCCTGCTCTGAAAGCGGTTCACGAGCATCATAACCAAATATGATTGTCATGTTTTCATCATTAATGCCTGCGCTTTTTAACTCATTAAGAACAGCCCTAACAGCAATATGAAAGGGCCAAAAATTGAAATCCTCGATAACTATAGCGACTTTATCTCCGCTCTTTGCGATCTCCCCAAGTCTCTTAGAGTCTATGGGTTCCCTGAGTGCTCTCTCAATTTCCGATTCTGCATTGGGGATGTTTAACTTTTGCTTGGGCTCTATGGTGCCGATGAGATTTCTGGCCTGTACCCTTAGGCATGCTTCCGTCTGTCCATACGGGAGCCAAACATCAACCATTCTGAAACCGCCTTTTAAGAACATGATAAAGTATTCTGTTAAGCCTTAAAATGTTTAATTCGAGGATTTATGGAGTATGCAGCATAATCCCTTTAAGAAGTTATAGCATAATATACGGTTGAGGAGTCAATATGGTTATTGAGCAGGTTCCCGCGAAAAATGAAATCATGTTTGTATGGTTTAACCGATATGCAGGTGTCACGATAAAGACGCCGAGTAAAACCCTTGTCATAGATCCGGTTGATGTCAAACCTAAGAGCCTGGTCAATGTTGACGCCGTTCTCATAAGTCATGAGCACTATGACCATTTGGATCAATCCATAATATCCGAGCTTTACAGAATGAACCAGTGCATAGTGGTTGCTGATCCCACGTCCGCCAGGAGACTGCGCAACAAGGTTCCTGCTGAAAAATTACATGAGGTACAACCAGGCTCGGAAGTTAAAATCGGCGAAGTATCGGTTAGGGCTGAGGAGTGTAATCATCCTCCAGCTGCAACTCCGGTGACGTTCATAATAACAAGCGAAGATGGCATCAAAGTTTTTCACACGGCTGATAGTTTACCCTATCCCGGAATGGCCAGCTTAGGAAAGAAAGAGAATTTTGACCTTGTTTTCTGCACAGTGGGAATTGCACCTGGGGCTTCTCCTGAAACAGGGTTCGAAATAGCTAGACTAACAAAGCCTAAGGTTGCTGTTCCCTATCATACAGCGTCATCTGCTGAATTGAAGAGGTTCGCAGAATTAGTTAAAAAGGAACTGCCTGAAACCACATGCATGGTGCCTGAAACCGGCAAGGTTTATTCTGTTACAAAGAAGGTGTAGCTGATGCCTATGGAAAAGCATCCCGACCCTGTTAGGCTTGAAATATGCAAGATTCTGAATAAGATTGGCGCCTTACAATTCGGAACATTCAAGCTCACAAGCGGTAAGATCAGTCCGTACTATATCGACCTACGTTTAGTACCGAGCTTTCCAGACGCTTTCCAAAAGATATGCGCTTTTTACACGGATTTCATCAATAAGGAAGTTGGTGTGGGAAATTTTGAAAGAGTGGCTGGAATTCCCGTTGCGGGAATGCCCTTTGCATCCATAATTGCTTACAATCTTAAAAAACCGTTTATATACATCCGGAAGGGCGTACGCCTCCATGGGAGGCAAAGAAGAATTGAGGGGCTTCTAAATCCAGGCGACCGCGTGTTACTTATAGATGACTTGATTACCACGGGATTGTCTCTCAGGAGGGCGGCTAGAGCTATCACCGCTGAGGGCGGAATAGTGAAAGACGTTGTTGTTCTTCTTGATAGGCAGGAGAGTGGAGCTGAAAAACTCGGAAAAATAGGGATAAAACTACACGCCCTTGTAAACATCAGCGAAGCAGCCCAGATGCTTTATGAAATTGGCTCCATAAACGATGAACAGCTTAAAACTATTCTGAAACAAATTAAAGAAGGGGAATGAAAAAGGGTTGACTAATAGAAAATGAGGTTTTTCTCCTCTAACATCCTGTGAAGCTTATTAACGGCATCATAGACATCCTGTTCTTTCTTCGCTCCAGTGCATACAAGTTTACCGCTTGCAAACAGCAATATCACTACCTTAGGATCATCCATCCTGTAAATCAATCCTGGAAACTGTTCAGGCTCATACATGGTTTTTCCAAGCGAATAAGCTGCCTTCTCCAGGTCAATTGTGCCTCCTAAACTGGCTGAAGCAACGATATTCTGAATTTTCAGCTCCGGCTTGCTAATTATTATTATGCCTCCCCTTTGCAACTCTTTAATTACCTTCATTACAGCTCTTCTGGCTTCCTTCTCAGATTTAGCGCCAGTACAAACCATCTTTCCAGAATTGAAAATCAAAGTTGCCGTTTTTGGTCTCTTAAGCCTGAAAACCAGTCCTGGAAACTGCTCTGGGCGATACTCCACTCCGGGATAGCTTTTGACCACCGCGTTCAAGTCAACTTTCTGGTTAAGCGTTGCTGATGCAACAACGTTCTCTATGTTTATTACCGCCCTAGCTTTTGACATAAATACCACTTCTACAGTAAAGGTTTTAAATACCCTTTATAAACCCTTGGTTTTAAATTTGCCGCTTTAAAACCCCTTTCCCTTAAAAAGTTCATCATCCAAGAATTGAAAAGTATGAGTATTATTGCCAAAAGCTGGGCCCATGAAAATGTGGGCACGCCTAAGCGTACTCCATCATTGAATTGTAGATCAATTCGGTAACTGATAAAACCCCAATATAGTTCAGGTTCACCTCCA
>JAWCTJ010000045.1:0-11226 GCA_038868255.1 Bathyarchaeia archaeon
CATCAAAAGCTAAGATCATCGAGGTGCTTAAGTCATGGGGTTTTACAGCGGCTTCAACGCATTTTCATCCTAAGGGCGTCCGGACGAATGCTTCCGCAGCGCAGGTGAAACGGGCTTTACTGAAGACTTTTCACTCTAAATAAGAGGGGTTTTGTGCTTCAAATTTAAGTATGAGATCGTATTTAAAGCAATGTAATGGCCTTCCTTGGGGGTGTGTTAAACTCGGGAAAATTCTAGTCACTTCAGCTTGGCCCTACATTAACGTTACGCCCCACATTGGTAACCTAGTGGGTTCTATACTTTCAGCTGACGTAGTTGCACGTTATTATAGGCTTAAGGGCGAAGATGTTTTGATGGTTAGCGGCTCCGACGAACATGGAACCCCGATAGAAGTTGAAGCCATAAAACGCGGCATCTCACCCAAAGAGCTCACTGACAAGAATCATGCAAGGGTCACAGAACTCTTCAACAGATGGGGCATATCCTTCGACAACTACACTCGAACGGAAAATCCCGTTCACAAGGAATTCGTAAGAGAACATTTCATGAAAATTTACGGCAATGGCTACATATTCACTCAAGAAACAGAAATGCTTTACTGCGAAAGATGTAGCCGCTTTCTACCTGACAGGTTCGTTGAGGGCAAATGTCCCCACTGCGGTCACCTGCACGCAAGAGGTGATCAATGCGATGCCTGCGGCCGGTTGCTGGAGCCAACCGCCCTTGTAGATCCATACTGCGCGATATGCAAGAGCAAACCCATCGTGAAAACCACTAAGCATTGGTACTTTGACCTGCCAAGGTTCTCTGAAAAACTTGCTAATTTTCTCAGCGAGAACAAACAATTGCCAGCCAATGCAAAAAACTTTAGTCTAAACCTGATAAAAGATGGGTTGAAGCCAAGAGCCATAACCCGAGATGTTTCATGGGGCATCCCTGCGCCTTTTCCAGGGTCTGAAGGCAAAACGATATACGTCTGGGCGGAGGCCTTGCTAGGCTATGTCTCAGCAACCATTGAGTATTTCAGAAACCACGGAAACCCAGAGGGATGGAAGGAATATTGGTTTAATAAAGATGCTAAGACACTTTACTTCATAGGTAAGGACAACATCCCCTTCCACACCATAATATTGCCAGCACTGCTCATGGCTTCCCATGAGGACTATAACCTACCGTGGAATGTATCCACCACTGAGTTCCTGCAGTTCAAGGGCGAAAAGGCCTCCAAAAGCCAGCGTATAGGCATCTGGATCGATGAGGCCTTGGAACTATTCCCAGCGGATTACTGGAGATACTTTCTAATCGCCACTAGACCGGAGACTAAAGACTCCAACTTCACATGGGAACTCTTCGCAGAAAAGATAAACTCCGACTTAAACGACACCTTTGGAAACTTTATACATAGAACCCTCACCTTCATAAACAACCAATTTAACAGCGAGGTTCCTGAACCTGGCACCATGGAAGACTCTGATAAAAGGATTCTAGAAGAACTGAAGAGATATGTTGATGAGGTGGCTAAGCACTATGAGAACTGCAGGCTTCAATATGCAGCGAGCTGCATCATGGACGTTGCACGTCTAGGCAACCAGTACCTAAATGAGCGGGAACCATGGAACCAGATAAAGAAGGACAGGGCCAAAGCTTCCACGACAATTTATGTTGCCGCTCAGCTAGTTAAAACCTTGGCAATAATATCCGCGCCCATAATGCCCTTCACGGCTGAGGAAATCTGGAAAACGCTGAACCTGCCGGGGAGCGTACATTGCCAGAGCTGGGATGAAGCCCTTAGGCCAATACATAGTAGGCATAGGATAGCCAAAGCTCGACCGCTTTTCAAAAAAGTTGATGCTGATGGAAAAAAACTTGAAGCTATGCTGGAGAATGTCAGGCGAAAATTAGCTCAAAGCAGCTAAAGGAAATTTCATGATTACCCGTGAAATTTACGCCAAAACAATACTTTCACGATCCAAAGTTTTCGATTATGTTATTAACCCTTACATTGGATGTGAACATGCATGCGTCTACTGCTACGCCCGCTACATAAAGCGTTTCACTGGGCGCAGGGAAAGCTGGGGAGAATTTGTCGATGTGAAAGTTAACGCTGCCCATCTGCTTCAACACGAGGTACGGCGTAAGCATGTTGGACGAGTTTGGATTAGTGGGCTATGTGATCCATACCAGCCCATTGAGGAAAAGTACAAGATAACCCGCAGATGCTTGGAAATACTTCTAAAGCGGAGATGGCCCATCTCAATTCAGACAAAATCCACACTTGTCCTAAGGGACTTGGAGCTACTGCAGGATAAAGGCGATGTCGAAGTTATTCTAACAATCACCACGGCTGATGATGCTGTAAGGCGGATTTTCGAACCCAAGGCGCCACCTATACCTGATAGATTAAGGGTTCTCGAAAGGGTGCATTCCTATGGTATAAGGACATCTGTTATGATAGGACCAATGCTTCCTAAAGCAGAAGACCTAATAGAGGTGATAAACGGAAACGTCGACCACATTTACATTGACAAAATGAACTATCACTATGCTGACTGGGTCTATAAAAGGCATGGGCTGGAATACGCGATGACAGAGGAATACTTCAAGCAGAAGAAGAGTGAATTTGAGGAAGCCTTAAAGAAAATAAAGGTCCCATATGAATTTGAGTATTGATTTAAAATCGCTAAGACGCCTTGAAAATAAAATTCATAATTCTAATATCTACTGGAGATTGGAATATACTATCAAAGCACAAGAAGGATTAATTACATTATGAAGCTTAAGATAGACTTACATGTTCACACATGTTACTCCTATGATGCCCTAATAACACCAAAGGATCTCTTCTCTTATGCTCGTTTGTCCGGCCTTGATGGCGTGGCAGTGACCGATCATAACAGGATAGATGGTGCCATAAAACTGGCGAGAGAATCATCCTTCCTAATAATCCCGGGGATTGAAGTTTCCAGCAAAGGCGGACACATTATAGGACTAAATATTCAAGAGCCAATTCCAAAGGGATTAGGAGTTGATGAAACCATTGACAGAATACACAAGGCGGGCGGCATCGCTATAGCCTGCCATCCTGGTGCAATTCTAAAATCCAGTCTCCATAAGTCAGTGAGCAAACGCTTCGATGCCGTGGAGGTCATTAACGCTTCGGCTCTACCCTTCAAACGCACGGTAAAGCGTGCTCAGGAAATAGGCAAACGACTTGGGCTCCCACAAGTTGGAGGCAGTGATGCTCACTATGGACCAGAAATAGGCTCAGCATACACAACAGTTGAGGCTGAGCCAGATCCGGAGAGCATAGTCAGAGCTATTAAGCGTGGATCATGCTGGGCCGTTGGAACAGCCATTCCCTTCGGGATAAGGTTGAAGAGGGAGGTTTTCTCAGTCAAAGTAAGAATTACAGGCAAGAAGGGTCTATGTCCCCACCTGAAGGGGATCAGTTATCCTCCTCAGCAATGCTATTGCAGAAAGCGCAGCTAGGAAACTAGTCCTCAGATTGCTAGGCATTGGAATATTCTCAACACTTACTTCTAAAGTGCCGAATTCCCCTCCAACCTCAATCTTATGGATATTACAGTTGATAGTGGGATCTGCTACAATCCGCACCAGTGTTCTCTCTGGACCTATACCTGCAAGGCTGAGAGTTGCTGCCACATTCACATTGAATGGAAAAAGCTTGCAAGCCTCTAAAGCTGGGCCCTCATAAATTATAATAGGTTCCTTTATGATTCTGTTTCCAAATTTTTCCCTAAAGTAAGGGCTGTCCCTCAGCGCCTCAATGGGCTTCCTAGTTGTTAAGGTTACCTTTTCTATGGCTCTGCATGTTGCAGCCTTAACACCATCCAGTCCTGCAATGGCGCCGGATGGAACGTAAATTCGCCTACAATTCTCCTCAGCAATGCAACGTATTTCTTTAATAAGGTTATGATCCACAAGAGCTCCAGCGCTCATGATAATTAAATCCTTCCCAGCCCTTAAAATCATTGGGGCATAAGCCTTTACCGCTTCCTGCGAAGCAGCCTCCACAACCAAGCTCAGGTCTCTGCACTTAAGAAATTCATTAAAGTTTTTTGCAATTTTTGGTTTGCTACTTAAACCTTGAGATATAGACAAAGCTCTCTCAATAACTCGATCATAAACCACCAAAAGTTGTGTTTTTCCAGCTTGACCTCTGTCTATAGCATATGCTATTACTGATCCTATGGAGCCGCAGCCGATAATTCCCACACCCAGAGTCATCATTGATACCTGGGAAATCTAAGACATCTAAGCCACATAAACCCTTTGTTGGAAAATGATTGAACATGCTGGAGAATAACAAAACATGGGGGAGGAGGGGGAGGAAGACTGCATGGTTAGTTTATACAGTCTTCCTCCATCTGGTATATGTTCAGTTTTATATCCAGCGGTTTTTCAGGTTCAGAGAGTGATTCAAGGTTGAACAGTTTAGGTGCGATATAATCAAATCCACTTGGTATTGAGGTTGAATTCACACCGGTCACCACCAAGGTAACTTTCATTTTACCATTTAACTCGGGGTCGATCTGTGCACTCCATATTACAGGGGTATCATTATCCATCATTTCCGTAACTATTTCGCCTACACGGTTAGCTTCTTCAAGAGTCATTTGGGCGTCTCCTGAGACATGTATTAGGGCTCCCCTCGCTCCTGTGTAGTCCACATCTAGCAGTGGTGTTCTTAAGGCGTTGTGAACAGCTTCTTCTGCACGGTTTGGAGCATCAGATTCGCCTACACCTATAACTGCAACTCCGCCACGTTTAACAATGGTTCTGAAGTCAGCTAGATCCAGGTTTATCAGACTTGGAGCTGAAATGGTTTCCACTATCCCCTTAATCATGTCGGCTAAAACTCTGTCCGCTATTCTGAAAGCGTCAGCTATAGGAAGGTTGGGTGCAAACTGCATGAGCCTATTGTTGTCTATGATTACAACAGTATCGCAGAATCTTCTCAGCTCTGTAAGCGCGTAAGCTGCATGTTTGATTCTTCCCTTTTCAACTCTGAAGGGCGTTGTAACAACACCTACGGTTAAAGCTCCACTTCTCTGAGCGATTTTCGCAATGGCTGGTGCCGCACCGGACCCTGTTCCCCCGCCTAGACCAGCTGCCACGAAAATGACATCTGCTCCTGTAAGCAGCTCTTCGATGCACTCCTCAGACTCTTCGACAGCAGCTCTTCCAATCCACGGATTTCCGCCAGCACCCATACCTTTAGTTAGCTTTTCCCCAATCAAAATTTTCCTATGCGCTTTCGAGATGCTCAAATGTAAGATATCCGTGTTGACAGCTATACACTCTGCTCCTACAACTCCTAATTCCATCAGACGTGATACTGTATTGTTGCCGGCGCCGCCTACACCAAACACAAGCATACGGCCTGCTTCAGAAGGTCTGACCTCACACTCTATAGTGTTCTGCCATGAATATCGGTGCATCTGCCTTGCTAGCTGCATCCTAAGCTACCCTCTTCCTACGCCAAACCTCACTTTCAATCAAATCACGAATTGCCACACGTATAGCCTCAGCTCTATTCGGATACAATCTTTCGCCAACTAATTGATCTAAAGCTTTGAGATAGGGCTCAGGCAGGTAAATAGTAATCATTTTCATTTGATACACCCCTCCTTGAGTAAACACTAAGTTCTCTATCATATACTTGTGCATAATATGATAAAAATATGTTTTAAATATGCTGATTCAAATAAATTTAAAGTTTACTCTTACCCTGTTTCAAAAACTTGTAAATTATTTGCTCAAAGACCTTTAGGTTTTTATCTGCTATTAAGTATTTAATGTATTACCTGATGTAAAGTGCGCATCTTCATCAAAAGCTTCGGTTGTTCCACAAATCTTGCAGATGGTGAAGTTTTGGCTGGTTGTCTAGCTAGAGCTGGGCATATTCTGGTTAATGATTTAGTGGGGGCAGACTTGGCGGTTTACAATACTTGCGCGGTAAAAGGTCCAACTGAAAATCGAATGATAAGTTTTTTGCAGAGGATTCCAAGGGATAAGAAGCTGATTGTTGTGGGTTGTCTTCCCTTAATAAACTTTGAGCGCCTTTGTAGGGAAGTACAATTTGATGGTGTGGCTGGTCCAGCTCTCGGGGAGAGGATAGTTGAGATTGTTGATAGAGTTTCAAGAGGCGAAAAGGTTGTGGAGCTTGAAAATGGAGATAAAGCAAAGCCCAGCATAACTCTTCCTCGCATCCGGATGAATCCAGTTATAGGCATAATTCCAGTATCCTATGGCTGCCTAGGGTCATGTGCCTACTGTTGTGTTGTTTTCGCTAGAGGGCGCTTACGAAGCTATTCAGTTGAGGAAATCGTGGAAAGAGTTAAAGAGGATGTTTCCTCCGGCGTCAAGGAAATTTGGATAACATCCCAGGATGTTGCATGCTATGGAAAGGACATTGGAGCAAATCTCGTAGAACTCCTTGAGGCCATATGTAAAATAGGGGGATACTTCAAGATTCGAGTTGGCATGATGAACCCAAATTTTGCAATGGACCTTCTTAATGATCTAGTTAAGGCTTTTACTCATGAAAAAATCTTTAAGTTCATCCATCTTCCCTTGCAAAGTGGCGATGATCAAGTTTTAAAGGCAATGAGGCGATTCTATTCCGTTGCAGACTTTAGAAATGTTGTAGAAGCTTTCAGGTCTAAGATCCCCGAGATAACCTTGGCGACGGATATTATCTGTGGTTTCCCTGGGGAGACTGATGAATCATTTGAGAAGACGCTCGCTGTAATTAAAGAAGTGAAGCCAGATATAGTTAACATATCAAAATTCTTCCCTAGACCTCGAACCCCTGCAGCAAGCATGAAAGATCACATACCCGCTCCTGTGATTAAGGCTAGAAGTGTTAAGTTAGCCCGGTTAGCTAAAGAAATTGCCGTTGAAAGAAATAGGAAATGGGTTGGCTGGGCGGGTGAGGTGTTAATTGACGAGGCTGGTTCAGTCGGCGGGTCATGGGTTGGAAGAAACCTCACCTACAAGCCGGTGGTGGTTAAAAGTTGTTCAAACCTTCTGGGTAGAATTTTACATGTAAATGTTGTAAATGCGACACACGCATCTCTTGAAGCGGAGATTGTTGATACCATGATGGCTAATTGCACTTTCAACCCCTCTTGCTAGTAAGGCTAAATCTTTATCTATCAGTTGTTGATGTAATGTGCGGGGTATCCTTTTGAGTGTTAGGAATATACCTAGGACAATGTCAACTCAGCATCCTGATAATGCCTCTCTACCGCCGTGGGTAACCGGAAACATAATCCACGGTGAAGCAGAGGTGGATGAGGCGTATTTTTCATATCATGATTTAGGCTGTATGGAGGTTATGTGGGATGCTGAAGGTAAAGAAGTTGATACAAGAGTTGTCAGAAAACTCCTTGAGAAATATGGTGATTTCTTTCGGAATAAAGTCCTAGGTGAAGATGTTTATCTAACATATCGTGTTCCAAACCCGCGGGTTGAAGTGGCTGAGCAAAAGATCCTATTAGAGTCTTTGGTGAACATTCCGGTAGCCTACGACATAGCTGTTAAATTTTATCAGAGACCTGTTTCACCAATATTTGAGGTTATTCTGCCTTTCACCACAAGCGGCGAGGATCTGATTTGGCTAAAAAAGTATTATGAGAAGGTGGTGGCCGGAACCGGAGACATATGCCTCGACGGGTCATGTCGGGTCGAGGAATGGCTTGGGCCCTTCAAGCCTGAGACAATAGAGGTTATACCTTTGATAGAGGATATGAAGAGCATTCTAAACATAGTTGGGATACTTCAATCCTTCATAAAAGCTGCAAAACCCAATTACTTGAGGGTTTTCATAGCTCGTTCAGATCCTGCTCTTAATTATGGCTTGGTTTGCGCAGTGATTCTATCTAAGTTAGCTTTGTCCCAGTTAAGAACACTTGAAGAATCAAATGGAATTTCCATATACCCAATCCTCGGCGTTGGTACGATGCCTTTTAGAGGGCACTTGTCCCCAAAGAACTTTAGCAACTTTATTGAAGAGTACAGGGGCCTTTGTACTGTAACTATACAGTCAGCTTTGAAGTATGATTACCCAAAGGATGATGTTAAAAACCTTGTCGCTGCCTTAAATGAAAGGTTACCCGATGGCGAATCTGAGATAATTGAATGTCATGAAGCTGAAGCCCTTATGGGTGTTTTATCCAAGTTCATGGAGAAATATCAACGGGTTGTAGAAAAGTTTGCCCCACTGGTGAACGCTGTAGCCGCGTTTGTTCCGCCGCGGCGAGCAAGAAAACTCCACATTGGACTTTTTGGGTATAGCCGAAGCATGGGTGAAGCTTCACTTCCAAGAGCAATACCCTTCGCTGGGGCTTTATACACACTGGGCATACCTCCTGAATTCATAGGGTTAAGAGCCTTGGAGGAGCTTAGTGAGTCTGAGTGGAGCGCCCTTGAAAATTACTATGTAAACCTGAAAAGCGATCTGGAATCTGTAAGCGGCTTTGTCTCATGGCGTAACATAGAACTACTTGTTGAAATGCAAGAATATGTTGCTAAAACCTCTGGTTTAAGTGGGGAAAACCTACGATTGGCCATCGCGAACATATTTAATGACCTTCATATTGCAGAGGAGAAACTCGGCATTCGTTTAGGCCCAAAAAACTTCGCTGAAAGAAGACATGAGAATGCTGTTAATAACTTTCTCTTATCCTTCTTTGATGGAGATTGTCAAGATGCTCAGAGAAACCTCCTTGAAGCTGCGAAAATTAGAAAATGTTTAGGCTGATTCATTTTCTGAAAAATTATTTAAGTTTTACACTCTATTATATTATAAAGGAGATGCATAATTTGGTTGAAGAGGAAGAATTAATTGAGGTTGGACGTGTAACGCACTTCTTCAACAAGATAAGCGTCGCCGTTATAGAACTCAAAGCCCCTTTGTCAGTTGGAGATCGCATAATATTCAAAGGACCTACAACAGATTTTGAACAGATCGTCGAATCTATGCAGATTGAACATAAAAATGTGCCAAGAGCCGAAGCGGGACAAAGTATAGGATTAAAAGTGGCTCAGCGTGTAAGAGAAAAAGACGTGGTCTATAAGAAGCTTTAGTCACCCTGGACCTTCTTCCCATCATTTCTAGTGCTCATGCGTTCATGTCTTATGGCCGTTCTCAGCATTTTATCACTCATATTATAGGCCAGTTCTTCCTCGTATGTTTGATGATTCGTCTTTAGAAGTTGGTGTAGCTGCTGCTATGATTGATAAGAATGCTGAGAGGTTTTCCATCGCAAAGATCGCCAACTCCCGTAGTTGGTGATTTCCCTTAGTTCACGTTTAAAAACCCAGGGTATGGATCGCAGTCAGCCATTAAAATTAATTATCTAGGGGTATGTATTATTTTGCGATCCATTTCTTGTTAAGTGCTTCCAGTTTTGCAGATAGTCTCTTAGCTTTTCCTTCAGCCTCAACCAATAGGGTGTCCCATGCTTTGCCTTTCGCCAAGTTGGATAGCCTTTCGATTTCTGCTGGAAGTTTTCCTAGAGCCATTGCAAGTTTTCTGTTTGCTTCTTCGTCACTGGTTACAAGCCCAAGGGCTTCTTCTGGGCAGAATTCGATGCACTGAGGTTTTCCATCGCAAAGATCACAGACCAAGACTGATCTTTTGTCAGGGTGCACCGCAATCCCGCCGTAGGGACATGCTTGCACGCACCAGCCGCAGCCGTCGCATTTTACCTCGTTAACCTTTATTACGCCATTTTCCTCGGATTGTGTCAAGGCGTCGCGTGGGCAAGCTTTGATGCATGGTGCATCTTCGCAGAATCGGCATGCCATGGCAAGGTTAAAGGCTGGAGTTACACGTATAACTCGAATTCTCGATCTTAGAGGATTCCAAACAGCCTCTTTCTTCTCCAGCGCACACACGTACTCGCAGAGACTGCATCCGGTGCATTTGCCTGGTTCAACAGCTATAAACTTCCTATCCTTAAACTTGGCCATACGGTTTCGTCTCCGAATATTTTGTTGACTTAGTATTCTCATATAAAACTAGTTTTTATAATTATCCATGTTCAATAAACAAAAAGCCATGTTCAAATCGTTTCCCCAGGCCGTTATAAACTAACTTCAATTCTTTCATTAAGCATGATTTTGTTATCCATGAATTTCGATGAGTAAGCGTATACTTCAACTCCATGTTCTTTGGCAAATCGCAATGCATTTCCAAATTTTCTATCTACCTCGTCATTAGGCCTGAAGATATTAGCGTCCTCTCTCTGAATTATAAACAAGACGCATGCACGATACCCTTCACCCTTGGCCTTTGCCAACTCCAGCATGTGCTTTGCACCTCTTTTTGTAGGGGCATCTGGAAATAGGGCAGTTCCATTCTTAACTAGAGTGCATGACTTAACCTCTAATAGACATTGTTTTTCAGCGTCGCTTAGTAAAAAGTCGAATCTTACATTGTTGTAAAGTGGCTCAGGCTTTATTTCGGCATATCCCGTGAACTCTGATAGATCTCCATTTTTGAGCGCTTCATACACAAGTTTGTTGGGGATGCGTGAGTCTAATGAAATAAATTGATCTCTGAAGCGTACTCCAACGATGTTATAACGGGTTCTTCTTGTAGCTTTTTCACTTGTATTTAAAATAACCTCAGCATCTGGAATAAGCAGCTCTAGAAGCCTTCCAGGATTCGGCAGGTAGCATATAACTGTTTCATCGTAAATCTGAACTATGGCTGAAAAACGAGTCAACCGTCTTCTAAATGTCCCCTTGTGAAGTTGCTCGCCGATTTTTATGTAGCTCCCCAAAAAGAAACCTTGTTCGCTATACTGGGTAAGCACCGCATGTCCTGCAGAAGTTAGCGTTTTCTGGAACGTTTGAGCTGCATTGGGGGCATTTTTTAGCTCGCGGATCCCTTGGTTTAGGTACACCTATCTCTTCCCTGTAAATTTCGTAGTAGAATAAATGTTCCTTGTCTCTGATTGTTACATTATCCTCTTGAAGATACTTTTTCTTTTTCTCATTAAATTCTCTGTCGCTTATTTTTGCGTTAAAGAAGCTTGGAAGCATGGTTGTTCCGGAGCCTACTTCTACTGGGTCCTTGCGTCTCCATGCGATTTCCTTGGGCAAAAGTTCCTCAAAGGCCTTGCGCATTACCCATTTCCCCCACTTTTGCCCATTTTCCTCACGAACCTTGTACTGCATGTCCAGTTTCAT
>JAWCTJ010000046.1:0-11174 GCA_038868255.1 Bathyarchaeia archaeon
AAAAAACTAGGTCCGCTACGGCTCTGATAACCTGGAGGAAACGTGAATGACTGAGGCTGCCAAAGAAGGGACATCATCAGACTTTTCGATGGAAGTGAGGCGAACTCTGGGTGGAGAGTCAATATCCCATTGCTATCAATGCGGGACATGCGCAAGCACTTGTCCAGTAGCCAAAGTGACTGATCGTTATAATCCTAGACAAGTAATTCGGCTATCCCTCCTGGGACAGAGGGAAAATGTGCTTGGAAATGATATGATATGGCTTTGCGCCTCATGCTATCAATGCCAAGAGCGGTGCCCTCAAGAGGTCGAGATCGCAGACGTCATTTATGCCCTGAGAAACCTCGCCATAAAAGAAGGAAAGGCCCCTGACATATACGCCGAGTTTGCAACTACATTGATGAAAGAGGGGCGCCTAGCTTCCATGTCCAAATTCCTTGAGAAGAAAAGGGTTGAATATGGCCTCCCTTCGTTGAAGCCAACGGGTGTAGAAGCCCTGCGGAAAATCTTGTCGGCAACGGGATTTGATAAACTGCCAGCAGCGAAGAGAAAAGGTGAGTCCACATGATTGGTTATGCACTTTTTTTAGGATGCACAATACCGGCACGTCAGCCTCACTATGAACTTTCAGCAAGAAAATCTCTGACGAAGCTTGGAGTAGAACTCATAGATCTGGAGGGCATGACCTGCTGCGCCCCTCCACCCCTGCAATCCATAGATCTGGAAACAAGCCTAGCTATTGCTGCCTATAACATATGTTTAGCTGAGGAAGCCGATCTAGACATAGTTACGCTCTGCACCGGATGCTTCGAGTCACTAGCCATGACTAACAACCTCCTAAAAGAGAATGTGATGTTAAGATCACGTATAAACAGCATTCTCTCTAATGTTGGTAAAGAGTTCAAAGGAAATAGGGAGGTCAAGCATTACTTGCAGGTTTTGCTGAATGATGTAGGCTTAAATCATATAAAGCAAAATGTTGTAAAGCCTTTAAGAGGCCTTAAGGTAGCTGCATTCTCAGGATGCCACCTTCTGAGGCCCAGCAAGCTTCTGCGTTTCGATGATCCGGAGCGACCTAGAATTTTCGACACTTTGATTGAGGCTTTAGGAGCACAAAGCATATGGTATCGAAATAAGCTAAAGTGCTGCGGCGGTCTACTGAGGGGCTACGCGGATGATGTGGCGTTGGCAATAGCAAGGGATAAAATCGTGAACGCCGTCAATGCCGGCGCAGATTGTATAGCAACCTTGTGTCCCTTCTGTTTCTTAACGCTCGATCTGGGGCAGTTTTTGATTAAGTCGACATACAAAGAGGAATATAATCTACCGATAATCCACTATGCAGAATTGCTCAGTTTAAGTCTGGGGATAGAGCCTAAAGAACTTGCCTTGGACTTTCACAAGGTGAAGATTGACAGGGTTCTGGATAAAATAGGCTGAAACCTTCTCTGATCATTCGCGGCGAAGCCTCCCAATTGGCGGCTGATGCTTGTTTGACGAAGACGAGGCGCCATGATTTTGCTCTCTAGTTTTGGATGCGACTTTCTAGGGTATTATGATTCAATTTTGGAATGTCAACCTCAAAGGCCGCGTTGTTATTACATGCCATAACCATGTTATCCATTTGCAGCTGCTCTAGGGGTAGATTTATTTTCCAGCATCGATCTTCCAGGCATAACTGTAATCCGTCGACATCCCTTTGAACAGTTACTTTTTGATCTCTGCAACGGCATTGCAGCAGAATTCTAACGCAATTATCATCTTCAAATATGTCTATTAATGGTTCCTCAACATGTGGTAGGGGAATGAAGCATTTGATCTGGATCTTATCCCCTATGCTTTCCTCTACTGTGTATTTCCTTTTGAGAAGATTTTCTATGGGTTCAACTGGCACGTTGCCATCTTCGCTCTCCTTTTCGCTTTCAGCAAGCTTCTCAACTAGAACTCTGCAGAAAACATCTATGTTGCGAAGCGCCTCCTCAAAATCGTCCATATATTCCCCTATTTATAGTAATTATATTCATTAATTTAAGCCTTGTTAAGCTAAGTTTAGCGTAAATTTAATTACGCTTTTCTCTCGGTTAAGAGGGGCACCGTTCTTACATGTTTAACTGTTTTAACGATCTCCTCAACTTCCTTGCTGGGCTTTTCCAGTGACCTGTTTATGGCTATCTCCGCGATGGATGCCCCTAGGTCTGCGATTTTATTTAAACCTGATATCATCGCTCTGAGGTATGGGACTTCGGGAAGTTCGGTCATTAACCTGTCGATTTTATCGTATAATGATCGGTGCATTTCTAAAATTCCATTTGCAATTCTAATGTCTCTGGAGAATATGCAGTCCACGGCTTTTTGGAATATTGCCTGGGCCAAATCGCCAAAGTGCGCGATCTCCCTTATAATTTCGTCTGAAATCTTACCCCTATATGCATCAAAGGCTAGAACTTTCTTGGCAAGATCCTCCGAGTAGTCCGAAATAAGCTCCAGAAACTGCAATATCAATCGTGTTGCAGGAATGAACAGTATGTCCGTTGCTCCCACATTTTCAGCTACTTCCGGCTTTGATTGTGCTTGCAGAAGCAGTCTTACAGCTAAGTAGTAAATCTTGTCAGCTTCCTCCTCGCGTTTCATAGCCTCCCTCGCCATCTCCATGTTATCCTCAACAAAGGCTTGGATGACCTCAGACAGCATCGTTGAGGCTATTATTGCAAGCCTCCTCATGAGCATATCCAGTTTAAATTTGGCTGGGTCAATGGAGCATTGCAGAAGAATGCTGTTTTGTGTTTCCTCAAGGATGCCGAGACCAATCAGTTTTTGAACTATCCCCCTAACTTCTTCCACGTAACTTTTATCTATTCTATTTGAGGATACTACCCTGATAACGTCACGCCCGAGAATGTAACTTCCTACGATTATTCTTCCAAGCATGCCTTTCTCGTTACATGCATCTACATTTATTATGTGCTCTTCTGCTTCCTCCTTTCGTGCGACATGTCCCGGCATGATTTTCAATGTACCATCCCTTTCCTGCAAGATGAATATCAGGTCGCCTGGATTGATGTTGTTACGTTTAGTCCATTCGCTGGGGAGAGAAACCGTGAGGGTAGAATATCCAACCTTCTGAACTTTTCTGCTCTCCAAAATCTCACCATTTATACAATAAATATACAAAAATCCTAGTACATAAGCCATATTTTTCTTTTTCCATTTATCAAGCATTATATTAAACAAAACTTATTAGCTTTGGCGCTAACCGTAAATTGGAGATTTTGAATTGGAAAAACCCATTAGGAGTTTGTTGAAAGCGATTTCGTGGAGAATTGTGGCAACTCTTACAACGGTTTTCTTGGTGATTCTGTTCAGCAGGGATTGGACTCTCGGAGGCATCGTTGGGATCTTTGAATTTGTAATGAAAATTGTTGTTTATTATGTGCATGAACGGCTTTGGAACCTAATTAGCTTCGGCCGCGAACACATGTGAATAGTGACGCCAGGAGAAAACGCGTTAATCCAAAATAATTATGATATATTCTATTAATGATAATATATGCAAATGGTATATATATTATGTTTAAGTTAAATATGGCATAGATGAAAAGGAGGTGCGTGTTAATGCCTGAATGGAGAACAATAAGTATTAGACAGGAGTTGATTAAGGAAATAGAGAAAGCGCTTGAAACTGGACGATACAGAAGTGTCTCAGAATTCGTTTCGGAGGCTATACGACTGCGCTTAGAGGAACTAATGAGGGTTGAGGGCATTTCAGCAACAAAAAGGGAACAGCTTCTAGCAATACCTGAACAGCTGCTTTACACACCTAAGCACACGTGGGCCCAGATAACTCCTGAGGGAAACATTCGAGTAGGTATTTCAGATTATGCGCAGAGACATCTGAAAGGTATAGCTCAGGTGATAACTGATAATGTCGGTAAAGAGGTTAATCAAATGGAGCCTTTTGGTGTTGCCGAAACATGGATGTTCATGTTCGATCTCTACGCGCCTGTCAGCGGCAAAATAGTGAAGGTTAACGAGAAATTGAAGGAAAAGCCTCAACTTATAAATGAGGACCCCTACAACGAAGGATGGATTGTGGAGATAAAGCCCAAAAATTCCATAACCCTGGAGGAGGAGCTCAAAAAGCTTCTCAGCTCAAGAGAATACAACAAATGGGTAAACAAGATTGAAGGAAGACTACGTGAATAGCATCAACCATCCACTTTTATAGCTAAAAGCCCTTTCTTATTACCTGGATTTTGTGCCATATTTTTACTATTCTTGGTTCAGATGGCTTAATATATATCTCTAATTATCCAGATTATCTTCTGAGAAGGGGCGCTGAAATGGAAAAACAACAACTGAAAATCAGGAAGCTGCCTCCTTGTAGAGCAGCATGCCCAGCGCATGTAAACGTTCAAGCTTACGTTTCCCTCATTCAAAGGGGTAAATTTAAGGAAGCTGTAGAAATAATAAGAAAGGATCTGCCGTTCCCCGCCATCTGTGGAAGGGTTTGCTTCAGTCCCTGTGAGGATGCCTGTGCTAGAGTTAATGTCGATCAATCTGTGGCAATACGCGGCCTAAAGAGGCTTGTCGCGGACATCGAGCGTGAGCAGGGACGAGTGAAGGGCGAACGGGTTCCCAAAAAATACAGCGAAAAAGTCGCCATCATCGGCGCCGGCCCAGCAGGCCTCACCGCTGCCTATGAGCTTGCTAAAATGGGTTACCCCGTGACTGTGTTTGAAAGAATGCCTGAGCCGGGAGGGATGATGCGTTACGGCATACCCAACTTTAGATTGGAAAAGTTTGTTGTAGCAAACGAAATTGCGTATATCCAGGATGTTGGCGTTGAAATCAAAACCGGTGTTGAATTTGGAAAAGACATAACGCTTGAAAGCCTCAGAGAGGAGGGTTACAAAGCCTTCTTCATAGCTATAGGCGCCCAGTTAGGAATGAAGCTTAACGTGCCTGGTGAGGAGCTTGAGGGTGTGATAAGCGCTGTAGACTTCCTTAGGGCTTTAGCCACTGAAAAACCTTTGATTGTTGGTGAGCGGGTAGCGGTAATAGGCGGCGGCAACACCGCCATGGACGCTGCTAGAACGGCTAAAAAACTGGGCGCCAAAGAGGTTATGGTGCTTTATAGGCGTTCCCGCGAGGAAATGCCTGCGCATCCCCATGAGGTAGAATTAACCGAGAAAGATGGAGTGAAATTCCATTTCCTAGTTGCGCCCAAGAGGATTATCGGCGAAAACGGCCGGGTCAAGGCCATCGAGTGCATTAGAATGCGTTTAAGCGAGCCTGATGAATCTGGCAGAAGACGCCCTGTCCCCATAAGCTTTTCTGAACATCAGTATGAGGTTGACATGGTTATCCCGGCAATAGGACAGGTCGCTGAGACTTCACTATTGCCCCCGGAGCTGCTTAACAAGGATAAAGGGGGAGTGCCGGTAAAATATGACCCGCAGACGCTAGAGACAACGTTGCCCGGCGTTTTTGTCGGAGGAGACCTAGCGACAGGTCCAGCCAGCATCATTGAGGCGGTGGGCGCTGGAAAGCGTGCCGCCATCTCCATTCACCTGTATTTGAGGGGTAGAGACCCAAAGGAGGGGCTTGACGAGACAATCGAGGAGGTCACGTGGGTTAAGGATTGGCGTAGGGTTGAGAAGAAAGCACGCAGGTATGACGCTCCAATAGAAAAACCCCGCCTAAGTCTTGAAGAAGCCATGGAGTATCTAACGCAGCTTAAGAGGAAAGCCAGGTTTGAGGCCTTCCGCTGTCTGGGCTGTGGGCCATGTGCTGAATGTCTAGCAGGTGTTGAACTCTGTGAGGGTGATAAAGCAGTTGTTGATGAGGGTAAATGTGTGGGCTGCAATGTGTGTTCAGTTATCTGCCCCGCCGGCGCCATCAAAAAGAACGATCGCGGTGTAGCTCAGGTTAATGAGGATCTATGTAAGGGATGCGGACTTTGTGCGGCAAGATGTCCTGAAGGTGCAATAACCATGAAGAAACTGTCAAATGAAACGATTATCGCCATGATTTCTGCTGCTTTGGAGGGAAGATGAACATGGCGGATGAGCAGCCTAAGATAATATGCTTCATGTGTAACTGGGTCTTCTGTGAAGAGGAGCTACGAGTTCCTGAAAATTTTAATATCCTCAGGGTTCCATGCATCGGCCGCATGGATCCCGTCCTGATTCTGGAGACCTTTGCAAACGGTGCAGACGGCGTCATGCTTGTAGGATGTAAGCCCGCGGACTGTCACTTTGTTGACGGCAACTTGCATGCAGAACGTGCAGTGAAAATGTTAAAGAATCTTTTGAGTCTATCCGGTTTAGGATCTGAGCGTCTAAGGCTTATTCTATTCTCGCCTCTTGAGGACAGAGATTTCAATAGGTACGCTAGCGAATTCTCTGAAGAAATATGTGCTCTCGGACTTTCCCCGCTTAAAAATACTGAATCAGCCTTGAAGATCACCGCGAACATTATGGCCGCTAAAAATGCAGCATCAGCCTTTAGGCTCAGGGTCCTACTGGGAAGGGAGGAGGAGCTGACAGAGCTTGAAAATGCCTATGGTGAAAGAATCTCGAAGGAGGAATATGACTCCATGCTGGATGACATCATTAAAGCCGAGTTCATCCGATATAAAATACACTACCTCACCAGAGAGAAACCGCTTTCAGTTAGACAGCTGGCTGAAATACTGGGGCTGAAACCCTCCCTCGTCCTTAGGCATATTACGAACATGCGGAGGAAGGGCATGATAACGATGGACAGAGTTGAGGGTAACACCCCACTCTACAGGGCCTTGGAGGTGCATTAGAATGGCTGATGGAAAGGTCGGAGCTGTTTTAGTTGTCGGCGGAGGCGTTGCCGGCATACAGGCTTCCCTCGACCTGGCCGACTCAGGATTTAAGGTTTACCTTCTGGATGAGGCTCCAAGCATCGGCGGAGTGATGGCTCAGCTTGATAAGACATTTCCGACGAATGACTGCTCTATGTGTATTCTGGCGCCTAAGCTTGTTGCAGCGGGCCGGCATCCCAATATCACGTTGATAACTAACGCCGAAGTTGTGGCCGTGGACGGTCAACCTGGAAACTTCAAAGTTAAGATTCTGAAAAGAAGCCGTTACATAAACGAGGCTAAATGTAACGGATGCGGGCTTTGCGCCCAGAAGTGTCCCGTTGAAGCCATAGACACATATAATAAAGGCTTAACGGATAGGAGTGCAATATATGTCGAGTTCCCACAGGCTGTACCGCTAAGGTTTAAGATAGACCGTGAAAAGTGCATTGGCTGCAGAACCTGCCAAGAAGTTTGTAAGGCTAACGCGGTGGAGTATGACCAGAAGGACACGGAAGTCATTTTGAACGTGGGATCCATAGTGCTTGCTCCAGGATTCGAACCCTTTGACGCGCGCCTAAAAAGCGAGTACGGCTATGGTCGCTACCAAAATGTAGTCACAAGCATGGAGTTTGAGCGCATCCTGAACGCTTCAGGACCCTATGGCGGAGTTGTTCTAAGACCTTCAGACGGTGAGATTCCGCGGAAAATAGCCTTCGTGCAGTGCGTGGGCTCTCGTGACGCTCAGGTTGGAAACATTTACTGCTCCGCAGCATGCTGCATGTATGGAATAAAGGAGGCTATAATAGCCAAGGAACACGTGCCCACCAAGCTTGATTGCACAATGTTCTATATGGATATTCGAGCATATGGAAAGGAGTTCGACGCATATTACAAGCGTGCCCAAGAGGAGTACGGCATAAGATTTGTAAGATCAAGAGTTGCCCGGATAACCGAAGATCCATCAACCGGAAACCTCCTTGTTCACTATGTTGGCGAGGATGAAACGCCAAGAGTTGAAGAGTTCGACATGGTTATCCTGTCAACCGGAATGAAGCCGCCTAAAAATTTTGAGAAACTCGCGAAAGTGTTTGGGATAAAGATTAACAAGTACGGATTCTGCGAAACAGACCCCTTCAAGCCGCTGGAAGCCTCAAGACCCGGCATATACGTATGCGGCGCATTCAGCTCGCCGAAGGACATTCCTGAAAGTGTTGCTCAGGCTAGTGGAGCAGCAGCTAAAGCCATGTCAGTAATAGCTTCGGAAAGAGGCAAAATGGTGGCGTCCAAGGAGTACCCGCCTGAAACAGACGTTTCCTCAGAGGAGCCTCGCATTGGAGTTTTCATATGTCACTGCGGCATTAACATAGGCGGGTTTGTGAACGTCCCAGAAGTTGTTGAATACGCTAAAAAGCTTCCAAATGTAGTTTACGCTGAGGGCAACCTATACACGTGCTCCGATGACACCCAGAAAAGGATAAGGGAGAAAATCCAGGAGCATCGTTTAAATCGGGTTGTGGTGGCGTCATGTACCCCTAGAACCCATGAGCCTTTATTCAGAGAAACCCTCCGTGAGGCTGGTTTAAACCCCTACCTTTTCGAGATGGCGAACATCAGGGACCAGTGCAGCTGGGTGCACATGCACCAGCCTAAAGAAGCAACAGAGAAAGCCAAAGACTTGGTGAGGTCCGTTGTCGCCAAAGCCCGCCTTTTGAATCCTCTCAAAAATCCAACAGTGAAGGTTACCCCCTCGGCCCTCGTTATAGGCGGCGGCGTCTCCGGAATGACTGCAGCTCTTGAACTTGCAGCTCAAGGATTTGAAGTTCACCTCGTGGAGAAGGAGAAGGCGCTCGGCGGCCACCTTAGAAAGATTTACTATACCCTTGAAGGTAGAGACCCTCAAGAATTCTTGAATAAACTTGTAAAATCAGTTATGGAAAATGACAAAATACACGTTTACTTGGACGCCGAAGTAACTGAGGTAAGCGGGTTCGTTGGAAATTTCAAATCAAAAATACTTCATAAGGGTGAAGAAAAACTTGTGGAGCATGGCGTTGTAATAGTTGCTGTCGGCGCGTCTGAATATAAACCTAAGGAGTATTTATATGGGCAGGACCCGCGAGTTATTACGCAGCATGAGCTTGAAGAGAAGCTGGCCAGAGGCGAGTTCAACGCCAAAAGAGTCGTTATGATTCAATGTGTCGGCTCTAGGAATGAGGAAAGACCTAACTGTTCAAGAATATGCTGCGGTCAAGCTGTGAAAAACGCCTTGAAGATTAAGGAAGTTGATCCTGAAGCTGAAGTTTACGTTTTATACAAGGACCTTAGGACTTACGGGTTAATGGAGGAGTATTATCGCGAAGCTGCAGAGAAGGGTGTGCTATTTATAAACTATAATGACGCCCGCAAGCCGAGGGTTTCAAACGAAAAAGGTGAGTTGAAAGTGTCCTTCTGGGAGCCGGTGCTGAAGCAGGAGATCGAATTAAAACCGGACTATGTGATTCTAAGCGCGGCTACAATACCTAACCCTGACAACAAACGTGTCGCTGAAATGCTTAAAGTGCCCCTGACCAAGGAGGGCTTCTTCCTCGAGGCTCACATGAAGCTCAGGCCCGTTGACTTCCAGACCGATGGAGTGTTCCTCTGCGGGATGGCGCATTCACCGAAGTTCATAGAAGAAAGTATAGCACAGGCATGTGCAGCCGCCGCCAGAGCCGCAACAATATTGTCAAAGAAGTACCTTGAGATGGAAGGAATAGTGGCAAACGTGAACGAAGATTTATGTAGCGGATGCAGAATTTGTGAATCTCTATGCCCGTACGGCGCGATTGAGATGACTGAAAAGGCCGGAAAGGTCGTGGCACACGTCATCGAAGCCCTATGCAAGGGCTGCGGCGTATGCGGAACTGCATGTCCAACCAAAGCAATAACACTGGGGCACTTCACAACGGAGGAAATCCTCGCCCAGGTTAGAGCCGTGCTGAAGGAGATGATTACGGCATGAGCGCCCAAGAGAAGTTTGAGCCCAAAATTGTCGGTTTCCTATGTAACTGGTGTTCCTATGCAGGCGCAGATCTCGCAGGGGTAAGCCGCATTCAATACCCACCTAACATACGGATAATCCGCGTTATGTGTAGTGGAAGAATAGATCCCGTGTTCATCCTAGAAGCCTTCAAGAACGGCGCTGACGGCGTTCTCGTCGCCGGATGTCATCTTCCATCAGACTGCCACTACTTAAGCGGGAATTTCAAGGCGCTTAGGAGGGTAACTCTATTAAGGAGAATCATAAAAGAATTTGGCATAGAGCCTGAAAGGCTCAGACTGGAATGGATCTCCGCAAGTGAAGGGGATAAGTTCGCGGCTGTCGTACGGGACATGGTTGAGCAGATTAAAAAGCTTGGGCCAAGCCCATTAAAAATGAAGGAGGTTAAAGAATGAGCCAGACACAGGAACAAGCTCCCTCCGTAATAAAGGCTGAGGAGCTAAATCCAAAATTTAAGTATGAAATCAGCAAGATGCCTGGCGCAGAGAAGATCATGGCCTGCTTCCAATGCGGAACCTGCACCGCAGACTGCCCCATAGCCAAGTACAGCCAATTCTACAGACCTCGAAGGATAGCCCGTATGGTTCAACTCGGAATGAAGGAAAGGCTGCTATCCGATGAGGCGCTGTGGCTCTGCTCCTCCTGCTTTACGTGCGTAGACCATTGCCCACAAGGAGTGGAAATCGCAGGGATAGTGAGAGTTCTGCGCAACATGGCTGTAGCCGACAAGGCTGTTCTGCCGCTAGTCTACAGGGAGTTAGCAGCAAATCTGATGAAGAATGGTTACGTTTACGAAATTCCAGAGTCAAGACTGCAGAAAAGAGTTGAGTATGGTTTACCGCCTCTTCCAAAGCCAAACGTAAATGACGTCCTGAAAATCTTCGAGGTAACGGGATCTCTTAAGTTAATTGAAAAGGTTAAGACTATTGAGAAGGTGAGGAGTTAATGGCTAAATACCTGATTTTCACGGGATGCGTCATCCCATATAGGCTTTCAAGCTACGAAATTTCAGCTAGAAAAGTTCTTTCAAAACTGGGCGTAGAGCTTGTGGACATGCCTGACTTCAACTGCTGCGGATACCCGATGGACGTGATAAACCATGACCTAATGTTGACGCTTGCCGCCAGAAACCTATGCATAGCTGAAAGGGAAGGTTTAAACATGATGACCCTGTGTAACGGCTGCTCCTGCAGCCTTAATGAGACAAATAAGGCATTAAAGGAGGATAGGAAACTTCGAGAGAAAATCAATGGCTACCTTAAAGAGGTGGGAATGGAGTTTAAGGGCACAATAGAA
>JAWCTJ010000047.1:0-10675 GCA_038868255.1 Bathyarchaeia archaeon
AGACTTAAAGATCCATCGTGGCCCGGGGTGGACGGCAAAGGCCCACATGATCTAGCCCTTTTCGTGGGACTTCATTACTACATGGAATGGACGGTACTATCCGGCCTCAAACACTTCGCCTCCAACCTTAAAACTATAACCTTAGATAACGTTTATCACCCCCATGCAAGCTGGTCTTTTCCAAACCTTTCACATAACGAATGGGTGAAGAACCTTAAAGTCATTCTTGAAAAATTTGAAGGAGGAAAATGAGAACATGTCAATGTTCCAAGATATACCTGTAGACGTAGGCGTAGTCTACGAGGGCGAAAGAATCCGCAGAAAAGACATGTACGTTGAGCTCGGCGGACCAAACGTAAAAGAAAAATTCGAACTGGTCCGTGTCAAAGGACTACAGGAGGTCGAGGATGGAAAAATAACAATAATAGGGCCAGATCTGAAAGACATGGAGGAAGGCAAAAGCTACCCCTTCGGAATATACATCGAAGTAGCGGGTTCGAAACTTGATCCTGAATTAGAGGGCGTGATCGAGAGGCGCATCCACCAATACTGCAACTACGTTGAGGGCTTCATGCATGTGAACCAACGCTATGACATATGGATACGCCTAAGCAAGAAATCCTTCCAAAAGGGTTTCAACACTCTTCAGTATCTGGGTAAAGTGCTGCATAGGCTTTTCAAAAGCGAGCTTCCCATAGTCGAGAAGATCCAGATAACCTTCATAACGGACCCTGAGAAAATTAGGGAAATCTATCCTGAAGCCTTAAAGATCTACGAGGCAAGAGACGCTAAAGCAAGAGGGCTTAAGGATGAGGAAGTGGACAAATTTTACGGCTGTGTCCTTTGCCAATCATTCGCCCCAACCCACTGCTGTGTTATAACACCTCAACGCTATTCCAACTGTGGAGCCATAAGCTGGTTTGACGGTAGAGCCTCAGCAAGCATAGATCCGAAGGGCCCCGTTTTCGAGATAGAAAAAGGTGAGCTTCTAGATCCAGTCAAAGGAGAATACTCAGGCGTCAACGAAACCGTAAAGAAAAGAACCATGGGCGAGGTCGCAAGGGTATGGTTATACACGGCATTCGGTTATCCGCATACTTCATGCGGCTGCTTCGAGGGCGTTGCATTCTACATCCCTGAGGTTGACGGAATCGGCATAGTCCACAGAGGCTACTCTGACGTGGCAGTTAACGGTCTCCCATTCTCTACACTGGCAGACTCAACAGCCGGTGGCCGGCAGGTAGACGGGTTCCACGGCATATCCATAGAATACATGCGCTCCCAAAAGTTTCTCCAGGCTGACGGCGGATACAGCCGCGTTGTATGGATGCCTAAAGAAATAAAGGAACGCGTTAAGAATTTCATTCCAGCAGATCTCGTGGACAAAATAGCTACAGAGGAAGACGCCAAAACAATTGATGAGCTTAAGGCCTTCCTCAAGGCCAAAAATCACCCGGTGGTGCAGCGCTGGAAAGAAGAGGCTGTCGCCGCTGAGATCGCGCCCTCTGAAGCAAAAGAAGCTGAAGCCGTTGAAGTTGAGGCTCCATCAACGCCTGTAGTTACGGCTGCAACCCTGCCCATCACAGCAGGAGGCTTCAAAATAATACTCAAAGACGCAAAAATATACGCCAAGAAAGTGATAATCCGCACATTCAAAAGCGAGAAGTCCGAGAAAGGGTGAAATGCTTGGACGAAAAAAGAGAACTCATGGGGCTTAAACTAAGCCCCCGTCTCATGGAGCTTCTGGCTAAACTTCAGGAAATAGAGCTTGAAGATTTTGAAATGAATGTAGGGGACCTTGAAATCTGGCTCCAGCCGGGTGCTGTCACATCACCTCCAACATTTAAAACAGCGCTTCCCGCCGCGGCAAAACCAGTAAAGCTCATTGAAACAGAGTTCACTCCTCCAGTAGAGTCCTATCCGGGCAAGGTCAGCGAAGTAAAACTTGGCGCGATGAAAAACGAGGGAGGCACCAGGGGAAAAACGGTTACCATTGGAGGTGAAACTACACCTCCATTCTACACTTTTGAGAAGCCAACCCCTAACCCTCCCGTGATCTCCATCGACGTGTTCGACATGGAGGTTCCGCTTCCCAAAGCCGTAAAGATGCATGTTAAGGACGTTATGGGTGATCCTGCAGCCTGGGCTAAACTAGCCGTTGAAAAGTTTGACGCTGACCTCGTTACAATACACCTCATAAGCGTGGATCCCCTGCAGAAGAACGCCTCACCAAAAGAGGCTGTGAAAACCGTTGAGGAAGTAGCTCAAGCTGTTGACGTTCCCCTCGTGATTGGAGGCTGCGGCGACCCTACTAAGGACGCTGACGTCTTCGAAGCCGTTGCTGAGACATTCGCTGGAGAACGCTTCCTAATAAGCTCTGTTACGAGAGACATGGATGTAGAAAGGTGTGCCAAATTCATAAAGAAGCACGGACATGCTGTTTTAGCTTTCACACCTATGGATCTTAACCTCGCAAGAGAACTGAACCGCAAACTCTATGATTATCTGCCAAGGGAAGACATAGTGATGGACCTGACAACGGCAGCTCTGGGCTATGGGCTGGACTACTCTTTCACAAATATCGAGAGGGCTAGGCTTGCAGCTCTGATGGGTGATCAGGAACTGGCTCATCCCATGTCCTCAGGGACAACCAATGCCTGGGCAGCCAGAGAAGCTTGGCTGAAGCTACCTCCTGAATGGGAGCCCAGAGAGCTAAGAGGTCCCCTATGGGAAGTTGTTACGGCCTTAACCCTGCTGCTTGCCGGTGTGGATCTTTTCATGATGATGCATCCTGCAGCTGTTAAGACAGTTAAGGATGTTATACGCCAGCTCATGACGGGATACGGAGCTGGAAAATCCGAGAAGCTGGCTGAATGGGTCTCCATGAAACTTTAGATCGGAGGATTCACCTATGAGCCAAAAACCCAGGTCAAGCGTTAAAGAGTTAAGCCCAATAGATGTTTACAAACTCCTCCCAAAAACAAACTGCAAAGAATGCGGATTCGACAACTGCATGGCCTTCGCCACCAAACTTGTTAACCGTGAAGTTCCCATAGAAAACTGCAAGCCTCTCCTGAAGAAGGAGTATACAAGCACCTACAAACAGCTCAAGGATATGCTGAAACCAGCAGTTAAGGAAATCATAATAGGAGCAGGCGAAAGAGCAGTCAAAATCGGCGGAAAACTTGTAATGTACCGTCATGAACTCACATACTTTAATCCCACATCCATATCCATAGACATAACTGACGAAATGACGGACGAAGAAATAATGGATAGGATAAGGCGGACGGAAAACTTCCAATATGAACATATTGGCCAAACTCTAAGGCTGGATATGCTTGCGGTGCGCTCAACCTCAAACAACCCTGAAAGATTCAAGGCAGCCGTTAAAAAGGTTCATGAAAACACGAAGCTCCCGCTTATCCTCTGCTCCCTAAACCCCATGGTTCTAAAGGCAGGCCTTGAGGCCATACCCACCGCAAGACCACTTCTATACGCGGCGACAAAGGACAACTGGAAAGAAATAGCCGATCTCGCCTTAATGTACAACTGTCCAGTAACGGTTTTTGCCCCAAACGACATTAAACTTCTAAAGTCGCTGGTTAAAACTCTGCTTGAATATGGTGTTGAAGACCTTGTACTTGATCCTGGAACGATGCACGGTGAGGGACTTGCAGACACCTTAAACAACTTTACCATGATAAGAAGAAGCGCCTGCAAGTATGGGGATGAACTTCTCGGCTTTCCCCTTCTCGGAGTTCCTATGACCGTATGGATGGAAAGCTCCAGCCTAGCAAAGGAGATCGCTGCATGGCGTGAAGCCTGCCTGGCGGCAATGCTGATAGTGCGTTATGCTGATGTGCTCATCATGCACGGCATCGATGGATGGGCGCTACTGCCGAACATAATACTCCGCCAAAGCATATACACGGATCCTCGGAAGCCTGTGGCTGTAGAGCCTGGGCTAAGGGTCTTCGGAACTCCTGATGAGAACTCGCCAGTAATGTTCACTACAAACTTCGCTCTAACCTATTACACCGTGGCCTCAGACATAGAATCTGCGAAGATAAACGCCTACCTGCTGGTGGTGGACACTGAAGGCACGGCTGTGGACAGTGGTGTTGCAGGAAGAAAACTTACAGCCGAGAAAGTGGCTGAATCCCTGAAAGCTTCAGGTGTTGAAGACAAAGTAAAGCACCGCAAACTCATAATTCCTGGAAAGGCATCACGCCTCAGCGGTGAAATAGAAGAATTAACAGGGTGGCAGGTGCTAGTTGGACCGAGAGACTCCTCTGAAATCCCGAGATTCATACAGGAAAAATGGCAAGCGCAAAAGTAATCTGATCCTCTCCATTTAATTTTAAGCCTAAAACTAGCATGCTTTTCAGAATCACGGCGCCATCGAAGGCCTATACCTCTTCAGGTAATTTTCAAATGTGGGAAATAACGCCTTAACCCTTTCGAAACGCTTCTTCGCATTAATGCCATGTTGAAGTAATAGAACATCTCTTGGTCTGCTGAAGCGCTCAACATCTCCCGTAGCCCTTTTCCTCTCAACCCTTATACAATCATCTACTATACAGCTCAGCACGCATGCACCACAATAGATGCAGAGATCCTCCGCTACTTTAACTTCTCCACTTTTCCAGTAAAGCGCATTTGTTGGACAAGCCTTTATACAAAGTTTACAGTCCACACCTCTGCATATCCGCTTGTCAATGAATATGCTTCCATTAACAAAAAACTCCTTCACACCCAATGGGGCTAATAGCTCTTCTCTTCTTTTTCTACGCTCTTTCTCAACAGTTTCTGAAAGCAGCTGAAATATATTCTGTACTGGGCCATCGTCAGCAGAATTTTTATCCATGAGTTTCATCTTTCCATGCTTGGGCTTAGAGGAATGATTGTTGACACATATACCGATACAAAAGGTTTTATAAAATATTTTAATACATCGTGTGCTTGGAGACAGGGCATGTGCGAGTTTAAAGTGATATTAGATGGTGAAGAGGTTTTCAGAGACGTAGTTTACGCCAAGGCATATGATGAGAAGGTTATGGTTAGGGATGTTATAGGTGAAACAAGGGAGTTCAAGAACTGCAGAATAATAACTGTGGATGTAAATAATGCTCAACTTATCCTGTCAAGCTTAAAGGCTCCGAACCAGCAGGGTTAAAAATCCTGAGAACAACCCAAAGGCTACTGGAAGAGGGAGCCCCGGGAAAATACTTCTCTTCTCAAGCATTTTAAAGGTCAAAAAACATCCTAAAAGAATGCCGACGATAGAAGCTAGGCACGGGTACAGTCCGAAGTTCATAAGCATACATCCTAAAAGCATAGAGTAAAAGGCGAGATCACCTAGTCCCACTTGAGTATCTCTAAAAGATAGGACAAGACCCCTGAGATGCTCAAGCCCATAACGGGCTATCTTTCCCACAGCACCCCGGTAAACCGCGTAGATATCATAAATCGCTAGGAGTGAAAGAATCGAAATTACGCTTAGAGTCGGTATAGTCACGCCTAAAAAGGCTCCAAGGGCTCCTCCTAAAATTACAATTAAAACGTTGCCTAATCCGCTACTTGTCTTTAGAATAGTGTAGCATGCTACCCCAGTAGTGAATGTGGACGCGGCGGTGGCGACCCAAAAATTGTGCACAGAAAATAATGAAAACATGGCTGATAAGTATACAAAGGACAGAAGAAAAAAGGCCACTGTAAGCGCAGCGCCGGTCAATATGGAGACAAGCTTACCTCGTCTAATCCTGAGAAGTACGAATATTATTGTAGCTCCTAGTCCAACCAGAATTACAAAGTAAAATGCGTTTCCAACAGAACCCAAAGGACTGTCGGGAAATGGGACACTTTGCGGTGGCTGCGTATAAGAAGCTTTCAGTATATATGTGCATAGGAACCCGCAAATTAGGCTGGCCAAAATTGGCGCAAGATAAATGGGCCTAGCTTTGAAGGTTTCTTTTTCCAAGACCTTCACCCATCAGCGCAAACAAAAACTTCTGAATCTTCACGTAACACTTCCAGCAGAATAAGCTTTTCTTCCTATCAGTCTCGAATATGGAGTTCGAGAAATACATTACGCAGAAGGGATTATCACAGTGCTCCAGACCAATAGTATGCCCAAGCTCATGCACCGCCTCCTTTGTGCCTCTTTCAACAAGGGTGTCCATGTTCTCCTGGACACCGTAAAACTCCGGTCTAAGCCTCCATAGCGAAATCACTGCGGCCTTGCCTGGGCATTCCGCCTGCCCAAAAACAAAATTCATCCCTGGAACAAAAATGTCAACATCTACAACGCCCAAAACTCTATGCACATTTTCCATTTTCTCAGCAAACTCATGTACTAGGCTTAGAATCATGTCTGAACGATGCTGCATTCTTTTAGCGTCAAAGAATTCTTGTGGTAGCGGCGTCTCCTCTGGAATAATGCGGCACTCTGTATCTGGGAAAACATCGTTAAGGTTTTCTTTTATTCTCTCCAAAACTTCTAAGTCAACTTTTCCTATTCTTAGAATTCCGATGAGCATCATTAAACCTCAAAAGTGTCTCCGGGCTTGGGTGCCACAGCCTCGAATCCCGCCTCATCCCTTATCCACTTAGATAGGTACTCACAGTTCCCTTCAGCTCCGTGCATAATAAAGAACTTTGTTTTCCCATTTATCCTCTTTACAGCCTCTTTCAATTCCTTAGCGCCACAATGGGATGAAAAGTCGAAGTGCGCCACTTTAGCTTTTACCTTCTTAACTTTACCGTCTATTAGACATACTCCCTTTTCCAGCAGTTCCCTTCCCGGAGTGCCTGGAATCTGAAAACTAACGAGGAATACAGCATTATTGGCTTTTTTCCCAATCTTTGAAATATAGAAAGCAGCGGGACCGCCTTTAAGCATGCCTGCAGGAGAAATTATCACACATGGGGTTTTAGTGGCTTTTCTACGGTCCCGCCATCCTTCAACCCAATTCGCCGAGTGAACAGCGTTCATAAAGGCTTTATGATCCCTTAAGAATTTTGGATAATTCATCATGATTCTGCTTGCTTCCCTTGCCATGCCATCCATATAAATGGGGTATTCAAAGTGATAAGCATCTAATATGCATAGAATCTCCTGTGCTCTCCCTATGCTGAATGCTGGAACTAGAACTGTACCTCCCCTTTCCACAACATCAGTAACATCCTCCACGAAACGCTTCTCAAGCTCGGCACGGTCTGGATGATCCTCGTTAGCGTAGGTGCTTTCCATCATGACAGCGTCTATATCCCCGTAATCCATTTTTGCCCCTTCTAGAAGCCTCGTATTTATGAGATTAAAGTCTCCTGTGTAAAGTATTCGCTTTCCCTCTGCTTCTATGAGTACTTGAGCGCTGCCGGGGATGTGTCCAGCGTTAAGAAGCTGGAAAGTAATATCTCCAATAGTTTCTTGGACGCCGTAATCCAAATGCTTGATGTTCCTCATCATAGTTCTCAGTTCAAGATACTCGTATGGCAGATAGTAACTGGAAAGATGTATAAAGTCTGAAATCAAAAGCTGGCTCAACTCCGCCGTAAGCTTGTTTGTGTATACTGGTTTGTTGCCTTGAATGTGAAATATCGGGATAGCACCAGAGTGATCAAGGTGGCTATGCCCAAGTATTACTGCGTCAACCTCCTTAGGCGGAACGTGCATTGGGAATCCAGGTTCATGATTCAGCATTACACCATAATCCAGTAGGACTTGTGCCTTATCTGTGCTGACAGATAAGGCTGATCTGCCAACTTCACGTGTCCCGCCAAGAAATTTTATCTTAAGCGACCCCATTTTCCCCATCCATCATTAACGCTTTAAATTTGCATGCAATTTTAAAAACGTATTGACTTCCCGAACCTTGCAACTCTAACCAACCCCTTCCTGATAGCCTCGAGAATATCATCTAAACTTGTTGAGGCTTGAATTTCCGTGTAAACCGACCAGAGTTCCTCTGGTTTGTGGGCGTCGCTTCCAGCTACACCTGGGATCCCGAGCTCCCTAGCCAGGTTCTCAGCCATCGCGTTAACGTGATCTGTACTTCCGCCATTAAGAACCTCCACAGCGTCGAACCTGTAGTTCCTAGCGGCATCTCCTAAACCATATTCCCTATAGGGATGGGGAACTATAACCAGCGCTCCAGCGTCCCGTGCGAAATCAATCACATTCCCCACGGTCCATGGTTCCGGAGGAACCTCAGCAACTCCAAGAATGATCAAATCACCATCCACCGTAGTAATCTCGATTCCGGGAATTATGGTTATATCGGAGTATGCCGAGGCGAGGTCTTTAACCTTATGGAAGCCCTTAACGGTGTTGTGGTCTGTTATGGCGGCTACTTTAATGTAGGGATGGGCATAAAGTTGCTCCACAAGAGTCTTCGGGTGTATGGAAGAGTCATTCGAAAACAATGTGTGAATGTGCAGATCTGCCTTAATCAACTTAAATCGCCTAAACCTTCGACATGGCTCTTTTTAAGAATGCAGTCATAGCTTTAATCCACATCTCCTTATCACTGTAATATTTAAATCTAGCGCCCCTCTTCAAGCACGCTTTCCTAGAAGCCCTAAGGACCGTGTCTCCCCAATTTTCATAATCATGTACGAAAAGCACAATTTCATAGTTTGTATGGCTTATGTACTCAGCTACTTGCGAAGCAACATACTCCACTGTTTCCTTATCCGGTGGTAATGCGCACTCGTTCTGTGAAAGGGGATAGACATCGTCAAGCTCTTCTGGGACAATGCCGAAGGGAGCCGCATAAAAGCAGATGTGGACTTTTTCAGCGTCATCTCCAAGGTTTTCACCAAGAGTCCTGATCACCTTCTTATAGGTCTCTGTATTATGAAAGGGCTTGGTCCTCGTTTGAGGCATTATAAGAAGAACCTTGACTTCATGCGGTTGGGTATACCTTTCAATAATTCTTTTTCGGTGGCGTACAACCTCTGGGCGGACTAGATCCAGTGAACTATAGAAGAATAGTCCACTCTGCTTAGCTATGGGACTGTGTTTTTCTATAAATGTTTCATATCTGCGCAGTTTTTTTAATGCCTGTAGTAGGGATGGGTGCCCATGGACTCTAAGTTGAAGGTGCTCCCAAAGTCTCCCCTCCTTTATCGCTTGCTTTATACGCTTGATTTCAGAATTGCATGCGTAGAGGTTATGCCTCGCTAGGAAAATCCGCTGCTCACCCACCGGTTTTTCGACGATATCCTTAGGCGTCTTATTCCGGCATTCAGGACATGAGCATGGAAAATACTCTAACTCCTCAAGCCTGATCGTTCCTCCTTCAGTCATGTATCGTCCATCTCTGGCATAAATAGCGTACGCAGCAGAGTCAAACATGTCGCATCCAAGCGCCACAGCCAGAGAAAACATGAAGGGGTGCCCGGCGCCGAAGAGATGAAGCGGTCTACTTATGGGCAAGTTCATTTTCGCGGTCATTATCATGTCCACGAGGACGTCAAACCGATAGCGTTCCATAACTTCTGTAGGACTGCCCAGGGCATGGATTTGAAAGGGAAGCTTGCCCATTTCAGTGGCTGATCTAACTACAAGGTCTAAGAAGCGTCCACCCTGAACAGGGCCAACCCAGATAATGTCATCCCTCGTTCTAAGTTTAAAGAAATCCTCGGCTCTTCTAAGTGTCTCCTCAACCGTGTACTCAGCACGGCTTCTATTGATGTTCCAGCCTGTAGGCCAGTCCAGAATTGTGGCTATGTCCACGCCTATTTGTTCTTGGTATTTGACAATCTCTTCAGGAGTTACTTCTACGCCTCCGTAGACCAGGATCTGGTAAGCTCCAGAATCAGTCATTATGATTCCTTCGAAATCTAAAAAATCATGTATGCCCTTTTCAGCAGGTTGATCTTGAAAGTGTTTCTTAAGTATGTAGGCGTTCGTTATCAAAGCATCAAAGCCGAAGTCCTCCTTAAGTTCCTTCGGAGATATAAATTGCAGATTGGGGTTTATAACTGGAAAAAGTAAGGGAGTTTCTACTGTTCCGCTTTTAGTTCGAAGTTTTCCAATTCTTCCAAGCATGTCTCTGTCCTTAACTTCAAAACTCATAGTAAGATCCAAACAAAATCAGTGAAACATATTTATAAAAATGTAGAATGAAAGCGCTTTGAACAAGCAGCTTATATCTCGAGTATCCCATTTATGTTAGAGGTTCAAGAGATGGCCTGCACTGTGAAAATCGAGGAAAAGCCAATTCTCAACAATCCAATCCTCATAGAGGGGCTGCCTGGAATAGGATTCGTAGCTAACATAGTGGCGTTGCATCTTATTCGTGAATTGAAGGCTAAACGCTTCGCAAGAATACTTTCAGCATCCTTTCAAGATCTTTCTGTGACAACAAAGAACGGAGAACCTCTTTCACCTAAAAGTGAGCTTTACTACTGTAAAGGCGTGAATGGCGGCCGAGATCTAATAATATGGTACGGTAACACTCAGGCTCTAACAGTATTTGGGCAGTATGAATTATGCGGGTGTGTTCTGGACATTGTCGAGAAGCTTGGTTGTAGATACATGATAACGATAGGCGGCTTCAAGCAGGACGTTGTTAAGGAGGTTCCTGAAGTTTATTGCGCGGCTTCTGATGCTGAAACCCTGAAGGAAGTGTTAAGTCTAGGAACCAAAATAATGGTTGGGAACATT
>JAWCTJ010000048.1:0-10638 GCA_038868255.1 Bathyarchaeia archaeon
CGAGGAAATTAAGCATATTTTCAGCGAGTTTGACGCGATTGTAGGGGTTATGGCAGCAGGCATATTAATAAGGGCCGTTGCACCCCTACTTGGCGGGAAACTAAGTGATCCCGCGGTTGTCTGCGTAGATGTCTCCGGCCGGTTCGCCGTAAGCCTTCTTTCAGGACACTACGGTGGAGCCAACCAGCTTGCCAAGCTCATAGCTGATGGAATAGGAGCCATGGCGGTGATCACAACAGCCTCTGAGGTTGTTGGGAGAAAAAGCGTTGAGGAGGTTGCCCGAAGCCTACACTGTAAAATAGTAAACCCGAAGAGCCTTGTGGACGTTAACGCTTTGATTGTGGATGGGCGGGAGATAGTGGTTACCTTCTCGGGTTTCAGCAACCAGAAGGTTCCAGGAAGCGTCTGCGGTTATGGGGTTAGAGTTGCCGAAAGCCTTGATGGAGCATTGGGAATCTTGAAGGAGTTCGATGGCGGTATCCTAGTTACCCGAGATGGGTCAGAAGCCTTAAAGGTTCTTAGGAATTTTCCAAGACCTGTGGCTGTGCTTGAGCCCAAAGCTATCGTCGTAGGGATTGGTGCTAGAAAGGAGGTATGCGCCGAGGAGGTTTCAGAGGCTGTTAACAGAGCTTTGGAAATGGCTGGTGTCCCGGCGGCTTTCGCGCTGAAATTGGCAACAGTTGACATTAAAAGAGATTCAGAGGGCATTGCCGACGCGGGAAATAGGCTTAACCTGCCCATCCAGTTCATAAGCGTGGATGCTTTACGTGAATTCGATCACAGGGATCTTTCGCCGGATGCGGAGGCGGTTAGAAGGAGGATAGGGGTGGGCGGAGTCTGCGAGAGAGCAGCTCTTATAGCTGCAGGAGGGAAGGCACGATTAATACTGAGAAAGGTGAAAATGGGAAGAGTCACAGTAGCGGTGGCGGAGGCCGAATAGCCGTAGTTGGCATCGGCCCAGGCTCTGTGGAGCATATAACCATAAGGGCTAAGGAGGAAATAGAGAGCGCCGACGTTATAGTGGGATATGCAACCTATGTTGATCTTATAAAACCTCTGATCAAGCCCACGGCTGAGGTTATCGCAGGGAGAATGGGTGGGGAGATTGAGAGAGCCAAAATAGCTGTCAAAAAGGCCTTGGATAATAAGCGTGTAGCAGTCATAAGCAGCGGGGATGCAGGGGTTTATGGCATGGCTGGACCAGTTTTAGAAGTTGCCGAAGCTGAAGGCGCGAATATTCCTATAGAGGTTATTCCAGGTGTGACAGCAGCCACGGCTGGCGCTGCAAAGTTAGGTGCGCCCATAATGGGCGACTTCGCAGTGATAAGCCTAAGTGACATTTTGACGCCTTGGAGCGAGATCGAGGAGCGGCTTAGGGCAGCGGCTGAGTCCGACTTTGTGATAGTCCTCTACAATCCGCAGAGCAAAACTCGACAAGAGCCAATGATCAGGGCTTATCGGATACTGCTGGAATATAGAGGTGTAGACACACCTGTAGGAATAGTGCAGAAAGTGGGAAGACAGGGTGAAAAGGCCTTGATAACCACTCTAAGAGAAATGATGAACCACGAAATAGATATGGCAACCACCATAATTGTTGGAAACTCTAAAACCAAAATAATAGACGGTAAAATGGTAACCTCAAGAGGCTATGACGTAATTACTTAAGAGAGGCGTAATGATCATGAAGAGCAAAATTAGAATAAGCATTTAAGTTGATTGCTCTTTAACCATTGAAAAGAGATTTTCTCTGATGGACTTGAAGATTTTATCATAAACTGAGCCATCGTCTGTCAAAGGTAAATTTAAGTTAATGTTTATATTCAAAGTGATACTTTTGGGCGCCGTCCTAAGTTCCATAATCTTTGCAGCTGCTTCTAAGGTTTCAGCCTCTTTTGAAGTTTCAAAATCTGCATAGCTACATAACGCCTTGAAAGTATCAACCATACGCTCAACTACCTGTTCACTTGCCCGTGTAGTTGGTCTAAAGAAGTTTTTTAGAGTTTCATCGTCTCTTTTGTAAGCATCTGGATAAACATTGAAAAGCTCGCAATAAGCCCTTCTAAGGACCTTTGCCATAACCACGCCAGCAATGCTAGTGTCTCTGAAGTTCATGTAATCCTGCGTGGGAACGCCGTCGGAGTCAATAAAGCCTATGAACTTGAGTATTTTCACTATTGGGCGATCGTTCTCACTCGTGTAGCCAAGCCTCGGGAGAGTCTGCACTGTTATCTTATCAGGAACGCCTATTCGAGGTATCAACTCGAGGAAACTCTTCAGTCTGCCTGTATTCAGAATATACGGATAATCAGACATAAAACCCCTATAAACACTAGGGTTTCAAGTTATTTTAGATTTATCAATTATAAGACAAAAATTAGAATTTAAGTGTTGAGAAAGCAGTTTCAGAAGATGCAAAGGTATTTATTTTCAGTGAGGAGGTTAAATAACGTAGTCTACTTTGCGTTTTCTGTCAAGCTTTAGGGCTTCTTTTATCATTTTAAGGTCAAATTCCTCGATTATGTCTGAGGGTTTTCGCTGACGCTTCTTCATCAGAACCCCCTCCGAGAATCTTCGTAACATATGGAGAAAAATAAAGTTTACCCCCGAGATTTTCGTATTTCTCGCATGCGTAGATTTAATTCTCACCTTTCACAAATGTTGTTTTCCTAAAGCTGCGAAACTTTTACGGCTGATCAGCTCTGCATAGAATGTATAAAACTTTCGGGACACGCGAACTTAAAGGAAGAGCGTATAGAGCGAGATCAAAAATGGAATGTACAAAATAGAAAATTTATGCTTATATTGTCCAGTAGGAGCAGAGAAGCAGATCTTCACGTTTAAACTGCTCCTTCAAGAATTTCATTACGTCTTCCTCTTCTAAGTAGCGGTTTCCCTTAGCATCTCTCCGCAGCGGGATACCTGTCTCTCTAAGCCTTTCACCATCCCTTGAGGAATCTATCATAACGTAGTATGCAGGTCCGGCGGGCAGTATAAGTCTCAGGTTGGTTAGTTCCCTTTTCGGCGATAGGCCATCTTGCTCGATATTGTAGACTATAGCTTTTGGTCTTAGGCTCTCAGCCAACTGCTTAAACTCAACCCAACTCCTAACCTTAATCACTCCTCCCCTGCCTTCTCCAGCATTTTTATTCAAGCACAAGCTGGAATCCTCCAACGATTATTCTATTAAGATAGGGCATAATTAATGTTTAAGGATGGGGACAAGCCGAAAAACTGCTTTATTGTTTCGCATTCATCGAATCCTATACGGTTGCACATGACGTTATTCCCCGCGACCAAGTTTCCGTAGACATTACCCAAACGGACATCACAATAGCTTTGAGATATGCTATTTCCATGAATTATTATCCCGGCTCTTCGCCTAAAACTGAACACACATACGCCGCAAGTTCTAGGGTTAAAAGAAACAACAAGTATAAGCGCCCTTTAGGCAATAACGGGTTAAAGCCCCTCCCCGTCTTATGCTTTACTGGGCATAAGAACATTATTATGCAAGTTTTGTTTGCCGAGCAGTCTATGGATTTCTTTTCTCGCCTCACCTATGGTCAGGGGTAGCATATCGCCCACTGGGAGGTTATCCTTCACCTTCAATATTTCGAAAAGATGGGTTATTCTTGGCAGTCGGAGATCCACATTTCTAAGGGTTTCCGTGTTTGAGAAAACCTCTCTTAGGGGGCCTTCAGCAGCTACTTTTCCACGGTTTAGGATGTAGGCTTTGTCCGTGCAAAGCGGCACGAAGTCCACATCGTGGGTTGCAATGATTATTGTTAATCCTAGTTCTCTGTTAAGCTTCAGTAGCAAATCAAGGATTTTGTTGACGGTTTTCGGGTCAAGGTTCGCTGTGGGTTCGTCCAATGCAATTATTTCCGGTTTCATGGCTAACACGCCGGCTATGGCGACGCGCTTCTTCTGGCCATGGCTAAGCTTATGGGGAGACTTATGTTCAAGCCCCTGCAGTTCCATAACCTCAATGGCCCATTTGACACGCTCTTCAATTTCATTCGCTGATAATCTTAGGTTTCTAGGTCCAAAGGCGATGTCCTGAACAACAGTAGGCGCGAAGAGTTGATCATCAGGGTTCTGGAATACTAGGCCTACTTTCTGTCTTACAAAGTCCAGGTTCACCCTTGAAATCTCTTGTCCTAGAACTTTTACTTTGCCGCTTGTCGGCATAAGCAACCCGTTAAAATGATGAAGAAGAGTTGATTTTCCAGCCCCATTAGGTCCAAGTATAGCTATTTTTTCACCCTTCCCAGCTGCGAAGTTTACGTTTTCCAGCGCCTTACTTCCATCCGGATATGTATAGCACAAGTTGATTGTTTCGATAACGTGACTCAAAGGTTTGCAGGCTCCCCTTTTAATGTCCATATTAGCCCATTAATAGCCAGTCAACCATTAATAAAAGGATTAGAGCTAAAATTAAGATTAGCCCATATAATATTTCGCGAAATGTCAACGGCTTGCTTTCAAAAGTGAACAGTTTCATTTCCCCACTGTATCCCCTAGAAACCATAGCGTTGCCCACAGTCACAGCGCGTTCGTAGCTTCTCACGAGAAGCATGCCGAAGAGTGTGCCATAATTTCTAAGCTTTCCAAGGTAGCCTACGCTTTTTGAGTAGCCGCACCGTGACTGCTGGGCTCGGTGGATGATTTCAGCCTCTTCTGAAATTACGAAAATGTAACGGAACATTAGCAGAGCCGTATCCAAAAGCACAGATGGCACATGAAACCATTCCAATGCCCCAATAACCTCAATAATGGGTGTTGTCTGGATTATAAGAACCAGTACGCCTCCAGCTGCGAGGCATCGGCTGAAAATGAGCATACCAAACCATACACCTTCAACAAAAATGGGAAGCGAAAAAATGGGGGTTCTTGCAATCGCTGTGGAGCCATAAGTGAAGGGCTGAATTATTGAGACAACTGCGATTATGTAGAATGGGTAAATTAGACTTTTGAAATAGTGCTTTAATGGCACTTTGCAGCATAACGCAATAGATATGCAGGCTACGAAGACCGCTAGAGCCGTATGCCAGTGAGATAAAGCTAAAATGCTGAAAATAACTGCTACGGTACATACGATCTTTAATCTGGCATCCACCTTCCTAAGCGGGCTTTCAGATGCTTGAGGCTCATCGAAGTTCAAGTGAAGGCTATGCATGGTTATTTGCCGCGCCTCATTTGCCTTAGCCGAACACTACGTCCAATCAGTAGGAACAGGAAGAAGCTTATGGTAGTTAGTATTCCAACAAGTGGGTCTCCCATCAGCCACTCAATCATGAAGCTTTTCCTCCTCTTTCTCGGCGGATTTAGGCTTCTCGAAGAGCGGTGGTATAAGGTAGCCTATGACAAAGCCGGCTGCAGCGCCAGCTAAGGTGAACGCTATATACTCGCCTTCCTCACTGAGCTCAACGGGATGCCAGAAGCTCAAGCCAAGTTCCTCAGCGTGCTCCTCGATGATTGTAACGTATTTTGTCTCCATGTTGCCTCCGAAGACAAATACTCCAATGTAAGTCGCTGCAACCATGCCTAATACTGCTACCACCATGACTATGAGTACATACTTTGTAAATTTGTCCATGCTATCTCAAGCCTCCAAGCATCTCAGGTTTGGTTGTGGCTACGTACCTCACAACGGCAGCCGTCAACACGAACTCTATGATGGCCAAGGGCACCTGTGTAGGCAGGAATCCCGCTGAAAAAAGACCCCAATAGAGCATAGGTTCCTCAGGATGCAGTGAAAGCGCAATCTGACCTGCGGTTGTCACGTATGTCATGAGGTCGCCGATGAAGCCAGCTATGCCAGCTGCAGCCCAAAGCGGGGTCTTAACTTTCCTTAGCAGCAGATAGACACCATAACCCAAAAATCCACCAACAATACCCATTGAAAAAGTGTTTGCTCCTAAAGCGGTTATGCCGCCGTGCGCTAGGAATAGCTGGATAAACAGCGCTATGAAAGCCAGCACTGCGCTTTCGAAGGGGCCTACGATTATTGCTGAGAGGGCTACTCCGCAGGGGTGGGAGCATGAGCCAGTTACCGGTACAGGTATATGCCAAACTGAAACGATGAATATTGTGGCGCCCATCAGCGCTAGCAACGACATGTAGGCAGGGTTTTCCCGGCGCTTTCTAGCAATTCTGATCAATCCAACTATTATAAATGGAGCGGCAATCATGAACCATACTGCGCTCCACAGCGGCGACAATATCCCATCCATGATGTGCATATGGATCACTGCTGGATAAGCCGTCCAAAACGTTATATAAAACTTGCTTAACAAAAGTTTAATTGCGGTTGATTATTATGGGAAAGGCTAGGAAAAGCCAATCTGTAGATCTTCTGAGGAATAAAGGCGAACTTACAAGGTTCATGATACTTGTTGAGGTCATGAAAAACCAGCCTCATGTAAAACAGAAAGATGTAGGCGAAGCGCTCGGCGTAACAGTGCAGGCCGTTTCAAAATACTTTAAGAAACTTATGAGGGAAGGGTTTCTAGAACCAGGAATAAGTCGAGCCCAATATAAGCTTACGCCAAAAGCCTATAAAAAGCTGGAGGAATATCTGACAGGCCTCGAAAGCTATGTTAGGGGTCTCAAGCATGAGCTCAAATTTGAGAGGATTTGGCCAGCCATCGCCTCATATAAAATAAGGGCTGGAGAGAGGGTGAACCTTGAAATGAGAGATGGCGTGTTATACGCTGTACCTTTTAAAGAGGGCGCTGAAACCGCTTATGGCGTGACCATCTCAAACGCTGATCCAGGTGAGGATGTTGGACTAATAGATTTGAAGGGACGAATTAGAATGGAAACTGGAAAGATACTTGTTGTGAAGCTCCCAAGCATTAATGATGGGGGTTCAAGAGCAGTTGATGTTGAAATGGTTAAAACGTTATATAATGAGTTTAAGCCCCACAAAATCGGGGTTATGGGCACTGTAGGTAGGGCTGTTTTGAACAAGCTAGGGTTAAAAGCTGACATTGAATTCGGCATAAGCAGGGCTTCAGCCCTCGCAGCATTAAGGGGCTTAAGGGTTCTAGTGCTTGTTGTTGGAAGAATGGTCGGCAGAATAATCAACGAGATAGAGCTTACAAATATAAAGTATAACACCAGCATATCCTATGAGGTTAGAGAAGCATCTATAAAGTCAGAGCAGACGCTGTGAGGGATAAACCAAAAGGGTTTAATGTTATTTGTTGGAAAAGAATGCTGGGGACAACACTCATGAAAACGTACTTGACCATATGGTTTTATAGTGAAGGAGCAAGCCCCGTAGAGGTTGTTGAGAAACTTCGTTCTATGGGTTTTCAGCCACTTAGAGGATACCACGACCACGTTTATGACTGGGGCAGGAAAGTTGATCTCATGGATGTGCTTCAATTAGCTAACAAGGTTCATGAAACCTTAAAGGGAATGAAAGTCTTCTACAAGCTTGAAACCGAATAATCCTGTGGAATATGGGTTAACGCAAAATTGGACATGTTTATTAGTTATATCTCTTTATTCTATTAACTGATAATTTTGGGGGAAAGCGATAACTTTGCTTGTTACAAATAGGGAAATTCTAATAGAGGCGCAGCGGGGATTCTATGCTGTTGGAGCCTTTAACATTCAAAATCTAGAAAGTCTACTCGCGGTTGTGGAGGCCGCTGCTGAGGAGAAATCACCCGTTATCGTTGCAGTTACACCCAGCGCAATAAAATACGGTGGGATAAAGCATCTATCTAGACTTGTGAGAGGCGCTGCTGAAGACTTACCAGAACCTGTGTCCTTGCATTTGGATCATGGGGAAGATGTGGAAATAGTTGAGAAGTGCATCGAAGCGGGCTTCACTTCGGTGATGATAGATGGTTCACACATGCCTTTTGAGGGAAATGTTGCATTAACTAGGCGCGTGGTGGAAATTGCTCATTCAAAGAATGTTTCTGTTGAGGGTGAGCTTGGAAGGTTGACGGGTATGGAGGAGAAAACTATTGAGGAGAGGGAAGCCATTCTAACCGACCCGATGGAGGCTGAGAAGTTCGTTAAGTTGACGGGTGTTGACGCCCTAGCAGTTTCCATTGGCACTTCACACGGCGCCTACAAATTTAAGGGGGAACCTAAACTTGACTTTGAGAGGCTTAAGTCCATTCGTGAAAGAGTTGATGTGCCACTGGTGCTGCATGGAGCCTCAAGCGTTCCCCAGTGGATAATTGAGAAAGCCTCCATGTACGGCGCTGAATTGAGTGGAGCTAAAGGCATACCTGAGGACCACATCAAAAAGGCCATCTCACTGGGCATAACAAAGATCAACATTGACACTGACCTCAGGCTGGCGTTTACGGCTGCAATACGTGAGGTGCTGGCGAAAAACCCGAGGGAGTTTGATCCTAGAAAGATTCTTGGCCCTGCAAGGGAGACTATGAAGGAAGTAGTTAGGGCCAAGATGAGGCTTTTTGGGAGTTCGGGAAAGGCTTAATCGGAAGGGGATAAAGAAATGAAGATTGGAGTTTTAAGTGGAGGTGGAGATGCTCCGGGAATAAACGCTGTTATAAGGGCTGTTGTTAGAAGAGGAATGCAAAGTTATGGCGACCAGATTCTAGGCATAAAAGATGGGTGGAGGGGGCTACTTGATGGGAACTTTATGCCGCTGGACCTAGACGCGATTTCAGGGCTTCTTCCCCGCGGAGGCTCAATTCTTGGAACTTCCAGAACCAACCCCTTCAAACGTGAAGGCGGCCCGGAGCAGATTATGAAGAACACGCAGATGGCAGGTATAGATGCGGTTATCGTCATAGGTGGCGATGACACGTTAACAGTCGCCCATAAGATGGCCAGTTACGGGCTTAAGTGTGTTGGTGTACCTAAGACCATTGATAACGACCTTGTCGGCACGGATTACACCTTTGGATTTCACACAGCAGTTTCAATAGCCACCGAAGCCTTGGACAGGCTTCATACCACGGCTGAAGCTCATAATAGGGTAATAGTCCTTGAGGTGATGGGGCGGTATACTGGGCACATAGCGCTTTACGCTGGACTAGCGGGAGGGGCTGATGTTATACTTATACCTGAGAAGCCCTTCGACATCAACGAGGTTTGCGATTATATTAAGCGTAGGCAGAAGCGTGGAAGAAACTTCAGCCTGATCGTGGTGGCTGAGGGTGCCAAGCCAAAAGGCGGCAAAGAGATAGTTTACAGCGAACGTATAGATGAATTCGGCCACATAAGCCTCGGAGGGGTTGGCTACTACCTGGCTAAAGAGATTGAAAGATGCACCGGCATAGAAACCAGGGTGGTTGTTCTAGGGCACCTGCAAAGGGGAGGCCCGCCCACAGCCTTTGATCGTGTACTCGCAACGAGATATGGCATAGCAGCCATGGACTATGTGCACAAAGGAATATTTGACCACATGGTCGCCCTGCAGGGTGACGAGATAACCTTAGTCCCCCTTAAGGATGTGGTGGGTAAGAGGAAGACTGTGAATTTGGGGCTTTATGAAATAGCCAGCGTTTTCTTCGGTTAACAAGGTGCAAAAGAACAGTGAAAACTAGCTTTTTCATGCTGTGCGAAAGGTTAAATGGTTGCACATTCAATTTAATGTTAGGTGGAACCAAATGCCACTGTACATTCTGCTCTCAACGCTTACGCCTGAGGGGAGAAAAACCATCAAGCAAAGGCCTGACAGAATAAAGGAAGTTAATAAGGAAATTGAGGCTTTCGGTGTTAAGGTACTTCAGCAGTTTGCAGTGCTAGGTCCTTATGATTTTGTGAACTTTGTCGAGGCACCGAACAACGAAGCCATTGTACGTGTTTCTGTTGAGCTTGGATCCCGTGGAACAGTCAACATAATGAGTTTACCAGCGATACCTATAGACGATTTTATATCAATGCTGAAGAGGAAGGAGTAGAATATCAAATTTCTTCCTCCCTTTTTATCATGTTATAGTTTGACAAAGTCCCTGCCAAATCTGGGCATTTCAACATTCAGGCGTTACATTTTTACAGATTACAGTTCCAAGGCCCATTTTTGTTATCGCACCTCTCTTAATGCTTATAATGGTTCCCATAGCTTCAGAATTAACGAAACGATAAAAAAGATGCATTTTGAATAAGAAACTAAGGGGGTATTGATGAGCAAAAACCGATATTGTATAGTTCTGGTGACTGTTTCGAGCCGAGAAGAAGCTGAAAAGATCGTTCGAAGTCTCCTAGAGGAGAAGATTATTGCATGTGCTAACATAATTGGTCCTGTATTTTCGATTTTCTGGTGGCATGGCAGGATAGACAATGCTCAGGAAAACCTCATCTTAATGAAAACCAAGGAAAGCCTCTTCAGCAGACTTGCTGAAAGAGTGAAAACTCTACACAGCTATCAAGTTCCAGAGATAATAGCCATACCGATTGTTAAGGGTTATAAGCCATACATGGACTGGCTTGAAAGTAACCTTAATAGCACAACCAATTAAGTCACATTTCTCCGACACTGAAAATTTTACTGTAAGATAAGAGGCATGAACACATGAAACTGGTTCAAGGCTCACGTAAACTTTTATAATTTTGCAAGCCTCATTTGTTTTGGCGGCGGGTCTTAGGCGGGGGGCTAGGAGTCCCCTGCACCGTAAACCCCCTATATGACGG